>NZ_JACGVK010000074.1:0-139981 GCF_014077185.1 Colwellia sp. MB02u-10
ATATTTATTCAAATTAATATACATAACTTAATATTAACATTCAACACGTTAATTTTACTTTTTGAATATAGCGATGTAGAAAGACAGATTAAATCCCGCTTTATACATAAAAGCGGGATATGAAGCTAAGCTGTATTTATATAACGGATACTGTAAGGGCTAAGGCACCAAAAATAGTGTCAACGGTATTATCTAATGAAGAGGCAATAGCAATTATTAGTGAATTAAAACACCCACATCACTTTATCTTTAGTTTGCTATATGGAAGCGGGTTAAGAAAACAGAGCTATTAAGATTACGGGTCAAGGATATTGATTTTTCTGGAAACTCTATTTATGTTTTTCGTGGTAAAGGTTCGAAAGATAGAATGACACTTTTACCCAGCTCACTTATCGAACCATTAAAGGATTAAATGAGTAGAGTCCAGCATATTCACTTGAAAGACTCGGCCGAGGGGCAAGGGAAAACAAGTCTACCTGCGGGGCTAGCCCGTAAATACCTTTATACGATTACAGAGTTTATATGGCAATATATATTTCCCTCTACTATTAGATGCCAACAGCCAACTGACGGTTATTTTTGTAGGCACCATTTACACTGGACAGCGTTAAGTAAGGCTTTAAGGCGTGCAGTTAAAAAAACGAAAGTCCATAAGCATGTTACTGCACATACTTTTAGGCATAGCTTTGCTACTTAACTCTTATTAAATGGTGCGGACATTCGAACTGTACAGAAATTGTTAGGCCATAATGATGTTAAAATAACTCAAATTTACATACATGTTATAGGTCAGCATTCTTCAGGGATTTTAAGTCCGATAGATAGAAATAAACATTAGAAAATGTATGGCAATATTTTTAGCTGGAATGTCAGTAATGCGCAGAAAGTGATCGTTAAAAATGCAAAAGTGTATGACATTGATGGGCGGCTAAGCGGAATATATATTGTGATAAATCTTAGTTAGCTGACCTAAGAAACTAGCGATAGCTAGCTTACGTTTAACGCATGAAATTGTGAGTTTACAGCTTTAGTTGATTTTGCCTATTTGGTGTTTCCATCTTTCTTTAGATAGTGCTAACTTTACTCAGCTTCCACACCTAGCTTCATATCTTGCTTTGTTTATTTGTTTTCAACGGTGAAAAAGTACTGCGGTGTAACTGCCAGCACAGTAGATAAATCAAACTATAAAGCACCATTCCTCCAGTAAGTACGCCATGCCATGTGCCATACTGCCAGCAGGCAATTAAGTAAAATCCCCCTAGGCTACCGCCAACATAATAGTGTACAAGGTATAACGCAGTGGCAGTGGCTTTCGCGACACTCGCTTTTTGACTTACCCATGCATAAGCAAGTGAATGTGTGAAAAAAGCGCCAGAACTAATAAGCAATAAACCCATAAGCATTGCGGGTAATGAGTCATAAGCTGCAACCCACATGCCTATCGCACTGATTGTTGTTCCTAATACTATGCCACTAATCGGGCTGTAAATTTGGCTCCAACGGCCACTTAACTTTGCGGTAATTGTACCGGTGAGATAACACAAGAAAATCATCGAGGTTAAGCTGATTGACAGTGAATAGGGTGGTGCGACAAGACGAAATCCCATTACCGTGTAAAGGTTAACAAACAATGAGAAATTTAGTCCACCAATCATCATGGCCAACCATAATTTACGCTCTTTCAAGTGACCAATAACATGACGACTATGAACGCGAAACTGCCCCTTTGTTGGGATGAAATTTTGCTGCTCGGGTAACAGTCGGTTAACGAGTAACGCACCGAATAAACTGAAAATAGCCATACCTATTACCGCGAGTTCCCATCCCCAATATTCAGTGATAAACCCACCATATAAACGCCCAAAAATGCCCCCTAATGAATTAGCACTAATATAGCCACCGATCGCAAGTATTAAGGCTGTTGGGGTAAATTCTTCAGCCATATATGCCACGGCAACTGCTATAAAACCAGCAAGAGAGATGCCCATCACCGCGCGTGTTAGCGTTAACGTTAGCAGTGAATCCGCTAGCAACATGGCTATACCCGTAAATGGTAATAAAAAAAGACTCAGTATCATTACCTTACGATGGCCAATCATTTCTGAACCGATGGCCCATGGCACAAGCGTAAGCGCTAACGTTAACGTACATGCCGCCAGTAACCAGTTAATTTCAATTGCACTGGCGCTAAAGGTTTTAGCCATCAAGGGCAACATAGGTTGGAACATATACAAGTTGCAAAATACGATGAAAGACCCTAATGCTAACGCAAAGCTTGCTCGGCGGTAAGCGGGTGTTTTTATTTCAATCATGGTGATTAGACCCAGACAGTGATATTTAATAATGATCACTATTAAAAAAATAATTAAACATTAGTAATATTGTAAAGATAATAAATGTGTATTGATAACAATAACTTTTATAACCAAGCTTATCGTTATCAAAATTAACAAGCTCTCTTCAGGGTTAGCACATCAGTCAAGGTCGAGGCGGACTCTTAATAATTACCGCTAGAGGGCGCCTGGTTAGATTTATGATGCACTAAAGGTGATTTTCACCTGGTCTTCGCTGCCGCTTTCTTTGCGGTGAAAGCCAACTTAATCGCAAAAATTGTGAACGCCGAGGTGATGGGTGAGAAGATGAAATGCTGACTTCAGGCCTAGTGTTTGTTTTGATGTTCGCGCTTACAGCAACTACTGTTGCAAATTATTACTCACTATATAGGCGTTATGTATGCAGAAGTACATGATATTTCGAGGGATTTGAGCAATAATATATTTGTGGTGATGTTATCGTTGGCATTAATTTTTAGGATGTATTATTTGTCTTAATAATGCCATGTGCTCAATAAAAAATAAATAACGGCTATTATGTTAAGTTTTCTCTAACCCCTTATCGGCTAATACTTGCTGCAACCGATTATTGGCTTCTTCAGTGAAAAGTAAGGAGGTTGACACTTCTTTAATATATTCATCATCAATGGCGCTATGCGCGAGTCTTAGCTCAAGTTGGCTAATAATTTTTGCTTCATAAACATAACAGGCTAGGGGCATTTTATGATGCAATGTTGGTAATAATGCTGCGCGTTTAACTTTTGCTTGTAAGGCTAATGCGTCTAATATTGAATCAGGGAAATTCCAATGTTTAGCAATAAAATAAGTCAGTTTCTTTGATTCTTTAGCCATCAAGTTTTTAAATAAAGTAGAGTTTGGCTGACAATCTGGATGAACAATAGCAAACGCATCGGTGAGCAACTGATAAATGACAAGGTCGCCTAAATTACAAATTAAACCGATAAAGTAAGCTTGAGCTGCACTAGCTTTTATGGACGATTTAGCCACCAGTGCTTTTGCTGTTATGCCGGTAGATAAGCTATGTTGCCATATTTTCTGACCATATTGTCTAAAGTAGATAGTTGAATTTGGTACTAGTTTATTAACAAAGCCGTTAATAACGCCTTCTGATAAACCATTGGCGCCTAACAGCAAAAAAGCAGATTTAAGATCCGTGATCTCTTTATTGTTACGATTATAATAAACTGAATTAGCTAGCTCGATAACCTTTGCGGCAATGGCAGGCTCTTGCTGAATTAATTGGATTAAAGCTTCAGTATCAAATTCTTGGTTATTTATCTGCTCAATAATTTTTGTTAAAGATAAGGGTAATATAGGTAAAACATCTAAAATCAATTTTGGATTTTTCAATAAACTTTGTATTTTTGATGATATAAGTTGCGATAGTTCATGGTCATTTGGTGACTCTACCCGGTTAGATTCGCCTAATAGATAATCATAAAAATTTTGTTGATATTCATCTTCAAATGAGTAAAACATGAGTCCATCGTGGTTTGTATTATTGTTTATATTAGGGTTTATATTACGGTTTGTATCAGCCTGTTGATTTTCAACTTCTTTTTCTGAATCAACACCTTGCCTGCTTTCTTCGAAATAATATATATTAGGGGTGCTACTTTCAGGTTTTTGAAATAATTGACTTAATAGTTTGTTGAACATAGCTATAAAAAACACTTAAAGGGTTAAAAGGATGTCAGTATTGAAAAAGGCCACTAAGATAACATCCAAGTTTTGACCAAGATTTTTTATTATTGTAATTTTATTTCTCTTGATAATAACTTAATTTTGTATACAAAATTAGTTTTATTTACGCTTTAATAAACAAATGTTTGAGTCAGATAAATATAAAATTTAGCATAAGTTGATGCGGTAATTAATAGCTGAC
This sequence comes from Colwellia sp. MB02u-10, assembly GCF_014077185.1. Lineage (NCBI taxonomy): Bacteria > Pseudomonadati > Pseudomonadota > Gammaproteobacteria > Alteromonadales > Colwelliaceae > Colwellia > Colwellia sp. MB02u-10. The sequence goes on from NZ_JACGVK010000074.1 coordinate 4,240, forward strand.
TTAATAAGTGAATTAAGCTGATTAAAAATTAGCCATTATAGAAGTTGAAATATCAACTCAAAGCGGGCTTTAATCATATCATCACCAATGACAAAAATTTGCTTGGCCCAGCTGTTTTTTTTGCGCTAGTGCTCAATGTTAATGTTGGTAAAGCCACTGAGCCGACGCTATTGTTTAGTGGCAGCGTGTGCGAGTGATTATTAGTGCCGTTATTAGTGCTGCTAATATTAACGTGACCAGTGTTATTTTTAGCAGGTTAGTTAACCGGCGAAAATATTAACTTTAGCCCGAGGTTAGCCGCAAATTATTATTTTAATTACTCTGAGCAAGCTATAACAATATTATTGCTACTATCTTGGACATTATCGGGGTATTTTTCTTGTCGCTTATTTTTACCTGTGTAAAATACCGCTATTATTTCTTTCTTGTTTATTGTGTAAAACTTATCTATGTTCGAATTAAAATATCAAACACCTAAAGCTTGGGCCGATGCAGTGCTGAATGACTTCGACACCTTTTTAACTGATCATGCCGCAGCAGAAAAAAAAGCCTCAGGTATGGCCATGTCGATGATCTCTCATTATCCAGATCGAAAATCAGTAGTGAAAGCGATGGCGGACTTAGCTATTGAAGAACTTATTCACTTTAAACAGGTACTAAAATTAATTTATGCCCGTGGCGGACAATTAGGTGCGGATGAAAAAGACCCTTACATTAACCAAATTAGAAAGGTTTTTCGTAACGGCAGCGATGTATTTTTTATGGACCGATTAATAGTGGGCGGCGTAATTGAAGCCCGTGGTCATGAACGATTTTTTTTGATTGCACAAGCGCTACCAGAAGGCAAAGACAAAGAGTTTTATCAAACTATCGCTAAATCAGAAGAAAAGCATAAAAATTTATTTATTGAATTAGCTTACGAATATTTTCCTAAAGCAGACGTTGATCAGCGTTTAGCCGAAGTTTTAGACATTGAAGCTGACATTTGTGCGGCGCTACCTTTTCGTGCAGCCTTGCATTAATGTGCAATGTGCAATGTGTATTTAGGTCATAGCCTTGAAACTTATTTTTTTCTTCAAGTACAAAAGTACAAAAGTACAAAAGCACGTAAGCTTTTAAGGTAATAAGCACCATGACTAACAACAGCGCTGCGCAACAACAGCATAAAACATGCGCTAAATATTTAGCCCATTATGCTGAGCCAGAAGCACTATTGCTGGCGTCGTTTCCAGAACAGGGCAACTATCAGCACGTGCTTGTTATTCCAGCGTTTGAAGAGTCTGCGCAATTTATTGACCGATTTATTGCCTCGACACTGGTTGAGCAACAGTGTTTGTTAATCGTCGTGATTAATCAGCCCGACAGCGATTTTGGCCGTCAGCACCAACAAGCGCAAAGTGACTTAGCGCAAAGTATTACTGAACGGGGTGAACTGATTTGGCAGCAAGGTAATTTAAGTTTAATTGACCTGTGCCATTCGAGTCGCCATCAAAAGGTTAATGCGTCAATCTTAATGGTTAATCGTTACAGCCAACCCATTCCTGGGGATCAAGGTGTAGGGTTAGCAAGAAAAATTGGCGCAGACTTAGCGATAAAATTATTCACTCAAGGTCATATTAATGCTTCTTGGGTACATTCAACAGACGCTGACGCCTATCTGCCTGATAATTACTTTACCGCTCATGCTGCTAATAATGTAGCGCTTAAGCATGCCGTTGCTACTTGTTGTAATTTTTATCATCACAGTGAACACCAAGCCATTCATCAAGCCAATTTACGCTACGAAAACGCTTTACGCTATTACGTTGCTGGTTTGCACTATGCGCAATCACCTTATGCTTATTTTACTATTGGCAGTATTTTATCTTTTGATATGCTGGCCTACTGTCAGGCGCGAGGGTTTCCTAAACGCAATGCCGGTGAAGACTTTTATCTGTTAAACAAGTTGGCTAAATTGGGTGAGGTGGCTTACTTAGCTGAAGTAACGATAAAATTAGAAGCTAGGCCTTCACAGCGTGTGCCTTTTGGTACTGGGCCAGCAGTGCAAAATATCATGCAACTTGTTGAACAAGGGCAAGATTATCAATACTATAATCCAGCCGTTTTTGTGCATTTAAAAGCCTGTTTACAGGCATTTGAATGCCTATGGCAATATCGACAACAACCTGAGCTATGGCTAGCTTTTTCACCTGAAAAGAGCCAGCAGGCTTTAACCAACATAGGTTTACTGAATTTTGTGGCTAAGCAACAAGAGAACAAGCAAGCACAATTTAACAAACAACTGACGGTATGGTTTGATAGTTTTAAAACCTTGAAGTTTATTCACGCGCTACGCGATTTAGGTTTAGAGAATATAGCCCTAGAACAAGCAATAGCTGATGCACCATTTAGTATTAGTTAGTTACCTCAGCTTTTTTACTATAAATGGGGTCAAAATATAAATGGTCTATCAATGGGGTAAGTATCAATCGGGTCAGAGTCGTTAATATGTTCAATTTAAAAAAATAAGCAAGTGTAAGCTAATATTTATTCCCTTGAGTTAAATGAAATCAGTGTTGCCGCGAAAAAATAAAGCGCTTCAAAAAAGATAAAGCTCAGCATTAACGGCTTTATAGCGCAGCATGAAGCCAGCGTAAACTGACTTTTTATCGCGTTAATCAAACTGATAGTTATTTGAGTGTTATTTGATAGTTATTGGCTAGTGATTATTGCCTTATTTTTAGTAAAGCTAGCTATGAAAGATAATTATTGACGCTATTAACGACATAAAATAGGCAATCAGAACGTGCAATATGGCTTTGATTTGACGCCATGAACATTTTAAAACTGGTTGCACAGAGCAATTTATTATCAACCATTTTAAAGTACTGCTCGATCACGTTTACGCCTTGGTCGTTTAACATTTCAAGGTTTTCTAAACCCTGATCATCAAGCCAGCCTAATAGCAGTCCTTCACAGCATCCACCGTAGTTAAATTGTTCAATATTTTGTCGCAAGGTTACGCCACTATAGCCTTCGTCACGTTTGCTAAAGGATAGTTTTCGCTCTGCTTTAATGACTAAGCGCAAAGGTTTGTAAAGAATTTGCACGGCCTTATCTTGTGGTAAAGTACAATGACCATCGCTAAGGGTAAATTTTTTGATACCATTATAAGCAACATCATGTGCTTGGTCATCACCGCCACCACCACACTCAATCGTAACTACCGGGCAGGAAAAATTCAGCTCCATCATAGCGCCAATGCTAATATCAGATAAAATTAAGGTATCGCAAAAATAAGAGGTAATTGATAACACATTGGGATTAATCAACGTACTGACCGCAAAGGCAGGGCCATTACCTGAAGTATTATGTAAATCAATAATGGCTGTAGGGTTAACCTCGCGTATGGCATTTTCTATTAATGTCGCTCGTTGAATATAGCCGTCAATATTTTTATTTTTTCCATCAATACCGCCTCGAATGCTTTTTTCGTTAAAACAGCGATTTAAATCAATGCCTTCGGGCAGGTATCTGTGATGAAATAAATGCTGATAAGTAGCGGCTTCAACAGATGAAATAATGATGCGAATATTCGTTTTAGGTCGAGGTAATCTATTTCCTTTGGTAAGCCATCTATGTATGGCAATAAGGCCTGAGGGTTCATTACCCTGTAATAATGTTGAAATAACTCGCCATTCATTATTGTTTTCGCCATGGATATCTATAACGGTAAGACCAATTAACGATAACAAAAACTGCTGATGATCGGCATGTAATGTAAGACTAGATGGGTTAACTAAATAGCTTATTTCGTTAAAATCGACATCCATAAATCATCTCCGAAATGCGACCTATAATCGCGCATGTTTGTTGAGTCAGTTGCTGTTAATGATAAAGGTAAACTCGACTATTATTTGGCCACTACTTGACCTTTGTTCGAGAGTGAAAGCACAACTGAGCTAAAAAATAGTGATATATCAAAAGCAAATTTATGCTTATTTGCTGTCTCTATTTACACATTTGGCTAGCATGCCACAAGGCCATATTGTCGTTTGTTGACTAAGGTCAAATAAGCGGCTTTTTTTTGCTCTATTCTTTGCCCAATGACAGTTTTTTTGATTTCAATACTATTTTTCAGGGTTTTACTACTGCACTTACTACTGCACTTACTACGGCATCTACTGCTGCATTTAGTGTCCACATAATTTAATGAGAGTTTATTTTACTTGGTATTCGTTAAATAATTAATTATGCTAATGTTTCAATAAGAAGGAACGACAAGTATGCAAACTGTGGTTGCCAATGTTTTGGCTCAAATTGAATCTGTCGTTATTGGCAAGCCTCATCAAGTGAAATTAGCCTTGGCGTGTTTGTTTGCTAAAGGCCATATTTTAATTGAAGACTTACCCGGTATGGGCAAAACTACCTTAGCTAACACCTTAGCCTTAACTTTAGGTCTGTCATATCAACGTATTCAATTTACGTCAGATTTGATGCCAGCCGACGTTATTGGTATTGCTATTTTTGATGAAGCGACAAAGTTATTTCAATTACATCCGGGCGCGATATTTAATCAAGTGGTTTTAGCTGACGAAGTGAACCGCGCCAGTCCTAAAACCCAAAGCGCTTTGCTAGAGGCTATGGAGGAAGGGCGAGTGAGTGTTGATGGTGTAACCCATTTATTACCTGAGCCATTTTTTGTTATAGCGACACAAAACCCCATGTCACATGCCGGCACTTATCCGTTGCCAGAGTCGCAATTAGACCGTTTTATGATGCGAATTTCTTTAGGATTTCCTAATATAGATGCCGAACGTAAAATTTTACAATCACTAACATCACACCGCGATATTATAGCTATTAAGCCTTTTCTTGGTGTTGAGCAATTACGAGAAATACAACAGCATATTGCGACTATTTGTGTTGCACCTGCTATTGTAGATTATGTGATTGCACTATGTAGAGTGAGCCGACAAAGTGAGTCGCAAGCTAAGGCGTTATCGCCGCGTGCAGGAAAATCATTGCTGGCAGCCGCAAAGTCATGGGCTTTTATTCAAAATCGTGATTATGTTATACCTGAAGATATTCAAGCGGTATTCTCCCCAGTATGTGAACATAGACTAGCGCCACAACAACATCATATGTTTGAGCAAGCGGATGAGATTTCTCAGCAAATATTGTCGCAGGTTGATCCGACGAATCCGTTGCTTTAAGACTGTATTTTAAATTACAGCGTTTAATAATACAGTTAAGTTATGAGGTTAAGTCATAACTTAAGTGACGAAGTTAAGTGACGAAGTTAAGTGATTGCCATCGAGTGAAAAGGAGCTTTAGTTGTTTAGCAAAGGAAAAAACACCGTGTTCTCTTCGATAAGCTCAGGGTCGATAATCGCCAGCTTGAAAAGCCTACTGCATAAGTACTTTAATGCTTGGCTAATTCGTCGAATTCCGCAAGCCAGTCGACAACAAATCAATCATCGTAATATTTTTATTATTCCCACACGTTTTGGTGCGGGTTTGTTAATGTTTATGCTGTTGCTGTTTTTACTGGGCACCAATTATCAGAATAATGTCATTATATTGATCAGCTATTTATTAGTCAGTTTTTTCATTGTGGTTTTGCACCATAGTTTTTTTAATCTTTCTGGCTTACAGTTTCAAGCGACAAATTCATTACAAGGTTTTGTTGATTCAACGCTGTATTTTCCACTGGTGATCACCAGTAAAAAAGTGCGCTTTACTATTAGCTTTTCTTTTGATCAAGCAAAGGTAAAGACCGAACAAGTAGTTAATCACAGCGTGGAGGAAAATAAACCAAGCAAGCGTAAACCAAGCAATAGTGCGCTTAGCAAAACAACATTGGCACAACTCGAGATAGGTGAAAACAACATTCGGATACCTTATCGGGTTTGTCAACGAGGTCAATACCCACTAGGTCGCGTGTTAATTATCAGCGAATTTGGCTTTGGGTTATTTAAAACTTGGACCCGATTAGACTTTGCTCAGCAAGTTACCGCTTATCCAAAGCCTGTCGCCAATGCTTGGACCGATAAGCAACAAAATCGGGCGATTGAAGTGGCAGAAAATAACCTTGAAAGTTACCAAGACAGTTTTCAACCGGGCCAAGATGAATTTCACCAATTGCAACATTATCAACTGGGTGAACCCCTGAGTCGTGTGGCATGGAAGCATGTGGCACAAGGACAAGGTTGGTTAACAAAACAATATCAACAAGCCTTATCTGGCAAGTTGCAGTTAGACTTTGCTCGCCTGCCAAACGGCACACTTGAACAGCGTTTAAGTTGGTTAAGTTATGCGATTAAAGACTGTAGTACTAAGCAAATTGCCTTTTCATTGAAACTCCCCAACCAAGTGGTTGAGTATGACCATAGTGCACAACATACCTTAAAATGCTTAACCGCATTGGCACGTTATTGAGTGCATGATGACAAAAATAATTAAACCCAGAGTTGAACAAGGGCCTAAGCACAGTCTTAAACAAAAGCTTACACCTAGCAAAACTAAAAATTCTAGCGAAAATAGTGCTCTACAGCTTACGAGTCAAATGTATTTTTGTTTATTAATTTTTCAGCTGCTTAACCTTGCAACCTTAGTTATACAGTTGCACTTGCTATATTTGTTGTTTGCCACTTTTGCCTTGGCGCTGCAGTTTATTGTGCATTTAAATATTGCCCGCAAAGGCGCTCTGGCACCAAAGCTGAGCCCATCGATAAAAAGCTATATAACACCTAAAATATTACCGTCTTGGTTGATTTTACTATTAGCTATTTCAGGTAGTGTGGCTATCGCGGTTGCGGGGCAAACATTAGGGCTTTTGCTGAGCATGATGCATTTATTATGCTTCGCTTATAGTTTAAAGATGTTTGAAATACCGAGGCGAAAAGATTTATATCAACTGGTGGTATTAGGCATTTTTGTTGCCACCTCTTCATTAATTTTTATTCAATCTATCTATTTTTCATTGGCTGTCATTGTTTTGGTTTTTGGCAATTTAATGATTTTACTTAACTTATTTGCACCAACAATGGCGGTATTGGCACAAGCTAAATTAGTCGCTAAACTCGGCTTATATTCAGTGCCTTTAGCGGTGGCGTTATTTGTCGGGTTTCCCAAGTTAAGTCCGTTTTGGCAAGTGCCAAGTGTTGAATCAGCAAAAGTTGGGCTGTCTGATAGCGTAAAAATTGGCGATATTGCGCAATTAGCTTTGTCGGATGAATTGGCGTTTCGGGTCAGTTTTCAAAACAGTAACCCTAAACATGCTCAGCTGTATTGGCGGGCGATGGTATTAGATGATTTTGACGGAATAACTTGGCGACAAATCCGTCGAGACGAAACTCAAAATAGTCAAAGTAGTCAAAGTGCTCAAAGTAGTTATGGTTCAGCTACCTTGGAGCATGCAAACAGTTCAGCCGATATTGAATTACGTGGTACAGGATTAAGCTATCAGGTGATTGCTGAGCCTAGCTTTCAATCTTGGTTATTTGCACTCGACTTCGCCACTAGTGAGCAAGGCAATATTGGCCAGCGTGATGACTTTGCCTTGTTTTATCGCGGTATTATTAGCCAAACATTAAGTTATCAAGTCACCAGTTATCCAGAGGCCAAAATGTCAGCGACATTGTCTGATGCTAGCCGTGCTTTAAATTTGCTATTAAGCACTGACAATAACCCTAAATTGCTCGCTAAAGGCCAACAATTGCGTCAGCAGTATCCTGATGACCGCCAGTTAATTAATCAGGTGTTAACTGAGTTTAATGAAGAAAACTATTATTACACCTTGCAGCCGCCTCGGCTGAATAACCATAGTTTAGACCAGTTTTATTTCGACACTCGGGCGGGATTTTGTGAGCATTATGCCAGTAGCTTTACTTATTTAATGCGTGCTGCCGGTATACCTGCTCGCATGGTGGTTGGTTACTTAGGCGGCGAGTTCAATCTCAGTGGAAATTATTTAAGTGTTTATCAGCGCAATGCCCATGCTTGGTCTGAGGTCTGGTTACCCAGCAGCGGTTGGCAGCGCATTGACCCAACGGCAGCGGTTGATCCAGAACGTGTTGAAAGGGGATTTTCGACTAGCTTAATGCAGGAGTATGATGATTTATCTTCCGAACTTTTTTCGCTGCAAGCGTTACGTGCCATGTGGTGGTATAAGCAAGTTAAAATGCAAATTGACGCCATTGACTACCAATGGACACGTTGGGTTATTGGTTATACGGGCCAAAAGCAATCGCGTGTTATGGCGCAGCTGTTAGCGAGTTTAAAGCAGGGTAAAAATATTTTATATTTTTTGCTGATATTAGCTGGCGCCGCCTTGCTGTTTTATGGCTATAAAGTTGTCAAGGGCAAGGCGAAAGGGAAAGCTGAGGATAAAATTAAAGCCCTGTATTTAAAAACCCTAAAATTAATGGCGCAGCATCAATTGGTAAAAGCAAGGTCGATGACCGCGCAACAGTTTGCTGATGTTATTGCGACAGCTCGACCTGAGTTGTCAGCGAACTTTTGTGCTATATCAAACGGCTTTGCACAACTAAGCTATCAAAATTTTGCTGATGATATTAACCAACAAGAGCGTGATAAGCAGTTAATAAAACTACAACTTAGCTATCGGCAACTGCGTTGGCAATTATGGCTAGCCAAGCTGAGCATTGGCTAGTATTCATCGGCTAATGTTAACGGCTAATGTTAGGGGTAATCTTAAAAGGCAATAGCTAATTTTAATGCTGTTTTGATTTTAACCAAACCACTATGCCAACAATAACAAAGAAAAATAGGCTGAAAAATAATATCACCATGACCTGACGTTTTTGTCTACTGGTTAAATCTAAGCGTTCAACCTTTATAACCTTCGCACTTAAAAAAGTTTGATAATCTGTCTCAGCTAACCAGTTAACAATATTTAGCCCCATTTGGGCATTACTGTATTGATTAATATAAACATTGGTTAAAAAGTCTGCATCGGTAAAAACAATCATTCGGGTATCAGAACGAGGCGCTTGCACTTTATTTGGGCTAGCAGTTATCTCTTTATGCTCTTCAAGTACCACATAAGAAATGGGCACTGGACCAGGAGTGTCTATGCCTTGATCATATTGAATCGCTAAATTTCTGTCAGTTTCTGCCCAACTTTTTTCTGTTGATGCCGTTGCGGCAATAACCGCTAACTTAATGCTTGGGCGACGTTGGGCTAACATCTCAATGGAGCGTGGCCTAACATAAAAGGTATAATCTAAACCTTGGGTAATGGCTTTATGCTTTTGGTAGTTTTTGGTGGCAGGACTGCCGACATCGTCACCGACATGGTTGGTTAAATCAACCACAATGTCGGATTTAACCTTAAGTCCCCACTGATTAATAATGCTATTTAATGACGGATTTTGCTGTAGTTGTTCAGCGGTTAGTGGCTTATCAGGCGTGGTAACTATGGTATGTTCAACCAGAAATAAGGCATCACCACCCGCGGTTAAATAATCAATGATTAACTTATCTTCCTGTGTTGTAAGTTCAGTGCGAGCACCGGCAATAACCAGTACATCGCAATCAGCAGGGATCGACTGAGTTATACCTAACATCAGTGGTTTACTGTTAATATTGTTATCAGCCAATAACTGTTTAAAGGTCGATAAACCGACATTGTCGGTGTTTGCCAGTGAATATTCACCGTGACCAGTGAGAAAGTAAACCTGTCTTGGCGGGCTACTAGCGCGAGCAATGGCATTAGTGAGTTTTTCTTCTGTCAGTACGTCATCGCTAAAATCAACATCTTTTCGGCCATTAATTGACTGCACAATAACTTTACGTTCGGCGCCACTGACTACATTGCCAAACTTAGCGGCGAATGAAATATTCTCTATCGGGTCAATTATTTGCGTGCTGATCAGGCCAGCAGAAAGCCTTTCATACTCCTTAAATAAATCTTGTAAATATTTTGGTGGCAAACCGACATAAAACGCGGTTAATTCAACTTTTTCTTTCAGTGTGCTAATAAACTCGATAGTGTTTTTAGTTAAGGTGTGTTGTTGACTTGCCGTGACATCCCATCGCGTGGTTATGCTATTGGCCGCATAATGACTGGTAGCCAAAAAACCTATACTCACGATGATCATAGTAAAAATAAGGCAGACTTTTTTTCCTTGTGGGCCAATAAAACGGGGCTTAGTTTTGCCTTGATGAGTGGCAGCTGAATTAGTGACATTGAATGCCGCCTTTATCGCCTTAGCGTCAGTCTGATTAAGCTGACTGTTAAGCTTGAGCAAAACTAAAAATGCTATGCCGCCGCCTAATGTAAGGCCACTAGCAAGGCTTAATGACAGCAAAGAAAATTGCGCATCGATATAAAATAACGCTAAACCTAATATAAATAGCAAGAGCGCTGCGCCAATTAAAGCAGGTAATAACTTTTTAAGCAGTAAAGTTTTATTGTTTTTAATCATCATTTATTGCCACAACCTATGGTTGATGCTCAAGCCAGTTAATACCAAGCAGAGCACAATACCGGCTAAGTAATAGATAACATCGCTGGCTGTGATAATACCCATAGCGAAATTTTCAAGATGGCTACGCGTGCTGAGTTGGATCAGAAAGCTTTCTGCAAAGCCGGTGAAATACTTGGTAAAGCTGATTGAAAAATACAGTGAGAATAGGATCAGGTATGAGGTCATCGCGGCAATAATTTGATTTCGTGTCCACGACGAAGTCAGTAAACCTATGGCGATGAAAAGTGCGCCTTCTAACCAAATACCGACATAACCCGATAAAATACTGTAAGGGTCGGGATTGCCATAATACTCAACAATAAAATAATAAATGCTAGTGATGCTAATTAACAGTGAGTAAAAAATTAGCATACTAAAGTATTTACCTAACACTATCATACTCGGTGTTAAGGGGGCGGTGAGCAAAAACTCCATGGTGCCATTAGCTTTTTCTTCAGCAAATAACTTCATGGTTAATAAAGGGATGATGAAAATAAACATAAACTCCATCACTTGAAAGATATCTCGTAATGACACTTCTCTATTTTGCTCTATCAGCATAAAAAAAAGTACATTAAATAACAACAAACAAGCAATGAGAATAATGTAGGCCACAGGGCTGCTGAAGTAGCTATGTAGCTCTTTTTTGGTCAGTGCGATAATTTTATTCATCAGTAATTACTTACATTTTGGTTTGGTGTTTGTACGGGTGTTTGGATGGTTTTTTTTGATGATACAGGTGCTGACTCTTGGTGATGGTTAAAAAATATTTGCTCTAAGGTTAATGCTTGAACTTGGCTATTTTCATCTTTGGCGCTGTCGATGTTAGCTTGCTGATTTGTGCCTTTTAGCAAGGTTTGTAATGACTGATCAATAATAAGTTGCCCAGATTTAATCATTAAAATACGTTGGGCTATTTTTTCAATTTCAGGCAAGGTATGTGTGCTCAGTAACACGGTTCTTTGTTCTTTTTGGTTGTTAATAAGTGCTAACACTTGTTGAACTTGCATAGGGTCAAGGCCACTGGTGGGTTCATCTAAAATAAGTAACTTAGGCTCATGAATAATCGCTTGAGCAATACCCACTCTTTGTTTATAGCCTTTAGATAAGGTTGAAATAGTTTTGTGTTTAACCTGCTCTAATTGGCAGTCTTCTAATACTTTAGCGAGCTGAACGGCTTGTTTTTTCGCGGCAACGCCTTTTATGTCGGCCGCAAACTTTACATACTGCAACACGGTCATATTGGTATACAAAGGGGGATTTTCGGGTAGGTAACCAATTTTTTGCCGGATAGTTAAGGAGTGTTTAGTAATGTCGTCGCCATCAATGAAAATTCTGCCAGAAGAAGGTGCAAGAAAAGCGGTTATCATGCGCATTAAGGTCGTTTTACCCGCGCCATTTTTACCTAAAAATCCAACAATATCGCCTTGGTTAATTTCAAAGCTAACATTATCTACCGCCTGCAGTGCGCCAAAGTTTTTACTGATATGCTCAACTGTTAAAATACTCACTCAATAGCCTTATATAATTACGCTTAATAAATCTGACTTCATTATTATTGAATCATAAATATTATTGTCAACACAAATTATCTATGACATTGTTCATGTCTGCTAGTTTTTATGCTTAGGTCAATATAAGCGGCAGCCGCTAGTTTGAAGCTATTTTATAACTGAGCGTTTTTTACAAAATTATAGTGATGTAAAACAGCAAGAATACTCATCGTTAGACTTAGCCACTAGTAAAATAGCATTAATATAGCCCTGTCAAAAAACGCGATTAACCAATAAAAAACACTAAAGCAGTGTAGCACGAACAAATTGTTTTAGTGTTTTATAAACAACACCTTGCTACTATTTACTAGATATAAGTATCAAGATGTTTTTACATGATTTTGGCGGTACATTTACTTGGCAATATTATCCATAAAAAATGATTTTTTCATATTATCCAATTTTAGTCATTGTTGTTATAGACAGTTAACTATTATTTCTTTTTGGGGTGCTAAATAAGGAAAATAGCTAGTTTTAGCTGCAAGCGAGCATTGGTAATAGTGGCAAATTTTTGTTATTAATATATAAAATAAATCAGAGGAAAGTTTCCCCTGATTAAATGCTTAGGTGAATTTAATTATGAAGATAGTATATTCCAACGAAAGCCTTTTACTGGTTAGCAATGTTAAAAACCTTATTGAAGCACAAGGAATAAGTACCTTTATTAAAAATGAATTTTCTCAGGGCGCTATAGGAGAAATATCCGTTTTCGACTCTTGGCCTGAAGTTTGGGTTACAGATGATGCCGACTTGGAACGTGCGACAGAAATATTAGTCTCATCACAGAGTGACATGGATGGCGAAGACTGGACCTGCACAAACTGCTCAGAGAAAAATGCCCCGTCTTTTGAAATATGTTGGAATTGCGCGTCTGAAAACTCATAACTACACGCTATGAGATAGATCACACATCTAGAGTTCAACTTATAGCAAAGGTTAATTACCAAGAACTAATAGACATTCTTTTAATAAACCCCGTTGCAATAAGTGTTGCATTTACCGCTAGCACAGTGAGTCAAACTCGTTTGATAAAGGTCACAAAAATCGTAGTGCAAAGCATTAGCTTTATATTATTAACTTATTTTTTATTTTTCAGTAGATGAATCTATATAGTGCTATGTGGCAAGCAAATAAACTAAAGGTCGTTGTTTAATGTTTAAAAAAGTGTTGTTATTATTTATAGTCATTAGTTTAACCAGTTGTAAGAGCATACCCAACCTCAGTTCAATTCGTAGTGCTGAAAGCTTAATTAAACAAATAAATGCTAACGATACTGATCTTATTACCATTGCTCATCAAGCGGTTGAAACTAATCGACTTATTCAGCAAGATGTCAATAATATCAAAGTGTTACTTAAAGAGTTAAGTCAGCATGTAGGTGATTTGTGGGGCGAAGCTAAACCTCAAATACCGAGCAATAAAAAACTGGTTAAATATACTAACGACTACCAAGCGCGTGCCATTGTTGACTTTGAAAAAGGCAGTATTTTAATTGAAACTTTAGCGGCTCAGTCTCAGGCTAAAACCTTGCACAATTTACAGCGTGCCATTGTGACTACTTTATTAGCCACATCAGATCCTCGAAAAACTGATATATTTTCAAGCGAAGCACCACAACTCTCTGGCAGACCTTATTTGTACCAACAGGTGGTTGATCGCGACAATAAGCCTATTCAATATCAATGGCGTGCTAATCGATTTTCTAAGTATTTAACAGAATTTAATTTACAAAAATACAACAAAAATCAAAAACAAATTTATGCTGTTAGCATTAAAATGGTTGAAAAACATCAACACTTACGTGAACAAAAATACAGTAAGTATGTACTGGCGGCGGCTAATCGTTATCAAATATCACCAGAGTTGATCTACGGCATCATTGAAACCGAAAGTAGTTTTAACCCATTTGCTGTAAGTACCGCTAATGCCTATGGTTTGATGCAAGTTGTGCCTAGTACCGCTGGCGCCGATGTTTTTCAACGTATTAAAAAGAAAAAGGGTATGCCAAGCAAGCAGCAACTCTTTGATCCTGCTTTTAATATTGATATTGGCTCAGCCTATTTACATATTCTTAATAACAATTATTTAAAAGATGTTAGTAATGACACCAGTCGTCATTACGCCATTATTTCAGCTTACAATGGCGGCAGCGGCAATGTATTAAAAACCTTTCATGGTAATCGTAAAACCGCGATGAAAGTACTCAATAATAAATCGCCTAAAGTTGTTTATTATCTGCTCACTAAAAAGCACCCCAAGGTAGAGTCTCGTCGTTATTTAGAGAAGGTAACTAAAGCTGAAAAAACGTATTTGTAAATAGCGCTGTTGTACAACACGGTTATTAGCTGATGAAAGTTACTGTTTAGAGGGTTAGAGAGAAAATGGTATGTTAGCCAAAAATTATTTTACGGGTAATAATTTAGCGTTAGGTGTTTTTTTGTAGGTCGGACTTTAGTCCGTCAACCGTAAAGCGAGCGATTACTGTCATGGGCTAAAAAAATTTACAGCTGTATATTACTTTTGTCACTCGGTATTTATGCTGATAACCGTTAAATTTCATTTAACTTGATGGACTGAAGTCCAACCTACATGGTGCCTGCAAGTGACTATGTAGCGTTAAGCGTTTTTTGTAGGTCGGACTTTAGTCCGTCAACCGTAAAGCGAGCGATTACTGTCATCGGCCAAAAGATTTACAGCGGTATATGACTTTTGTTGCTCGGTATTTGTGCTGATAACCGTTAAATTTCATTTAACTTGATGGACTGAAGTCCAACCTACATAGTGCCTGCAAGTGACTATGTAGCGTTAGGCGTTTTTTGTAGATCGGACTTTAGTCCGTCAACCGTAAAGCGAGCGATTACTGTCATGGGCTAAAAAAATTTACAGCTGTGTATTACTTTTGTTGCTCGGTATTTGTGCTGATAACCGTTAAATTTCATTTAACTTGATGGACTGAAGTCCAACCTACATAGTGCCTGCAAGTGACTATGTAGCGTTAGGCGTTTTTTTGTAGATCGGTCTTTAGTCCGTCAACCGTAAAGCGAGCGATTACTGTCATCGGCCAAAAAAATTTACAGCTGTGTATTACTTTTGTTGCTCGGTATTTGTGCTGATAACCGTTAAATTTCATTTAACTTGATGAACTGAAGTCCAACCTACATAGTGCCTGCGAGTGACTATATAGTGTTAGGTTTTTTTTGTAGGTCGGACTTTAGTCCGTCAACCGTAAAGCGAGCGATTACTGTCATGGGCTAAAAAAATTTACAGCGGTATATTACTTTTGTTGCTCGGTATCTGTGCTGATAACCGTTAAATTTCATTTAACTTGATGGACTGAGGTCTAACCTACATGGTGCCTGCGAGTGACTATATAGCGTTAGGCTTTTTTTGTAGGTCGGACTTTAGTCCGTCAACTGTAAAGCCAGTGATTACTGCCATTGGCCAAATATGAAATAGCCAAATATTTATCACCGGTTATTATTACCAGTTTAGTAAGACGTATGTGAACAGGATATATTTTGGCAGGGGATTTTTATAGGGAACTTTGTTTCTGTGTGGATATCAGTATTAACACAAGCTATGGTTCGTTATAATGCTAGCTCAATAAGTTAGAGTCCCCACATCCTTTTATTTCAGTAATTTTAGGTGGGAATCAAGACTAAAAAACACATACGGGCAGGGCATAGAATTGACAATTAACTGGCATGATTTAATCGAAAAAGCATGGAATGATCGAAAAGTTTTACATGAATCGGATGAATTTGATTGTTGGCGTGTTTTTCATGGTTACGCTGAAGGCGCAAAAGGTGTTGTTATTGAAAAATTCGGTACTATGGCTGTGGTTGAATATAAAGAGGATATTCGTGACGATCTTGATGCGATTAAAGATGCACTGCTACAGCACTTCCCCTTCACGCTAATTCTTGCCAAAGGTGATCAATTACTTGGATTACGGTTGAAGGAAAGAATGTTTGCGCTGCATGGTGATTTTTCCGACGCTCCAGAATTTGTTAAAGAATATGGTGTTTATTACAGTTTACTTCCGGATGCGATGCATAACTGCGGTTTGTATCTTGACGCGCGTCCAGTGCGCAAATGGTTAGCTGATCATAGTGAAGGTCGTCGTGTTCTCAACTTATTTTCATTTACTGGTAGTCTCGGTATTGCTGCTTTAAAAGGTGGTGCAAAAGCCGCTATTCATTTGGATAAATCGAAAGACTTGTTACCCCGTATCGAAAAAAGCTACGAAAAAAATGGCCTTGACCTTGGCACGCGCAGCTTTATACAAGGTGATATCTATAAGCATTTACCTAAAGCAATAAAGCGTGGCCAGACCTTCGACGGTATTATTTTAGATCCGCCACCAAAAGTGTATAAGTCACCTCATTCAGAGCATCAACCTAAAGGGCAAGACTTTGCAAGATTGGTCAGTCTATGCTCAAAGCTTTTAAACCCAGGAGGTTGGTTGATTTGTATGTTTCATCGCTTTGATGCAACGTGGGATCAGTCAGATGCCGAAATTATTACCGCATCGACTCATACCTTGAAAATGATTGATCGGTTTACCAGTGAGTGTGACTTTCCTGATGAGAATGTCGATCGAAAGCTCAGAGTGACAGTATTTGAAAAGATTTAAGTTATGTCTCGCTAGCGCATAGATCAAGAAATTGTGGCCAAATAAACGATTTTATTTTTTAGCTACACTGCAAAAATAGATTATAACGGCTGTTGATAAATTATGTGTATAACAAGGAAAATCAGTTTAATGGGTTTTCCGCTTATTTTATTATGAATCATCAATGGGATGGTGGTACTAAGGCGTTTCTCTTGAGTTTGGCAAAAAATTGTAGAATCATGTCGCTATAAAGCTAGCCCAATAATATTTCAAGCCCGCGGTATATATCATCTCCGGAAAAATTAATGAGATCATCTATCAATTAACTAATACATATAGTTAATCGAAAAACCTCAAGCCCTCTACTAAAATTAATATACCAATTGAGAGCACCTCGTTGGCAGCGTTGTAACTGATAATTGCTATGTAAACGCTATAATTTAATGTCATTTATAAAGGCTGCGTAGTGCAAAGTCAGATAGCCTGTTTAACCGTACATCTAACATTTCATTTTCAACTTTCTTATTAGGTTTTTCAGCTTTTGACTCAAGCTTATTTAACGTTTCATCCCCTGGTGGTTTTAGCCGCCCAAAGATAATGCTTATAGTTGAAGTGACAGACCAGCAGGTTGTGATTAATCGCTGCTAACAAACCAAGTAATTTTTTTAATTTTTGGCTAGCTCATGTCTACATTCTAGCCAACTATGACAAGCCTGTATTTAGGTATTATATTGTTATAAGAGCAGATTGAAGTATTACTTCGTATAACATAATTATTATTTTTACGTGAGTTAACGACATGATGAGAAAAATAAACGACATATACGCTTTAAAAAATCATTGATGATATAGCTCTTCATACACAGGGAAAATGGCCAAATATAAGGCATTTATTTAATAACTAGTTGTTCTAATTATTAAATAAATAACGCAGTAGTTGGTTGTCTTAACCAGTAAAAATGATCAGACAATTAATGAGATTGGTATTATTAGTTGTGTTGTGGCTAATTTTTTCTGCGGGATAGCTGCATTTTCTACCGCTGGAATTGCTGATGCACCAATATCTGGTAAGGCTCAGTTAGTTGGAGGCCTATAGATAGTTATTGGTTCGATGTTGTTTTTTGGCGCCATAGTAGCAACGGTTACTAGCTATTTTATGAGACCAATGCAGCGGCCCTATAAACAGATAATTAATAGCATAGAATACAACCTCGAACAGTTAAATGACTTGACGTTTGACGAGCTCGATTTATTAAAAGATACAGTCGACACACTCATTGTTCATGTTAAACAGCTAAAGGAAAAACAGTCAAAAAATTAATCAACATCTAATGTAACACTTCAGTCGAGATCCTATGTCGGCTGATAATTTTTAATGTTATATTTTTACATCGCTCTTACCCTAGCAGGAAATATTATCCAAATACTTAATAATAAAGCTAATTTCAATCCTAAACATGAGACGCACAAAGAAATTTTACTTAAATTTTTAGCGCTGGTGTTAATTCTTTTAACCTATTTTTCATATATGAGTTGGAAGTACGATGCTGCTACTGGCTTTGGTGTTTCAGTGCTGACTTGGAGTTTTTTCGTCTTATGCACACCTATTGCTGATGGTGGCTTTATTTTAGCTTTTCCTATTCGATTATTATTTAACATTAAGATGGCTTATACACAAATAGTGCTTTGGTTTGTTGCTGTAGGCATCAATGTTTACATGTTTTTTCAGCACTCAAATATTTATGATTTGGCATTTGTTACTAAATTATTAAAACATATTTTATCTGAGCCTTATCCATATTGGAGTATTTTACTCATTAGTGCTTTAGGCACATTTTTATCAATATTTTTTGGTGATGAAATGATGGATGTCGCTGCACATAAAGACAGATCCATAGCGCACAGTTATGGCTTTAAATATCGAACATTGATGGTGTTAGGCTTATGTATTTTAACCGTGACTGCTTATTATTACTTACTCAATAGTTTAAATGTGGTTTCACCTTAATGAAATCAAACTAGAACATTTATTAGCTGAATTAGGCAGAACTTGAGCTTACAAATTTAATAATGAATTATTACTAAAACTGAGAACTGAGAACTGAGTGCGTCGTAAAGAGGTTAAGGATTGAAAATCTTAATGTATTCTTAGGGTTGAACAGCCGAAGTACGGATGCGAAGAGAACAAGGTGGATTTAAATAGCGTATTAAATTTAGTACTAAGCATACTGAAATGGTTAGTTGCTATATTGCTTATTATAGTTATTGGCTTTGCCGTTTTTATTTGGCTGAGTGACATGGTCTAATCCATTAGACCATGTCATCTGATGGCGTCGCAGCATTCACCTTAAGCTGCGGGAAATAAGCGTCAGTACAGCAGATAGCTGAAAGGGGTGGCTAGCTTTAATCTATCACCTGCTCATATCGAAGCGTGTTGGTATATTAAGGTTTGTTTACTAGGTCAATAAGAGTGATTTTATTTATCTGATGAAAAGCTTTATGTTAGCTTTTCTCACATACTGTTACAAAAATACATGTCTTTATTACATGTTGTTACAAAGTGCTATGGGTATTTTTTATCCCGTGGTAATCTCGCCATATTATTTTTTGTTATGCCCCGTGCGTGATCTCACATCAGTAGTGATGATGTAGCGCGCAATAACTTAATCAACAGGACTTCGACAATGCGTTTTAGCTCAAAGCTATCAACCACGATTATCATTTTATTAAGCACCTTGCTCTTGGCCTGTTCTGATGGCGCTGACAATGGAGAGCCGTCAATACCTACGCCAGTACCAACGACGCCCGTATCAACAACACAAACACTATCAGGGGGGGCAGTTAAAGGGCCACTGGCGAATGCGATTGTCACAGTTTATGCCTTTGATAGCGCGCAGGCCGGTTTTAAAGGGGCAGTCATCGCGAGCGGCACAACAGATGCCAGTGCCGCTATTACCGGGCTGGCTTTGCCGACGCCATTAACGCCACCGTATATCATGGAATTTACTAGTACGGCGGGTATCACCATCGACATCACTACGGGTGTTTTCCCCTTTATAAATACGCTCAGCTCTGTTATCACCCAGGGCTTACTCGACTCGGGTGAGCCCGTCTATGCGACACCGCTAACCACCCTTGCCCTGAGTGTTGCAATTAATCAGTCGACGAATGAGGCAACGGCGGCAGAGTTTTTGGTGACACTATTAGCCGCCGCAGAGCAGGTGGCTAAGACCTTTGGTTTTGGTATGCCGCAGCGTGTTGATATTTTTGTGACTCCCCCTTTAGTGAATAACGCAAGCGATACCCTCGAAGCGCTAAGCGACACCCTTGCTTATCGCACCGCCATCGAAGCTTTTGCGGCCGTCACCTTTGAGATGGAGCAAGATGTCAGCACGACAAGTGATGTCAGCGACATTATCACTGAACTGGCAAAAGACTTAAGTGACGGGGTGATAGACGCCCGTGTCAACGGTGTCTCTTCTGAGGTGTATAACACCGCCACTTTGACCCAGTTAAGCCAGGACCCAACGGGTTTAACCATACCTAATACGACGCTTACTGTGGCCGAGGTGGCCAGCATGTTAGTCGATGAAACCAACATAACGGGCACAACGACTTCAACCGCTGAGCTAAGTAATGGCGCTATTACGGTCACCATCGAACCGGTCACCAGCATTATTGCACGCTGGGGTGAGTTCAATTGGAATGACGGCAGTACCTGGCAATAAGACATAAAAAATAAACAAGACCTACGTATCTAACAAACAGGCACATAGAGAGCAGAAAACACCATGAATAACAAAATAATAAAAATAAAAACCAAGACGAGCCTTTACTTGATGCCCATTATGCCAGCGCTTGCACTGATAACGGTATTGGCTAGCCCGGCGCACGCAGCCGACCCCGTGCCAAACACATTGAGTGCCGGTAGCCCAGCGGTGGCGGAAGAGCTGAATGCTAATTTTGAGCATGTGATTGAGTCAATCAACGGTATGGCATTAACACCTGGGCCACAAGGAAATACCGGTGCACAAGGTGCTCAGGGAACAAACGGTAATACCGGTGCACAAGGTGCTCAGGGAACAAACGGTAATACCGGTGTCCAGGGAGGCCAAGGTATTCAGGGGGCTATAGGGAATACTGGCGCACAAGGCGCAAAAGGCAGTAATGGCGCGACCGGACAGAACGGTGCAGATGGAGCCGGTTTGAAGCCAGGAACAGAACCCGGTCAAATGCAATATTGGAATGGCAATACATGGAGCATAATAGATGCACCGAATGCGGATATAACGGGTGCGCAAATGCTGACCAATACTGATGGTGTATTTAGCTGGAAAGCCATCGAATCCACCATAACCTACGCCATCGGCGACGTGGGGCCAGCAGGAGGATGGGTATTGAGCATTACAGACCAAGGTTTACACGGAATAGAGATATCGCCAGTCGATCTGAACGACCAGGAATTGGTATCATGGGGTTGCCGCACCGATAGTTCGGTTCATCATTACGGGGGTAATAGTATGGACGGCCAGCAAGCTACTGCACAGCTACTCGCCCACAGATGTTCAGATGGATATGAGGCTAGTAGTTCATTATTTATCCCCGCACTATTGGCAGACAACTACGCGCTAAATGGTTTTAACGACTGGTATTTACCCTCACGCGATGAATTAGCTATATTAACTGACAACTATGACGTGGATTTGATAGCAAAATACGACATGCCCGGGGAAGCACAATATTGGACCTCGAATACGTCTGGCCCCACTTCAGCTTGGAATTTATCCATGAACGCCACCCCCGATGGGGCACCTGGTATCCAATCCCTTGACAAAACTGTGCCATCCAGAGTACGTGCTATTCGAAAGTTTTAGCGAAATAAATATGAAATGTTATTTCGTGTTCAATGTATAGAGCATGCTCTATAAACATCAATTGTAATCCAACGGCAGACCATCGCTGCCAACGTTTTACATAGCGTCCCAAAGAACAAGCCACCTTACTTAAGCTGGCTTTTTTCACACTTAGTTGCTCATAAAACTGCCGGTAATGCAAAGCGTGTTTTTCTAGTGTTTTTGCTGTCACGGTTAAGTGTTTACCAGTAAAATAATAACCGATAAAATCCCAGCCCTGACTGATTTTTCCCATAAAAGTTTTATACAATGCTTGCGCGATTTTTAATTGATTAAAGTGCTGATTGACTCTTCTCACCGGCTGGCGTAAATGCCAATGAGTTGTGGCTAACACTATGATGTCATCCATAAATCGGTGATAAAAATAACGGCTATCACCTGCCATTTGACTAATAAAAACATCGCTAGGAAAGTTAATTAAAAAGACAATTGCACTGGCAGGCTTTGCTAAGTAATCTAGAGGTTTCTAGGATTACTTAGCTAAAAAATGTTTATATCAGCACTTAATAAGTTGCTTAAAAGACAGAGAATAGTTGGCCTTTGCTCTTTTTTCGCTCATTCTTCGTTAATTTTAGTGAACTTTATTGTTGTTTAATAAAACCTTAGTTTTCAATAAATTCATCTGGTCATAAAAATAGGTTATTTTTACATGATAAAAGTTGGTGTAATAGGATACGGATATTCAGCTAAAACATTTCATATTCCCCTGATAGAAACATCTGAATATATGGAGTTAGTCGCGATAAATAGTTCTCAAAAAGAATTAGTAAGGGAGCAACATCCTAATATTGCCATTTTTGATACGGCACAAGCGTTAATAACGAGTGGAAACCTTGAATTAATTGTCATCACAGCGCCAAATAATGTGCATTATTCATTGGCAAAATTGTGCTTAGAACATGGCATTAATGTCGTTATAGAAAAACCTATGGTTACCACCAGTGTAGAAGCGCAGGAGCTAGTAGACTTAGCTAAAGAGCAGGGGTTATTACTGTCTGTTTTTCATAACAGGCGGTGGGATGGGGATTTTTTAACGGTTAAAAAGCTTTTAAAAAACAACCAACTTGGATATGTTCGATACTTTGAATCTCATTATGATCGTTTTCGACCAATCGTTAGGCAAAGGTGGAGAGAACAAGCAGGAAAGGGCTCTGGAATATGGTTTGATCTAGGCTCGCATTTAGTGGATCAAGCAATCAATATTTTTGGTCTGCCTGAGGCATTAACGGCAAGATGTTTACCATTAAGAGCAAACTCTCAAACTACGGACTATTTTCACGTGCAACTTCATTATGAAAATATTGAGGTTGTTCTCCATGCAAGTTCATTTTCAGCGGCTCCCAATATGCGCTTTCGTATTGAAGGAACAAAAGGAAGTTTCATTAAATATGGTTTTGACCCGCAAGAAGAGCAACTAAAAAAGGGTATAAGCCCAAAAAATTCCTTGTATGGTGTCGAAAATGAGGAAAATTATGGTCGTTTATACTCTGAGTTTTCGAGTACAGCGATAGAAACTGAGCAGGGCTGCTACAAGCAATACTACTTAGAAATTGCTCAAGCTATAAAGTTAGGTGGTTGTAATCCAGTTAATCCAGCTGATGCAGTAGAGGTTTTAAAGATACTTGAATTAGCGGAAATAAGCAGTGAGAGTGGTAAAAAAATGATGTTATCTACAGGTAAAAACTATGATCGACTGAAATAGGACAAATAAAATTTGTTTTTTGCGGCTGTGTCGCTTATTTTAGCCAACTATATTTTCCCGCTGAAATAGCTGTAAGGTTTAAAATGAATATTCTTTGTCCAAATTGTCAAAATGCACTTATTTCAAAAAGTGATGTAAACAAGTTATTACCCCTTAAACGGTTTGGACTCTCTGAGGTAAAGTGTAAAAGCTGCGGTAGCCTTTGTGTTTCAACAGGAAAATCCAAAAGCATCTGGTTTGCTATTTTTTTAGCGACATTAATATTTTTAATGCTTACGGGTAAGCAACTGGTAGAATTTAGCGGCTATGACTCAGACGTTCGTATTGTTGTACTGCTTGTGGTTTATTTCTTCGTAAATTGGCTTTTTTCTTATATCTGGCCAAAAGTTATCTCTGTAGAGTTAAAAAACGGGCACTGAGTAACACTAAGCTTACTAAGTTTTTGTTCCATGTAGGTTGGACTTCAGTCCATCAGGTTTTAAAAAAACAGCGCTCAGTTTTAAGTTTTGAGCTGTCAGATTTAAAGAAAAATAGCTTTCAGTTTATTTTTCTATTTGGCTTTATCCGACTACGTTTTGTATTCGCGGTAAGCTTGACGGACTAAAGTCCGACCTACAAAAAAATCACTAAACGTTTGTCCCATGTAGGTTGGACTTCAGTCCATCAGATTTTAAAAAAAACAGCGCTCAGTTTGAAGTTTTGAGCTGTCAGATTTAAAGAAAAATAGCTTTCAGTTTATTTTTCTGTTTGGCTTTATCCCACTACGTTTTGTATTCGCGGTAAGCTTGACGGACTAAAGTCCGACCTACAAAAAAATCACTAAACGTTTGTCCCATGTAGGTTGGACTTCAGTCCATCAGGTTAAATGAAATTTAACGGTTATTGGCATAAATGCTGATAAAAAAATATGTCGCTGCAGATGTCGGTTGACCTATTATGTTAATTGGCTGCTAAACGTTTGTCGCATGTAGGTTGGACTTCAGTCCATCAGGTTAAATGAAATTTAACGGTTATTGGTATAAATGCTGATAAAAAATATGCCGCTGCAGATGTCGGTTGACCTATTATGTTCATTGGCTGCTAAACGTTTGTCGGACTGAAGTCCGACCTACAAAACCGATAAAAGATCTACAAAAAAATGATAAAAAAATGCTTAAAGGCAAAATTATCACCGGTAAAAGCAATCTTGGTTCAATACTCATTTTTCTAACCTTTTGTAATTAGACTTCATAACCTAATAATCGTTGTTGTTAAAGTAGGTTATTCGCCGATCTGCATATATACCCGTTCCACCTTAAGAAGCAGGTTTGTGCAAGTCGACAAAGGTTTAGCCAGAAGACGTGGATTACTTCAGGAAATCATGATTTTTGCCTATAGACTAGCCAAAACTGTTCAAAACCTCCCCGATATTTTTGTTAAGAGAATAACCACTATTATTTTATCGCGCCTTGATCTTATTTCCTCGCTTAACGCTGCAACTACACCTTAAAATGGCCTGGGTATCACACTGATCTTAAATAATATCTTTGCTTTAACTTCAAATGAAGCGAAAGATGTTTAGTTTATCTAATATGCTTTTTATTCAATGATTTTCAATACCTATGAGACAACAACCGCTAGTGTTATCGTGCGTGATGTGGTTAAATTTAACTATAAAAACCCTGGCTAAAAAGGCGCGCACTTGTTCTATCTTTATCCCGCTAACAAAATGGAAAATTTGTTAGTGCTGCTTGATAAAATTCAGCAACTCTCCCCACTTCCTGTTTTCGCTCAAGACACTGTTATTGTGCAAAATGCCGGTATGCAACATTGGCTGAATATGTCACTGGCCGAGCAGCGAGGCATTAGCATGAATATGCGTTATGCCTTACCATCACAATTTTTGTGGAATTTAATTAGAAATTTAGCCAGCGATGAAGACGTGCCTGAGCAATCGCCTTATTCACGAGAAGTACTTGCTTGGCGCATCGATACTTTATTAGCCTCAAATGAAGTCATTGATGATGTCTCGTTTCAAATAGCCAGTGATTATTGGCAGGCTAAAGCCAATAACTCTGAAAATGTTAACAATACGGTTAATCGCTCTATTGCTAATAATAGTGCGGCTAATAAAAACGCCGCTGGTCAAAGTTACAGTGATGCTGAGCAGTTAAAACGTTATCAGTTGGCTTGTCAGTTAGCTGATTTATATGAGCAATATTTAATATTTCGTCCTGAATGGATCCACGCTTGGCACCAAGGTGAATTTAACGCTTTTGATCAACAAGCGAGTGAGCATTCAACAATATCAGATGATAATCAACAAGATATTGAAAGTAATGCTATTTGGCAAGGCAAGCTTTGGCATTTATTGGTGCGCGAACAACCTTATAATCCTCGTGAACTGGTCGCACTGGCGATAAAAAACTTAAATAACCTTGACCGATTAACAGCACAAGCGTTACCGCATCGCTTATCATTTTTTGGCATTAATGCCATGGCGCCACTTTGGCTTGAGTTTATTAATGCCTTAAGTGAAAAAATTGATGTGCATTTTTTCCATTTAAACCCTTGTTATGCTTATTGGGGCGATGTGGTGACAGAAAAAAATGCCATTGAAGCTTGGCTCAAAGGCACAGACTTTTCGGCGGAACAAGTCAATGAGGTGAGTGATGAAAGTATCGA
The DNA here is from genome assembly GCF_014077185.1 of Colwellia sp. MB02u-10. Classification (NCBI taxonomy): domain Bacteria; kingdom Pseudomonadati; phylum Pseudomonadota; class Gammaproteobacteria; order Alteromonadales; family Colwelliaceae; genus Colwellia; species Colwellia sp. MB02u-10. Next base: position 30,162 of record NZ_JACGVK010000074.1, read on the forward strand.
TAAGCAAAGTCTTAATGCTGATTTAGCCGATATAAACCAGCCAGTAGGTAATCCTCTCTTAGCCAACTTGGGCCAGCAAGGCCGAGAATTTATGGCGCTTTTATATCAGTACAGCACAATCAATATTGAGGTTTTTGAATCAGCCGTTGCAGACTTAAATAGCGCTGAGCAAGCCAACCCCAGCCCTGAAGCCATTGCACAAATTATGTCACAAGCCAATGTTTTAGCGAGTGTTCAGCAAGACATTTTATCTTTGTCAGATGCTCGCCATCAAGAGCCGCAAAGCCCTGAACAAGCGCCAAAAGTTGATGGCTCAATTTTGATCACCAGTGCTCACAGTGCTTTGCGTGAAGTGCAGGGTCTACATGACTGGTTATTACATCAATTTAATCAAGACAAAAGCTTAACGCCAAAAGACGTATTAGTAATGTGCCCACAAGTTGAGCAATATGCGCCTTATGTTAATGCCGTTTTTACGCGAGGTTGGCAAGATGTTGCTGACGAAGTGCCACCGCTACCTTGTTCGATTGCTGATCGCATTAGTAAAGACGCCGAGCCGTTAGTAGCCGCGTTTGCCCAGTTATTAACCTTGCCCGATAGCCGCTTTCAAGTGTCAAGTTTAATTGCTTTATTACGCTTGCCGGCGATGCAATCTCGTTTTGGCATTAACCTTGACGACATCGAAAAAATTACCCATTGGCTTGAACTTTCTTGTGTGCATTGGGGTTTAGATAAAGCCCATAAACAACAAGTGTTAACGCAAAGCCAAGCGGGTGACGTGAGGGAAGAGCATCATAAGCAAGAAAATGAACCAGTGGCTTCAGATCTCAACAGCGCCAGTAACAGTTTTACTTGGCAACAAGGTTTAAGCCGTTTAATGCGCGGTTTTGCTTTTGCAGATCATAGTGTGATTTACCAAAATCAGCTGCTATTGCCCACCATCGAAGGCAGCGACAGTGAGCTACTGGGCAAACTCATGTTGATTATTGAGCAATTACAACTAACCGCTATTAGCATGTCAAAAGCACGCACAGCCGTGCAATGGCAGCAATTTTTGTTTGATCTATTGCAACAACTTTTTGATGACGAAAGCGATAATGGTTTGAATATTATTCGCACCGCTATTGAGTCGTTAGTGGAATATTGTCAGCATGGCGCTTACGACAGCGCAATTAGTTTGGCGGTTATTCGTGACTTTTTAAATAGCCACTTCAGTCAGCCCGATCCGGGTCGACAGTTTATGATTGGGCAAGTTACCTTTTGTTCTATGCTGCCTATGCGCAGTATTCCCTTTAAAATCATTGCGGTATTAGGCTTGAACGATGGCGAATTTCCACGTCAACGCCAACCACTCAGTTTTGATTTAATGACCACCACACCCGCGCAACTGGGTGACAGATCGCGCCGTGGTGACGACCGATATTTATTTTTAGAGGCGATAATTTCTGCCCGCCAAGCTTTGTATTTAAGCTATCAAGGTAAAAATATTAAGAACAATAAAGACCGTCAACCGTCGTTGGTATTAAAAGAGCTGATGGAATATCTTGCTCGCGGTTATGGTTGGCAGTTACTCGGTTTAAACGCCGAAGCGGCAACTAATGTAGAGGGCCAAGTTAGACAATTACCTATGCAGGCGTTTAGCGAGAAAAATTACCTAGGTGCATTTGCCAGCTTTGATGCCAACTGGTTACACTTGCGCCAAGCAAAAGTTGAACTTGGCAATGGAACTACCCATGCATCAGAACATAGTGTTGAAGATATTTCGACAAATGTTTCAGCAAATGTTTCGACAAATAGCACAGAGCATAACCTAGAAGGAAGCGTAGAAAATAACACCACAACAGCTGTTGATACCAACACAGCCGGCAATCCTGAAAATTTATCAGCTAATGATGTTATTCGCTTTTATCAGCATCCTGGGCGTTATTACGCTCAACGAGCACTTTATTTGTATTTAGACAACACCAATACATTGATTAATGACGTAGAGCCTTTTGTACCTAACCGACTCGATAGCTACTTGCTAAGACAAGACTTGCTGAGCTATTACCTAGCACCAGCGCAAAGTAAACAAAGCTGTGATGAAATATTACTTAGCGCTAAGCTGTCAGGAAACTTGCCCGACTTACCCAGTACTGATGAGCTAATACAAGGTTGGCAAAAAGACAGCGAAGATTTCAGCCAATTCATTATCACTGAATTAGCGAAAAATGAAGGCTTAACCCTTGAGCCCATAGATTGTAGCGTCACGCTGAATTTAGCTGATGCTTTAAGCAATAAAGTACTTTTTGATGACAGCCTATATTCAAGCAATGAACTAGCTAGCTTAAAAACTGTGTTACCTAAAAGCTTAACCCTTGATAGTAAATTGACTATTGTTGATAACAAGGCGGTGTTTTATCGCAGCAGTAGTGCAAAAGCGAAAGACTTATTCACCTTGTATTTACAACAACTTATTGTTCAAGTTGCACAAGTTGAGGCTTTACAAAGCAAGTCAGCACCAGCGAAACCCCCATTATATGCCAATGTGGCCGCTACACATGGTTATTATTTTGACACCAAAAGCCAAAAGCCAAGCCAATTCTACTTTAGTGATATTAACGATGCCAAAGGGCAATTATTATGCTTAATCGTAACGTTTTATTTAGGCCAGCAGCAACCACTATTACTTAATGGTGATATTGCAGAGAAAATACGCAAGAGCAAAGTCTTTGAACAAACACAGTTTGAGCAGTTTTGGTCTGACAGTAATAGCTTTCAAGCCTTTGGTGATGATGCCTATGTACAATATTTTTGGCCACAATGTCCTGATTATCAAAAAATTTCACCCAGATTACTTGCTTTGTATCAGCCAATGTTCGATGCCCTGCAGTCAGTAAAGGTAGCAGCAAAAGGGCAGGGAGCTAAAAAATGAAAAATTTAAACGCCAATACTATTGAGCTGCAAGGCAAACATTTAATTGAAGCCAGTGCCGGTACAGGTAAAACGCATAATATCACCCGAATATTTTTACGCTTATTGTTAGAGCGAGAATTACCGATTGAACAGATTTTGGTGATGACTTTCACCAAAGACGCGACAGAAGAAATTCGTGGTCGTATTGATGATTTTATTCGAGAAAGCCTACACAGCTGGGATAGGTTAATTGTTCAGGATGCTTACTTTAAAACCTTGAACCAAAATCTGGTCAATAAAAATATTGGTAGTCGAGAAGTCAAAGCGCGCTTAAGCCAGGCCTTATTGTATATCGACGAAGCCGCTATTTTTACCATTCATGGTTTTTGTAAGCGTGTGCTGAACCAATATGCTTTTGCCAGCGGTATTAGCTTTAATGCCCAAATGGAAACTAACACCCAAGATATTACCTTAGAAGCCTGCCAAGACTGGTATCGCGTATTGGCATTAGGGGCCGAAAATAACGGCCAAGCCTTTAAGTTGGTCAGCGAATTTTGGCCAGAGCCAGCTACTTTTATTAATCAGTTTTCTAAAGCGTTAGCGACACAAAACGTATTGAACGTGCAAGACCCAGAAAATATTAGCGTTGAATTTAAAGGCTTAGTTGAGCAAGCCATTGCTAGTTTAGATGCCAATATAACCATGTTAACCACCTCGCTAATTGAGGTTAAAAAGGGCGTAGAACAAGAAAAACGCCAACAAGAGTTAACGCTATTACTCAATTGGTTAGCAGAGCTATCGGCTGATGTAGCAGGTAAGCATGGTAAAATGCCTGATGCTTTTATTGATGGTCGACGTTACGGCCGCTCGAAAGTGAAAAGCGAATTAATGGAAATTTTTACCGCGGTCAATAGGGTTAAAAAACAACATCCTGATTTAGCAAAACAGATTAGTCGCGCACAAGCCTTGTTGGTGGTGAGAAAGGGCATTTATCATATCCGGGCAGAAATCACCCGAAAAAAACTGCAAGCGAATGTGATGGGCTTTGACGATTTAATTAGCACCTTAAATGATTGTTTGACGGATAAATCAGGGCAAGCGCCTGACCAGCTGCTAGCCAATAGTATATTTGCTCAATTTCCTGTCGCGCTTGTTGATGAGTTTCAAGATACCGACCCGCAACAGTTCTCGATATTAAAAGCGATTTATTATCATCAGCCCAGTGCGGCACTTTACATGATAGGCGATCCAAAACAAGCCATTTATGGTTTTCGTGGTGGCGATATTTTTGCCTACCTTTCAGCGCGAAACGACTGCGACCATCAATGGTTAATGGATACCAATTGGCGCTCAAGTGCTGCCATGATCACCGGCTATAATCGTTTGTTTTACGGTAATAAATTATCTGATGATGCGGTTGATGTTTTTGGTTATCAAATTCCTTATTTACCGGTTAAAGCCTCAGCCAAAGCGCACGAAAAAGTGTTTCCAGATAGCGAATTTAATGCCCTACAGTTTATTCACTTTAATGTTGAAGCTGATATTAAAAGCAAAGACGGTAAAGAAAAAGCCGTTAAACAAGGCTATCGCACGCAAATGTCGGCTTGGTGTGCCAATGAAATTGTCAGGCTCTTAGCTTGCCCTGAACTTAACATGGCGAGTGGCGATGTTGCTTTATTGGTCCGCGATGGTGCTGAAGCGGCTGATATCAAATTTGCCTTAAACCAATGTGGTTTAGCTAGCGTGTTTATGAGTAATCGCGCCAACTTATTGCAAAGTGATGAAACCAAACATTTACTGCAATTATTAAAAGGTATTTTGTTTTTAGAGAATGACCGTTTATATACCGCCGCATTAGCCAGCCCATTAATGGGCTTTAATCGTGAAAAGTTATTGCAACTACAGCACGACGAACAACAATGGCAAGCATTAAAAATTAGCTTTGAAAAACTGCGTAATGAATGGCAGTTTAAAGGCTTTATCAGTATGGCATTGCAGTTAATGCATCAACATTTTCATATTGAGATTAGTGCTGCAGACAACAGCGCTGACGATAAGCATAATGCGGATAGAATATTAACCAATTTATTGCACTTGTTTGAATTGTTACAAGGGGCAAGTCAACGACATCGTCAACCGCAAGAGCTGTTATTTTGGTTTGAACAACAAAGTCAGATAGACAACCCAGAAGTTGAAGCTGAGCTACGTTTAGAAAGTGACGAAAACCTGATCCGTATTATTACGCAACATGGCTCTAAGGGTATGGAATATCCGGTGGTATTTGTGCCGTTTGCCACACGTCATAAAGACCCGCTTAAGTTCGGTAATCGTCAGGTCAGTTTTATTGAATTTCATGATGAAAACGGCGTGTTACAACAGAGCCTAGACGGTAACGACGATGCGAAAACCCGCATGGCGTCAGAAGCTTATGCTGAAGCTATTCGGCTGTTATATGTAGCGGTTACTCGCGCGGAAAAACGCTGTTATATTCTCAGCACGGCTTTCGACCATTATGAAAATTCTCCCTTAGGTAAAACATTAAAATGGTCGGCAGATACTGATATGGCAACCAGCTTGCAGCAATTAGCGCAAGATAATCCTGATGAAATAGCACTTGCAGTCTTAGACAACTATTTAGCCGAAGACAGCTTATCACAAGAAACCTTATCAAAAGAAACGCTATCAAATGAAACCTTAGCTAAGCAAATTTCAGTCACTGGCAATACCAATATCAATACCCAAAGCACTAATGATGAAATCAATGCCAAGGTTATCGTTGAAAACCAAGCTCAAGTAGCGCGTTTTAATGGCAAAATTGAGCGTGATTGGTGGTTAAGTTCATTCTCCGCTTTGAGTAAAAATTTACGCCATAATGGTGTTTCTTCGCCTGATCGAGATAATCAAGAAACCGAACTTGCTGATCAAGGCGATAATACCTACAACGCACTATCAAGTGATATTAACGAGTTACGTTTTACCTTAACCAAAGGTGCACAAACCGGTAATCTACTGCATGATATTTTAGAACAAACCGACTTTTCAGCCCCTGATTGGCAAAAAAGCTGCCATTGGCCACTGGTAAAATATGGCGCTATGGATGGTGTAATAGAAAATGCTTCAGATAGCACTTTAAATAGTTCAGGAGAGAGTTCAACCGAGAGTGCCGAAAATACACCGCAAAGCCATGGCCAAACACAGTTAATAAAATGGTTAGAAGAGGTATTAAACACGCCACTTAACGTTAATAACTCTTGCTCTTTAGCTCAGCTTGAGTGGCAAGATACCTTACGAGAAACCGAGTTTTATTACCCCATGCGCTCGGCAAGTAGTAGCTTATTAACAAAACTGCTGACCGAGCATAGAAATAGTAATGCCAGTAGCAAAATAGCTAAAAATCATCGAGTGCATCTGCCTTCTTATCATCAACTTAAAGGTATGATGCATGGTTTTATCGATTTGATTTTTCAGGCCGATGGTAAATATTATGTCTGTGATTATAAGTCTAGCCATTTAGGCGATCACTATAGTGATTATAACGATCTGGCTATGCGTCATAATATCGAAAAAAATCATTACGACTTACAATATCTTATTTATGCTTTGGCATTACACCGTCATCTAAAATATGCCTTGGCTGATTATGATCCCGAACAGCATTTTGGCGGTATTTATTATTTGTATTTACGTGGTATGAGCAACCAAACTCAGCATCAAGATTGTGGTGTTTATTATCGCCAAATTACCCTCGCAGAATTAGATCAACTTGATGATATTTTTGCTGGAGAAACCACTAATGCCTGAAGTCATGATTAACCATAAAGCAAAAAGTGAAAATATTTATGCATCGTTTCAACATGCGTCAAGTCAACTTGATGGTTTGGTTGCCGTGGATTATTTTTTCGCTAAAGAAATCAGCCAGTGTCTGGGTTTTTACCTGACTAATAACTTAGCGGATAAACCGACTAACGACATGCCAAGTGATGAACAACTGTTATCAAATCAACAACAATGGTTTCATTTGTTAATCGTTTTAAGCGCGAGTCTGCGAGACGGTCATAGTTGTTTACCCTTAGCACAAGTCGCAGGTAAACGACTCTTTAGTGATGGCACAAGTCAAAGTGCTGGTGTGAACGAAAACCCGATAAACAACTTAGTGGTTACAACAGATACTAAGGGCTTTATATTTGCAGACCTTAAAACCCTAACGGCGCTAATGGAAAAACTGCCTTTAGCAAACTTGGAGCAAAAAATAGAAGCTGAGCAGCAACCGATAGTGTTAAGTCATGAACGACTTTATTTACGGCGCTATTATCAATTTGAGCAAGAGCTAAAACAGCTAGTGCGAGAGCGACGAAACAGTAGAGAGAGGCAAGTTGAATCAGCGGAGAATGCCCATCAAGCAAAATGTGAACTTGATACCATCAAAAGCATTGTCAGCACTTTGTTTCCTGACTTGGCCGCACAGAATGAGTTACCAAGTAGCGCAATTGACTGGCAAGGTGTTGCCGTAGCCAATGCAATGAATAAAGACTTTGCCATTATTGCCGGTGGTCCGGGTACAGGCAAAACTTATACCGTGACTAAACTGCTTGCTGCCTTGGTAATGTTAGCCATAGCGGATAGCGAAGCCTCAAGTCAAGGTAGCCAAAACTTAACGGATGAAAGCTCAAATAATGAAAGCTCAAGCGAAATAAGCGCAAATAGCGCAAGTTTTACGGCCCCACGAATCGCCTTAGTAGCGCCAACCGGTAAAGCAGCACAACGCTTGTCAGAATCAATCACCAATGCGGTTCAAGGCTTTCGTGGTAGTATTGATGACAAAGTATTAGACCTTATTCCAGAGCAAGCACAGACCCTACATAGATTATTAGGCGTTATTCCTGATCAGGTCAATTTTCGCCATCATCAAGAAAATAAACTCGCGATAGATATTTTACTGATTGATGAAGTCTCTATGGTCGATTTACCTATGATGACGCGAATTTTTCGCGCCTTACCCGCCACAACTAAAGTCATTTTATTGGGTGATGCTGATCAATTACCTTCAGTGGCGGTTGGCAGTGTTTTAGCTGATTTTGCAGCGCGTCCACACTTAGGTTACAGCGCTTTAAATCATCAATATTTAGCCCAAGTAACCGGTTATCAAACGCTGACAAAAGACAGCAGCGCATTAGCGGCAGATGAGCAATATAGCGCCGGAGATTGCGTCACCTTTTTAATGAAAAGTCGTCGCTTTGATGGCGAAGGTGGCATAGGTAAAATCGCCAATTATGTTATTAAAGGCCAATATCAAGAAAGTTGGCAGTTATTGCAACCCAGCGAGCCACTGAGTAACGACAAGCAACTCACCTTATTATCGGGCACTATTGAAACTTGGCTGACACCCTTGGTTGAGCAGTATTACCTAGGCCTTTGTCAATGCGATAAAGTTGAAGAGGCCTTTGCTTTATTGGCCAAATTTAGAATTTTATCGTCAACTCGTAAGGGCCCACAAGGGGTCGAAAGCCTAAATGCTTTAGTAATTGATATATTGCGTAATAAAGGGGTAATTCCTTTTAATCGCTTTGAATCAAGTAATACCTTATACGCCAGCCAACCGATAATGATCAGTGAAAATGACTATCGCTTGGGTGTATACAATGGCGATATTGGCTTGCTATGGCGTAATAGCCAGGGACATTTAATGGCCGTATTTGAGAATACACAGGGTGGTTATGACTGGATAATGCCGTCGCGTTTGCCTAAATTTGAAACGGTTTATGCGATGACTATCCATAAAACTCAAGGTAGTGAGTTTGAACATGTCGCTATGGTGCTGCCCGAGCAAAAAGACAATAGATTATTGTCGCGTGAATTATTATATACTGGCATTACTCGAGCTAAGCTGCAGTTAAGTATTGCTAGCAGTCAGAGCGTTTGGCAAAGTGGCGTAAGTCAGCAAGTTAAACGCCATTCTGGCTTGGCAATAAACTAGCTTTATCACCCTAGTTGTTCATCTTTATTGAAATTATAGAAGTAAGTTAAGAAATGAAATTAAAAGACATTGAAAAACCTGTTTACCGTAAACACCTCAATATTATTATTGTCAGCTTTATTGCCAGTTTGCTTATTTTAGCTTTGGCTTATGGACAAGCTTTGATCATGCTATTTGCTGATGTTGGCAATATAAGCCCAGAGCCCGCAGTTAAAGCGGCAGGTGAGTTGACAAAGGATGGCGTCGCATCAGAAAGTAATTTTAGGTATAATTTTATTGGGGTATTATTCGCATTATTAACCTGTGTTTTTGCTTTGCATCGTCTACGAGCTAGTGCATTTTTTAGTGAAGTGTATTATGTTTGGCAAATTAAGCAGCAACAAAACGCGATATATCGTAAACTGAAAAAAATAAAAGCCGCCGCTGCCAATGACAATGTTAATGCACTGATTATTTTAAATTTTTATTATGCCAGTTTAAAGCAAGTTTATTTATTAGATGACAATACCTTAACCATGTCTAAACTTGATAAAGATATTAGTGAATTGAATACGCGAATAGAAAATAAAAATTTAACACTCTCTACCGATCAGTTTAATAAATCACTGTTGGCAGATTATTAAAATACCCATGTGAGTGATATGTCATGAGAGGTTAGCTTATAGCTTAGGTCGCAATATCCTAGTCCAAGCTGTAGTCTTTTACCTAAATAAGGTCGTAGCATAATTTATAGTAAGGGTTTTAATGTCAGTGCGGTAAATTGTACGAACTAATTAAATGATCACGCACTATGACACTCAATATGAACAAGGCTCATTTTTGATCTTAAGGTTACACCTGAGCTTGTTATTGAATAAAAACACAGGAAAATATACCCCGAATGAAGAAGTTAAAAAATGAAGCTGAATTATTGAAAAAAGCCATTGTTATTGGTGAAGGTTATGCGAAAAATCGTGGCTATAAAGGCTTTTCAACCACTAACGCCGCAAAGGACAAAATTGAAAGCTTATATCGATTATTGGTCAATGATAAACTTATTCAACCTCTGCCAAAAGATGCTGAAGACTTGGCCAGCATGAAACATAAGTTATCGTTATGGATTGCCAAACAGTTACCCGCAGATCATCCGTTACTGAAATAACAAAGTATTTGCCTCTGGCGCTAACTTAGCTGGCATCATATTTAGGTTAGATTAGTAGCTTTGATATGAATGCAGTGTTCATTTCAGAGTTTTATAGTACATTTTTTAGAGTACTTTTTAGAGTACTTTTTAGAGTACTTTTTAGAGTACATCCTTGATAGTCATAGAGAAGCAAACAAGTTATATGAATCGTAAAAAGAAAATTAACCAAGCCTTAAAATCAAAAGTTAAGAAAATGAATGCTAAGCTGCAAAACTCAAGCAAGCCTAAGTATGTTTCTAAGGCCGACCGTGTCGCTGTTGCAGAAAAAGAAGCTGAAACTCATTTAGCTGATTGCACAGAAAACTCGCCTGAAAGTGTTGGTGATAGTGCTGCTAATAGTGTTACTGATAGTGGCTCGTAATAAGCTGTAAATTATTAACATGTGCACAAAATTAGCAAGGTTAAACCGACTAAATACCGACTTACAAAAATCACCCAAGGCGATACCATCACCCGTAGGTACTATGTAGGTTGGACTTTAGTCCATCAAGTTAAATGAAATTTAACCGTATTGGCATAGATACCGAGCGATAAAACAATACACAACTGTAGATTTTTGCTGGTACATCAGATTCATCACTCGCTTAACGATTGACGGACTAAAGTCCGACCTACAAAAAATCACCCAACGCTAAATGATCACTAAACGTGACATTATCACCCGTAGGCCTTATGTAGGTTGGACTTTAGTCCATCAAGTTAAATGAAATTTAACCGTATTGGCATAGATACCAAGCGATAAAACAATACACGGCTGCAAATTTTTTTGGTCCATCAGATTAATCACTCGCTTAACGATTGACGGACTAAAGTCCGACCTACAAAAAATTACCCAACGCTAAATGATCACTAAACGTGACATTATCACCCGTAGGCCTTATGTAGGTTGGACTTTAGTCCATCAAGTTAAATGAGATTTAACCCTGTTGACATAGATACCAAGCGATAAAACAATACACGGCTGCAAATTTTTTTGGTCCATCAGATTAATCACTCGCTTAACGATTGACGGACTGAAGTCCGACCTACAAAAAATTACCCAACGCTAAATGATTACTAAACGTGACATTATCACCCGTAGGCCTTATGTAGGTTGGACTTTAGTCCATCAAGTTAAATGAAATTTAACCCTGTTGGCATAGATACCAAGCGATAAAACAATACACAACTGTAGATTTTTGTTGGTCCATCAGATTAACCACTCGCTTAACGATTGACGGACTGAAGTCCGACCTACAAAAAATCACCCAACGCTAAATGATCACTAAACGTGACATTATCACCCGTAGGCCTTATGTAGGTTGGACTTTAGTCCATCAAGTTAAATGAGATTTAACCCTGTTGACATAGATACCGAGCGATAAAACAATACACCGCTGCAGAATTTTTTTGGTCCATCAGATTAATCACTCGCTTAACGATTGACGGACTAAAGTCCTACCTACAAAAAATTACCCAACGCTAAATGATCACTAAACGTGACATTATCACCCGTAGGCCTTATGTAGGCTGGACTTTAGTCCATCAAGTTAAATGAAATTTAACCGTATTGGCATAGATACCAAGCGATAAAACAATACACGGCTGCAAATTTTTTTGGTCCATCAGATTAATCACTCGTTTAACAGTTAACGGACTGAAATCCAATCGACAAAAAATTAGCCAGCACTTTACCACTTTTTACGTGCTACAAATGGCTTGTGCTGTTCAGCTTTATGGGTTTGATTATAAATTTTTCGATGAACATTTTTACCCATTAAAATTCTAATTTGATAATAAGATTCACGAAATAATGCCCAACCTTTGCTACCTTGCCAACTCTTGTTATAAAGCTTTTTATTGGCTGCGATCGCGTCAGGTGACTGTTGCATTAAAGCAAGGGCGAAGGCTTGTGCATCGTCTAGAGGGGTTGCTGTGATTTCAGTAACTAAATTTAAGGCCAGCGCCTGTTGGCCGGTAAACGCTTCTGCCGTCATAGCGAGCTTTTTTGCTTGATCAATCGCGAGGAGGTCGCGCAATGCTATTGTGCCGCCCATATCAGGTATTAAGCCCCATTTACCTTCTAGGATCGATAATGAGCTGTCTGGTGTCGCAAACCTAAAATCTGCTCCTAAGGCTATTTGTAAGCCGCCGCCCCAGCATCGGCCATGAATAGCGCAAATAACGGGTACGGGAATTTTCTGCCAACCGGTAGACACCACTTGCGCTAAGTTAGCCTGCCAAGGTAAGACCTTAAATAGCAGTTTGATCATGCTCATTGGCGATTTCATAATAGATTTAACATCTAAGCCAGAGCAAAAGTCGTCGCCATTACCAGATAAAATAACCACACGAATGTCACGGTTTTTACCCAGTGTTTTGATGGTCTGTCGAATGGCGATAAACATTGGCATATCTAAAGCATTAAGCTTATCCGCACGATTAAGTTTAACGTGGGCAATATTATGGGTGATCTCTACACTTACGCGTTGCTCAGTCATGGCTGTCCTAGCTCAATAGCCTATTAGGCTATAAATATTATGCTAACGTTATTTGATGGTATGACCAGTACCATAGCGAAAGCGTTTATTAATGTCTACATTGAGTTAGCTTTGTCTAGGCTGAAAACTTGTAAAAGTAGAGAATTTATCGCACATTGTTAGCTGGGATGGTTAGCTGAGATGGCTAGCCGATAGGGTTAGCATATATTTTTAGCAACTAATTGTTGTGGCAATATTATACAAAGCGTTGCAGCGATATGACATTAAACATTACGGCGAAATCACATGAAAAATAAATTATTGTTATCAACTGTTTTAACCTTAGCAAGCGTGCCGCTATTTATGCATGGTGCTGCGCAAGCTCACCAAGAGCCGGTTTTTGCTATCGCTATACACGGCGGCGCAGGCACAATAAATAAAAGTAAAATGACCACAGAAAAGCGTAACGCCTATGAAACTAAGTTAAAACAAGCGCGTGATGCCGGTTATGCTCTGTTAGCCGATGGAGAGTCTAGTCAAGCGGCTGTTATTGCCGCTATTCAAATATTAGAAAATTCGCCATTGTTTAATGCCGGTAAGGGCGCAGTTTACACTTTTGATGGCGAGCATGAACTTGATGCCTCGATAATGAACGGTAAAACCTTAAATGCCGGCGCTGTATCAGGAGTGAAAACCATCAAAAGCCCAATAGCGTTAGCTGAAGCCGTGATGGAAAAGTCGGTTCATGTCATGCTCAGTGGCGAAGGGGCGGAAGTTTTTGCGAAACAACAAGGCTTAGCAAGTGTTGAAAATAGCTATTTTGATACCGAGGCAAGATACCAGTCGTTATTAAAAGCTAAAAAGCAGTTAGTAGAGCAAGAAAAAGCGCTGAAAAACTTTCAAGCTGCTCATCAAACACTGGGTAATGAATATAAATTTGGCACAGTTGGCGCGGTTGCACTGGATAAATCAGGTACATTAACAGCAGGGACTAGCACAGGCGGCATGACCGCGAAACGTTTTGGCCGTATTGGTGACGCACCCATTATTGGTGCGGGTACATACGCGAATAATGACAGCTGTGCTGTTTCAGCAACAGGTCACGGTGAATATTTTATTCGCTATCATGTCGCCGCAGATATCTGTGCGCGTATGCAGTATCAGGGCATTAGTCTTGAGAAAGCCGCTGACGTAGTGATAAATGATATTTTAGTTAAAGCGGGCGGCTCAGGTGGTATTATCGCGATTGATACGGCGGGTAATATTACCATGCCATTTAATAGCACAGGTATGTATCGCGCGAGTAAATCGTCAAATGGTGCAGAATTTATTGGGATATTTAAAGATGATTAAAAAATTGATGACTTTGAATACGAGACTTATTTTAAAAATCAGATTGGTTTCAAAAAATAGATTGGTTTCAAAAAAAATGTTCGTTGCAAAAAATAGCGTGACTTCGACAGCTTCAATTACCTCAAGGCGTTTTATTAATTGGCCTCACATAAGCCACTTGAAAACCTTGCTAGGCTTATCGATTGCTATGGTACTTGTTGGCTGTTCAGATGACGTGGGTAAAGTTAGCTTGGGATTATTTACCACAAAAGACGTGGTTATCAACGCTAAGCAAGACCCGATTGTCACTGGGGTAACCTGTCATATTAGTCATGTTGAAGCTGATTTAGATTTTTCTGATCCATCAGATATGAGTATTGCTTGTCGACAAACGGGTGAAATATCCGCGAAAGCTTTAGCAAAAATTGATCGCTCAAAAAATGGGGAAGTAGTCTTTAAAGAGTCAAAAAGTATTTTATTTAAAAGCTTAAAAGTCAGACGTATTTATGATGCTGAAAATAAAACTCTTATTTACCTGTCTTATTCAACGAAAGAGTCGTCTGGTAGTCATCACCATTCATTATCAACCGTGCCTTTATACAATACTAAAGCTTGGCAATGGGCCTTGGCTCAAGAGCTGAATAATTAGGTGTTTAAGGCCTTTAACTGATGAAAGTGAAGCATTAACCTGTGGGCTATAACCCATGTTAACTTTTGATTTTATTTGTAGTGTTGTTAACTTGATAACCGATAAAATCAAAGAGTAAAGATTTAAAAAGTAGTATAAATTATGTTAGCAAAATTGTTTAGTCCGAAAGAAATTATTGATGAAAATACCCAGAATTGGATATTTGATACCTTTGCATGGGCCATTGAAAATTTTGAAATTAATGTGCTTAAAAATGATAGTCGTTTAATACTACCGACCAATGAGTTTTATCCTGGCACAGTTAGCAGTATTGATGAAATGGCTCAAGCTATGTTTATCAACACCAAAAACTATGCGGGCATGCAAAAGTGGCCGATACAACTTTCATCAGCCATACCAGCATCAAATACCGCTATTGAAGATTTGAGTTTAGGGCCAATTATTCGAGGCGATCATGCTGAGGTTGCCATAAGCAATGGTAATGGAGCCTTAATACTGGGATTTACGCCAAACCAAGTGAATCAACCACAAGACTTAATTGCCGCTATTAGCCAAACACTGGCCAGTATTTTGGTGATTTCAAACAAGGTTATGCCGCCAGGAGGTAAAGAATATTTACCACAAGCGACAGATCTTGTCGCTTGTTTTATGGGCTTTGGTGTTATTTTTGCCAATACAGCCTATCAATTTAAAGGTGGTTGTGGCGCTTGTAATAATGCCAGTTTAAACCGTCAAGCGGCATTAACCGAACCTGAAACTTTATATGCATTAGCCCTTTTCTGCGTCTTAAAAAAAGAGCCAATGAAAAATGTTAAAGGCCATCTAAAGTCACATTTGAAAAAAGATTTTGTTAACGCTTATAAAAGCATTGAACAATCACTTTTAAGCACGACACAACCGGCCTTATTAGCTTTTGTAAGTGAATAATTTACAAAAGCTAAAAAGCTAAAAAACTAAAAAGGTGAAAAGTTTTGACTCTATAGCACGACCGGGCTGTTAGGTTATGAAGTCAACGGTTTAGGGGGAGAGAGAAAGTTAGTACTTTAGTCAAAATTGCTTTTATGGGTGTTTATCTAACGTATAGCTATTTTTTACCTTTTGTAGGTCGGACTTTAGTCCGTCAACAGTTAAGCCGGCAATTAACGCGATAGGTTAACAAACCTCTGCAACTAGGTGTGATTTTTGTTGTTTAGAATTTTGCCAAAGATAGTTAAATTTCATTTAACTTGATGGGCTGAAGTCCAACCTACATAGAGCCTACGGGTGATTATATAGCGTTGGTAATTGTTTTGTAGGTCGGACTTTAGTCCGTCAACGGTTAAGCCGGCAATTAACTCGATGGGTTAACAAATATCTGCAACTAGGTGTGATTTGTGTCGTTTAGTATTTTGCCAAAGATAGTTAAATTTCATTTAACTTGATGGGCTGAAGTCCAACCTACAAAGGCCCAGATAAAACTTACGGGTAATTGCGTAGCGTTTGGTGATTTTTTGTAGGTCGGACTTTAGTCCGTCAACGGTTAAGCCGGCAATTAACGCGATGGGTTAACAAACCTCTGCAACTAGGTGTGACTTTTGTTGTTTAGAATTTTGCCAAAGATAGTTTAATTGCATTTAACTTGATGGACTAAAGTCCAACCTACAAAGGCCCAGATAAAACTTACGGGTAATTGCGTAGCGTTTGGCGGTTATTTTGTAGGTCGGACTTTAGTCCGTCAAGCGTTTAGCCAGCGGTTAATCTGATAGGTTAACTCAGATCTGCCGCGGGTATTTTTATTTGGCTATGTGTTAAGCACAGTTTGCTAAGCACAGTTAAATTTCATTTAACTTGATAGACTGAAGTCCAACCTACATCGAGCCTACGGGTGATCAGATAACGTTGGGCAATTGTTTTGTAGGTCCAACTTCACTCCGCCAACCGTTAAGCGGGAAATTTTCAAGTAGAGCGGGTATATACTTATTCATTTGCCATTGCTTACCTGTTAATATAGCTTTTTTGTTATCTGTTTTGAGTCTGTCTTGTCTACTGCAATCACCGCAACTTCCACTGCTACTAAAAAAGCTAATAAAAACGTTACCGTAAAATCCCTTTTCAACCTTTTAGAACAGGTTAAATTATCTGATAAAACGCGCATTAAAAAGCGCTTATTGGGTGTTAAAAGTATTACTGACCAGAGTAAGCAAGAAAAAAGCTTACAGCAAATAGCGGCATTGATTGAACAATCGATAGAAAATAAACAACTTCGTCTCGCTAACGTACCTAAATTTAGTTACCCGGAAGCTTTACCGGTTTCACAAAATGTTGATGTTATTGCTAAAGCTATTGATGAAAATCAAGTGGTTATTATTGCGGGCGAAACTGGCTCAGGTAAAACCACCCAAATTCCTAAGATATGTTTGCAGCTTGGCCGTGGTATTGACGGTATTATTGGTCATACTCAACCCCGACGTATCGCTGCTAGAACGGTAGCAAACCGTATTGCAGAAGAACTCAACACCAAATTAGGTGACGCCGTTGGCTATAAAGTACGCTTTAATGACCAAGTGGGCAAGCAAAGCTATATCAAGTTAATGACCGACGGTATTTTGTTGGCAGAGATGCAAAAAGACCGTTTGTTACGCCAATACGACACCTTGATCATTGATGAAGCGCATGAACGTAGTTTAAACATTGATTTTATTCTGGGTTATTTACGCCAAATTCTCCCTAAACGTCCTGATCTAAAAATCATCATTACTTCGGCAACCATTGACCCTGAAAAGTTTGCCCAACATTTTGCCAGTGCTACTGGTGTTCCTGCCCCCATTATTGAAGTATCGGGTCGAACTTTTCCGGTTGAAATGCGTTATCGGCCACTGAACGAGGCAAGTGATGAAAGCAATGATGATGGCGATGTTATTTCAGGCATTCTTAATGCGGTTGATGAGTTAGGCGCCGATGACAGTGGCGATATATTAGTATTTCTCAATGGTGAACGAGAAATTCGAGATACCGCACGCTCATTAGAAAAAGCAAACTTACGCCACACTAATGTGCTGCCGTTATATTCTCGTTTAACCGTTGCCGAACAAAATTTAATATTTAAACCCCATACTGGCCGTAATATAGTGTTAGCCACCAACGTTGCTGAAACCAGTTTAACTGTGCCGGGTATTAAATATGTTATTGATCCAGGCACCGCAAGAATTTCTCGTTATAGTTACCGCACCAAAGTGCAACGCTTGCCGATAGAGGCTATTTCTCAAGCCAGTGCTAACCAGCGTGCTGGTCGTTGTGGCCGTGTATCGTCAGGGGTCTGTATTCGTCTTTATTCAGAAGAAGACTTTTTAAACCGCCCTGAATTTACCGACCCTGAAATACTTCGCACTAATTTAGCGACCGTTATATTGCAAATGTTGTCCTTAGATCTAGGCGAAATTGCTGACTTTCCATTTGTTCAACCACCAGATAATCGCAATATTACTGATGGGGTGAAGTTATTAGAAGAGCTGGCCGCGATAGACGCGAAGTCAAATAAAGTGACCTTAACGCCAATAGGGCGCTCGTTAGCAAAATTTCCTATTGATCCACGTTTAGCTAAAATGATTTTAACCGCGGCAGACTTAGGCTGTATTGAACAAATATTTATTATTGTCAGTGCCTTAAGTATTCAAGACCCGCGTGAACGTCCACACGAAAAGCAACAAGCAGCAGATGAAAAACATAGCCGTTTTAAGAACAAAGAATCTGATTTTGTTGGTTTATTAAAACTGTGGAGTTATGTTGAAGAACAACAAAAGCAACTAACCAACAATCAATTTCGTCGCATGTGTCAAAAAGAATTCTTGTCCTATGTGCGTATTCGAGAGTGGCAAGACATCTACAGTCAGCTAACGCATTCGTTACGCGAGTTAAAAATTCCGATGAGCCGCATCGAAGTAGACTTATCGGAAGAAGCTGAAAAAAGCGCTACTAATCCAAATGTAGATATTGTGCATCAAGCGATATTGTCAGGCTTACTCAGTCATTTAGGTCAACAAGATGAAAACCGAGAATATAAAGGCGCACGTGGTAGTACCTTCTTTATTTTCCCAGGCTCTGCCTTAGCTAAAAAATCGCCCAAATGGTTAATGGCGGCAGAGCTAGTTGAAACCAGCCGTTTATTTGCCCGTATGGCCGCAAAAATTGACCCTTTGTGGATTGAACCCCTTGCTCAACATTTAGTTAAACGTAGCTACAGTGAACCTCATTGGGAGAAAAAACAGGGCGCTGTGATGGGCTTTGAGCAAGTATCACTCTACGGCCTAATTATTGTTGCTAAGCGTAGTGTGCACTTTAATCAAATTGAACCTGATACCTGTCGTGAAATTTTTATCCGCGAGGCGTTAGTTAACGGTGAAAGCACGATTAAAGAGGTGTTTTTAAAAGATAATCGTCAATTAGTGAATGAAATTGAAGCATTAGAGCAAAAAGCTCGACGCAGAGATTTTTTGATTGAAGAGCAACAGTTAGTTGATTTTTATACCGAAAAACTACCAGAGAACGTTAATTGTCAACGCAGCTTTTTAGCATGGTGGAAAAAGCAAAAACAAGCCGACGCCAAACTATTAAACTTTACCAAAGCCTTTTTGTTAAAAGAAAGTGCGGTTAAGTTATCGGCCACTGAATACCCTGAAACCTGGCAGCAAGGCAGTTTAACCTTACCGCTGAGTTATCATTTTAACCCGGGCGATGTCGACGACGGTATCAGTGTTTTGATACCGCTAGGGATATTAAATCAAGTGGAAAATATTGGTTTTGATTGGTTGATCCCCGCTTTACGGCTTGAACTTATTACGGCATTAATTCGAGCTTTACCTAAAGCATTAAGGCGTAATTTCGTGCCTGCGCCTAATTACGCCGAAGCTTGTTTAGCGGCAATAACTAACGCTGATGTCGCATTAACTACCGCCATTGAAAAACAGTTGTTAAGAATGACCGGTGCTCGTCTACCTGAAGACGCTTGGCAAGGTTTAGCGCTAGTACCGCATTTATCGATGAATTTTAAAATTGTTAATGAACATGGCAAATTGATCCAACAAGGTCGCAAGCTCGACGAATTAAAAGACAGTTTACAAGGTAAGGTGCAAGCGTCGATTAAAAAGGTCGCGGACAAAGGTATTGAACGCAGTAATATCGACCAGTGGGACTTTAAAAGCTTGCCAAAAAGCTATGAAAAGAAAGTCGCTAATATCACCATAAAAGCCTTTCCAGCTTTGGTGGATAAAAATAAGTCTGTTGCTATCGAGTTATTTGAACATGAAAGTTTAGCTGAACAAGCCATGCTTGACGGGGTCAGTCGACTTGTTTTACTGAGCATACCGTCGCCAATAAAATATTTGCAGGAAAAGTTACCCAATAAAGCTAAATTAGGGCTGTATTTTAATCCCTTTGGTTCGATAACTGATTTGTTAGATGACTGCATCCTTGCTGGCTGTCAATTTTTAGTTAACGAATACGGCGACTTACCTCGTGCTCAAGCAGAGTTTGAAGCCTGCAAAGAACATGTTCGTGCAGAAATTGCAGATTGTGTCTTAAGTGCGGCGATTAAAGTCGAGCGAGTATTAAGTCTGGCACATGATGTACGCAAAAAAATGAAAGGCAAAATGTCGTTAAATGTTGTGCAATCTCATGGTGATATTAAAAGCCAATTAGAGGCCCTAGTTTTTAAGGGCTTTATCACTAAAGCGGGATACCAACGTTTGGATGATATTGCCCGTTATTTAAGCGCTATGTTACGACGATTAGAAAAGTTGCAAATTGACCCTAATCAAGACCGTTTGAAAATGTTAGAGCTTGAAAAAGTACAAAAATCATTAGATACAGTCATTGCTCAACAACCTAAGGGTCAACCAATAAGTAAAGCTTTAATACAAGGCTATTGGATGATAGAAGAGTTGCGGGTATCACTTTTTGCACAAAATTTAAAAACACCTTTTCCAATTTCAGCTAAAAGAATATTGAACTACATCAAAGAACATGCATAATTTTAGTACAATAATTTGACAGTTATCGTTACCATGAGTATAAATGAAAGTGTACTAACGATAAAAACACAATGGAGTAGTGATGGCTAATTACGATGATAAACGGAACTTTTATCGCATGATGTTAAACAGTGAAGTAACCTTGACCATTATTGACGATGAAGCTAATAGCAAGGCTTTAGTCACATGTCGTGATTTAAGTGCAACGGGTATAGCGATTGAGATGCAGCACCCATTAGAAATAAATACAGCGGTGCGTATCAGTGTTCAGTCGGTCAACAATGCTGTGCTACCCTTAAATGCTACAGGCAAAGTAGTGAGAGTGACGGAAGATAGCGCAAACTGTTATTTGATTGGCGTTAATATTACTGAGATTGATTAAGTCAGCGGAAATAAGTAGCTAGAAAAAGTCTAGCTGCTCTTATTAAGCTACTAATATTTAGCCACTAATAACTAGTGGCTAAATATGGCTTTATATAGCCAAGTTACTCAACTTGGCAGACTAAACCTTTAAGATAATAACCTTCAGGGTAGTTTGACGATACCGGATGATCCGCGGCTTGGTGCAATCGATCAACAAAGTAAGCATTTCTTTTCGCGTCTAATGCCCCATCAGCAACCACTTTTTGAAATAAACTTGATTCCATTAAACCAGAGCAAGAAAAAGTTAACAAAATACCATTAGGGTTAAGCAACTGCATTGCTAACATATTGATATCTTTGTAGCCACGACATGCACCCGTCAGTTGAGCCTTTGATTCAACAAACTTAGGTGGGTCGAGAATTATCATGTCAAAGGTACGTTTTTCTTCACGGTATTGACGCAATAATTTAAAAACATCCGCTTTAACGAATGAGATATTTTTATCTTCTAACTGATTAAGCTCAACGTTTTTCTTGGCTAAGTCTAATGCTGACTCAGACACATCAACATTAATGACTTCTTTAGCGCCGCCCGCTGCACAATGTAGCGCAAAAGTACCGGTATAAGAGAAACAGTTTAATACACTCTTATCACGGGCATATTTACCTGCAGCAAGACGAGATTCACGTTGATCTAAATAAAAACCCGTTTTATGGCCTTTAGCCACATCAACATGAATTTTAATACCGTATTCTTCAATAATACACTCTGTTGATGCTTGTGGTTCAGTTAACCAACCTGTTACTGGCTCTAAACCTTCTTTTTTGCGCACATCAACATCTGAACGCTCATAAATATGGCAACCCGGATAAAGTTCTTTAAGGCATTCAACTAAGGTATAGCGGTGCAAGTCTGCTCCGGCGCTCAGTAATTGGCAAACAATTAAGTTGTCGTATTTATCTATGGTGATACCGGGCAGGCCATCAGACTCGCCAGCAATAAGTCGATAGCCGGTTAAACCGTCTCTTTCGATAAACCAGTCGCGTCTTTTTTGCGCACTTAACAATTTATTACGAAAAAAACTGCTATCAATTTCTTCATCAATATCAAAACTCCAAACCCGAATTCTAATTTGAGATTCTGGAGAATATGCGCCTTTAGCGAGCCAGTTGCCTTTGTTGTCATAGACATCAACCGTGTCACCAAGTAATGGGTTACCTTTGATTTTGTTAATTGCTTGAGAAAAAATCCAAGGATGTTTTCGGCGTAATGATTTCTCACGAGCAACTTTTAAATAAATTCTTGCTGACATAGGCCTATACTTATAATTACAATAATAATGGCGCGAGTGTAGTCAATGCATGGCGAGGGTGCAATGGTCAATTTTAACTATTTTTCATTTCAAAACTTTGATGGGAATGAAAGTTAACAATAACAATAACAATGGCAATAAGCTTAATTTAAGGTGAAAAATAATGGATGTAAGTTACATGGCACATGTCAGTGGCAAGGTTCAAGGCGTTTATTTTCGAGTTTCTAGCCAACAGATTGCGATTGAGCATAGTTTAAGTGGTTACGCGCGTAATTTAACTAATGGCGATGTAGAAGTGCTACTGTGCGGTGAAGAGAAAAATATTGATAAAATGCTAAAGTGGTTAGCAAAAGGTCCTCCAGAAGCACAAGTGGTGAAGGTTGACGTTAAGCAAGTACCATTTCAGGAACATAATTTTTTTTCGATTAGCTGAACTTCTACCTTTATCACGTTGGTATTTAAGGTTAATTAAGGCAAACTAGTTATTATAATAAACCGTGGATAAAAGGAAATAAATTGCGTTATATAGCCATTAATGATCAACAGCAGTTAAGTCTAGATGAAACTGACAAGCCAGCAATAGGTGACGATGAATGCTTAATCAAAGTCAGGGCTATTGGTGTTAATCGCGCAGATATTTTGCAAAAAAAAGGCCAGTATCCACCTCCGCCTGGTGAATCAAGCATACTCGGCATTGAAGCTTGTGGTGAACTTGTGGCTATTGGCGGGCTACAAACTAGTTGGAATGTTGGCGATAAGGTTTTTGCTATTGTGCCTGGTGGCGCCTACTCAGAATACGTTAAAGTCAAAACCGATCACTTAATAAAACTGCCTGAAAACTTAAGCTATGTCCAAGGTGCGGCAATAGCCGAAGTTTATTTAACCGCTTATCAATGTTTATTTTCCATCGCTAACTTACAGCCAAATGCTAAGGTACTTATTCATGCCGGCGCTAGTGGTGTAGGCACGGCGGCTATTCAACTAGCTAAACAGCTTAATTGCTCAGTAACCGTTACTGTCGGTCATGAAGACAAAGTAGCAGCTTGTAAAGCATTGGGCGCGGATGAAGCGATAAATTATCACGAAACTGACTTTGTGACTTGGGCAGTACAACAAAAACACAGCTATGACGTTATTATCGATGTGGTTGCCGGCGAGTATCTTAACAAAAACATTAAGGTATGTGCGCTAGATGGTCATATTGTTATCTTGTCCATGCTAGGTGGCCGTTTTGCGGAAAATATTGATGTCGCTAAAATGCTTGCTAAGCGAGTCAACCTTCATGCCACCACATTACGTAGCCGAAGTAATGAATATAAAACCCAGTTAATTAAAGCATTTACGCAAGACTTTTATCATTGCCTTGAAATAGGCTCAATCAGCCCGGTTATTTACCAACAATATAGCTGGCATGAGGCAGAAGTAGCCCATCAGGTTATGTTGAATAATGAAAACATTGGCAAACTAATACTCACTGTAGATTAGTGCTATTAGCATTAGTTTTCGACGGTCAGTTCAGTGCTTAAACTGCGTACTTTAATATTAACCCCCGTGGTAACTAGGTTTTTAAAAAAGTCATAAATTTGGCAAGATGAAAGTTGTTTACAGATAATTTCATACTTTAAAATGGCCGGTTTGTGACTTTGCAGTGCCGCCTGATTCAGCCAATAAAGTGCTTTGTTGAGGTTTTTTTCTACGTATTGTCCATTAATATACATTTGTGCAAGGTTCACTTGTCCTTGTGCAAAGTTGTAGTTTGCAGAGGTAGTAAATAACTCAAATGCTTGTTTTAAATTGGTTTCTCTGAACCGCTGGTTAAGGAAAGCCTCACCCGTTAAATTCTCTCGTCGACCTTGAATAAAAATATTACTACGATATTTTCTTGGCTCAGGCCCTACGCGCTGTCCTAAAAGTTTGTCGTTAATAGGTCGTATCGCTTGATAAATAGCACCGGAAGCCAATTTTTGTTGAATTTCTTGATGTTTATAATCAAAGTGCTTAGCTTCGAAGTAGTCTTTATAAGTTAACTGGCCATAATAAATACTGTTAATGGTCGCGTGTTAGTTGGGATAATAAAAACTGCCATAAACTAAGGTAATAATGTCACCCGTTATATCAACTACTTTGGCAATACGATATTTTTCATTGGGTCTTAGGTTATGGCTTACTATACGAAAATCAAACAAATAAATATCATTGATTTTTGGTGTTGCTACTATTTGGTGGGTTTGTTGTTGATCACGACTGGTTTGATAAATAACATAATAGCTATAATAGGCCAGAAAAAATAATACGGGAATTAATAATGATTTTTTTGAAGCTATAAAGTGCTTAAATGTCGGTATAAAAGCCGATAGCTTGAGTCGCTGAACTTGCCCGTTGTTACTATTTTCAACCCTACTTACTTTAAACATTATATGTCCCTATAAAGATGAATTAGCCTGGAAAAACTCTATTAGCAAACCATCATGAATTCTAACATGTTCAATGGCAATATTATTAACATCTTGGAAATGCTGGTTAAATAAACAATAGAGTCAAGACAGTAAGTACTAGGTAGCGTAAACCCAGCACTTTGGATTAGCGTGGTCTAATCCAATCAGCCATAACAGAACAACCATTATTTTCAAATAGAGCCTTGATTTGATTTCCTCACTTAGCGTTGGATGATTTTTTCTGTCGGTTTTTTGTAGGTCGGACTTTAGTCCGTCAACTGTTAAGCAGGCTATTCACAAGATCGGACCAACAAACATTTGCAGCATGTTTTTTTTCGCTCGGCATTATAACAAACACGATTAAATTTCATTTAACCTGATGGACTAAAGTCCATCCTACATTGCATCGACATAAAGCGTACGGGTGATAATGTAGCGTTAGGTACTTGTTTTGTCGGTGTTTCGTAGGACGGACTTTAGTCTGTCAACTGTTAAGCTGGATATTAACGAGATGGGACCAACAAATATTTGCAGCAGGTATTATTTTTTGGTCGCTCGTATTGATGCTCAAGGAAGTTAAATTTCACTTTACGTGATGGAAAAAAGTCCAACTTACATCTTTAGTTAACGATCTCAACCAACATATTGAAAGCGTTTAAGCTGCTTTCCATCTCTTTCAATAATTTCATCAAACATAGCAAGTGGCCTAACCCAAATCGCTCTTTCACCGTATTCAGGTTGATAAACCACCATGGTTTCTTCAGTTTCACTGTGCGTTGCTAGGTGTAGTACTTGGTAAAAATTACCTTTAAAGTGTTGATAACGTCCGGCTTTTAGCATGAATAATCTCATTGTTTCTAGTTTGTTAGTTTTGTCGACCATTGTTGTGAAATTTTACTGTCACTGGCTTTGGCTTCTAACCATTTACTGCCTTCACTGGTTAACTCTTTTTTCCAAAACGGAGCTTTGGTTTTTAAAAAATCGATAAGAAATTCGCAAGCAGCAAAGGCTGCTTTTCGATGTGGACTTGTGACACCAATAAAGACAATTTGTTCGCCAAGGGTTAAATCGCCAACGCGATGAATAATCGTCACCTTATTAAGTGGCCAGTGTTCGCGCGCTTCAGCCTCTATTTCACCCAATACCTTCTCTGTCATGCCAGGGTAGTGCTCTAGCGATAATCCTTGCACTCCAAGCCCTTCATTAAAGTCTCGGACTTTACCAACAAAAGTGACTACCGCGCCGTCTTGGTTGTCATCTGCGAGTTTTTGATACTCATCTGCAACAATAAAATCATTCTGTTGTACGTTGATCATATTAGCCTCCGGTAACAGGAGGGAAAAAAGCGACTTCATCACCGGCATTGACACTATGTGACCAATCGGTGATCTGCTGATTAACCGCAACAAGTAAGCTATCAGCCGACATAACCTTGGCCCATAAATCATCCGTGTTAGCGAGTTGTTGTCGAATTAGCTCTGTTGTCATATTTTCACTGGCCGATATTTGCAAGCTATCGGTGGATAATTGTTCGCGTAGGCGAGCAAAAAACAAAACTTTTATCATGATTAGATCCTTTCTTGGGTCGCAGGGTTATGAAGATAGCTGCCTGATTTTCCACCTTGTTTTTCACATAAATGGATATTGGTAATAATCATGTCTTTTTGTACCGCTTTACACATATCGTAAATCGTCAGAGCGGCGGTTGAAGCGGCGGTTAATGCTTCCATTTCTACTCCTGTTTTACCCGAAAGCTTACAAAGCGCAGTGATCTTTACCCGGTTTTGCTTTGGCTCTGCGATTATGTCGACTGCTATTTTTGTCAGCATAAGCGGGTGACAAAGCGGAATAAGTTCACTGGTTTTTTTTGCCGCCATAATGCCAGCAATTCTGGCGGTCGCAAATACGTCACCTTTATGATGTTTTCCTTCGACAATCATTGCGAGGGTTTGCGCAGACATTTCAATGTAGGCTTGAGCAATGGCAGTACGTTCAGTAACAATCTTTTCAGTTACATCAACCATATGGGCATCACCATTAGCATTGATATGAGTAAATTCGTCGCTCATCAAAAAATATTCTCTTAATTATTAGCTATTCAGCTTTATGTAAATTCACCGTTTATAGTACCTTATCTGAAGGTTTATTTAGTGATTTATATTAAGAAAAGTGATTTGATATTAGTATCAAGTGATTAATAAAGTATTTATTAAAAATTGCAGTGAGCGAGTTAAATTTAAGTTATCAGTAGGATGATTTTGATCTAGCTGTATTTAGGTGCTATTAGATTTAGGTCGTATTTGAATTTTTAATCGTTGTTACATTAAAATAACGTCGAATTTAGATAAACTAGAAAGGTATATAAAATAGATATATTAGAGGTGTATATAAAATTGGTTGCGGGAGCAGGATTTGAACCTACGACCTTCGGGTTATGAGCCCGACGAGCTACCAGACTGCTCCATCCCGCGTCCGAATGGTTTAAGTAAATACTTAAACAAGCCAAGTTGTTTTAATTCAAACTTAAGAATTGGTTGCGGGAGCAGGATTTGAACCTACGACCTTCGGGTTATGAGCCCGACGAGCTACCAGACTGCTCCATCCCGCGTCCGAATGGCTTAATACATTAGCCAAGACAGCTTGTTTTAATTCTAGCTTAAGAATGCTTTAAAGTGGCGGTTGACTGCTTGCCTTAAAGCGAGGCGTATAATAAGGATACATCATCTTATTTGCAACATGTTTTATGCTTTTTTTAGCGATTAATTTCATTTATTTATTACTTGTTGTTTTTTTACGCGCGAATGACTCGTATTTCAGACGATTAGTTGAAATTAGGCTGAATTTAAAATAAACAGCGCTTAACTTGTCAGATATTGTTAGATAGTTTGCGCTAATTTGTAAAAGACCTATAAGTAGCACGTGTCTTTGTTTATAATCGCGGCATAAATTAGATTGGGAAACCTATATGCAGCAATTTTTAGCATTAACCTCACCAGGTATAGAAATATTACTGGCGCAAGAACTTAAAGATTTGAAAGCCGAACAAGTTGTTCAAAAGCCTGAGGGCGTTTATTTCACTTCAACGATTGAACATGCGTATCACATTTGT
This sequence comes from Colwellia sp. MB02u-10, assembly GCF_014077185.1. Taxonomy (NCBI): domain Bacteria; kingdom Pseudomonadati; phylum Pseudomonadota; class Gammaproteobacteria; order Alteromonadales; family Colwelliaceae; genus Colwellia; species Colwellia sp. MB02u-10. The sequence goes on from NZ_JACGVK010000074.1 coordinate 57,879, forward strand.
TTGCGCTGTCGCTTATCCACTCGCATACTGCTGAAATTGGCTGAAGGTGACGCCAACAATAAAGATGAGCTTTATGCGGTAGCAAAGTCCATCACTTGGTCGGAAATGTTCTCTGTTGATAATACCTTTGCGATTGATTTCGTCGGCACAAGCGATGAAATCAGAAACAGTCAATTTGGTGCCTTAACGGTTAAAGATGCGGTTGTTGACCATTTTCGCGATTTAAACCAAGAACGTCCTTCGGTTGATAAGTCAGCGCCACAGGTAAGTTTTCAAGCACGTTTGTTAAAGCAAAAAGTTGTTATTTATTTAGACTTCTCTGGCCGTAGCTTATTTAAAAGGGGCTATCGAGAGCATTCGGGTGCTGCGCCATTAAAAGAACATTTAGCGGCCGCTATCATTACTCGTTCTGGTTGGTTAGAAGATACCTCTAAGCCTTTAGTTGACCCTATGTGTGGTTCTGGAACTATAGTGATAGAAGCGGTATTAATGGCAGCGGGTTATGCACCTGGCATTGATAGAGCGCAATGGGGCTTTGATTTTTGGTTAGGGCATCAACCTGCTGCCTGGAAATCAGCAAGGTCTGCTGCCATTGAACAATCACATGTTGGTTTAACGCAGCTTAAAACTAAAGTATTTGGTCTTGACCTTGATAGCCGAGTATTACAAACCGCCCAGCAAAATGCTAAAAATGCCGGCATACAAAGATTTATTGAATTCTCGTGTAAAAATGCTAATGACATAAAAAATGCCTTTGGTCCTAAAGGGACTATCTTATTTAACCCACCCTACGGTGAACGAATAGGTGAATTACCTGAACTGGTAGAAAGCTTTGCTTTGTTAGGGCAGAAGTTTAAATCTCATTTTGTTAACTGGCGAGTGGCTGTGTTAACCGCCAATGCTGAATTGTTAGCCATGATGAAAATGGTGACTTTAAAACGTTATAAGTTTAAAAATGGCCCATTAGATTGTCAATTTGCACTTTATAATTTAGATGATAAGCAAGTATCAAGCAGCAATGTTGATACTGAATTTGATGGTAAAGACTCAGACTTTGGTAATCGCTTATTAAAGAATAAGAAAAACTTGAAAGGCTGGCTTAAGCAAGAAGGCATAGAATGTTATCGCTTATATGATGCCGATATTCCTGAGTATAATGTAGCGGTTGATGTTTATGGCGATCACTTGGTTATTCATGAGTATACAGCGCCCGCCATTATTGAACCTGAGAAAGTGGCGAAAAGATTACAAGAAGTCGTTTATTTTGCCCCTAAGGTACTTGGCGTTCCTACCGATAAAGTTATTATTAAAACGCGGGCAAAACAAAAGGGCAAAGATCAGTACCAACGGGTTGAACAAACCAAAAAATCTATGGTGGTGCATGAATATGGCGCGAAATTAAAAGTAAACCTTTGGGATTATTTAGATACTGGGCTGTTTCTTGATCACCGTAAAACTCGCCAAATTGTGGCGAAAAAATCAGCGGGTAAATCATTATTGAATTTGTTTGCCTATACAGGTTCGGTTTCTTTGCAAGCGGCATTGCATGGCGCGGATACGGTAACCACGGTTGATATGTCGAAAACTTATTTAAGTTGGGCACAAGATAATTTTGTACTGAATAATCTCAGTGGTCATAAATATGACTTTATTCAAGCGGATTGTTTGCAATGGTTGAAGAAAAACGAGCAAAAATTTGATCTGGTGTTTATTGACCCACCCACTTTCTCTAATTCAAAGCGCATGGGAGAAAGTTTTGACGTGCAACGTGATCACATCAGTTTAATTACTGATGGAGTAAAATCACTTGCTGCGGGTGGTGAGTTAATTTTTACCAATAATAAGCGTAATTTTAAAATGGATTTTGACGCTATTTCTGCCTTAAATTTACAGGTGCAAGAAATAAGCGAGAAAACACGAGATAAAGACTTTCAACGCAACAAGCATATTCATAACAGTTGGTTGATTACACGTAAGGTGTAAGGTGAGTTAATATGTCGGTAAAATTTAATCTTTATGGCAGCGAAGGCTGTCATTTATGTGAAGAGGCTTTGGCATTATGCCTAGCCGTGATGCCAGCAGCAGATATTTGCGTGGTCGATATACTCGATGATGATAAGCTAGTTACGCTGTATCGTGTTCACATTCCTGTTTTAGAGCATCTTTCGAGCCAAGAAAAATTATTTTGGCCATTTGAACAAGCACAAGTTTTGGAGTTATTGTAGTTTATGGAATTAATTCGTATTTCCCAAGGTGAATTAGCCTTCGGCGAAGACAAAGTCTTAGATAAAGCGGATCTGAGTGTACAAACGGGCGAACGAATTTGTTTAGTCGGTAGAAATGGTGCTGGAAAATCAACCTTAATGAAGGTATTAATGGGTTTTCAAACCTTAGATGATGGCCAAGTGCTTAAATCTAGCACTATGCAAGTCGCGATGTTAGAGCAAGATCCTCCAGAAACTTCAGATATCAGTGTTTTTGATTATATTGCACAAGGTGTAAAGGAAAATTCGGATTTAATTAAGCGTTATCATGCGATTATTCATGATGTTACTGAAGACCCATCAGACAAAAACCTTAATAAATTAGCCAATATTCAAGATCAACTTGAAGTGGCAAACGCTTGGCAAGATGAACAACGTATCGAGCAAGTGATGACAACCCTAGCGCTGAACCCGGATGATAAAATTTGTGATCTTTCAGGTGGTTGGTTACGTAAGGTCGCGTTAGCTAAGGCCTTAGTGACAGCACCTGATATTTTATTGCTTGACGAACCGACTAACCATTTAGATATTAAAAGTGTTTTGTGGTTAGAGTCATTTTTAAAAGACTTTGCTGGCACGATACTTTTTATTAGTCATGATAGAGCATTTATTCGTGGCGTATCGACACGTATTATCGACCTTGATCGTGGTGTTTTGAAAAGCTACCCAGGCAACTATGATCTGTACATAGAGCAAAAAGCGCATGACTTGCAGGTTGAATCACAACAAAACTCGCTATTTGATAAGAAGCTAGCAGAAGAAGAAGTCTGGATAAGACAAGGTGTAAAAGCCCGTCGTACCCGCAATGAAGGCCGAGTAAGAGCACTTGAGAAACTTAGAGGCGAACGCCAAGCTCGTCGCGAGGTTCGCAATCAAAGTACGATGAATATCACCCAAGGCGACCGTTCAGGTAAGCTGGTATTTGAAGCGGAAGACATAACTATCGCTTTTGATGATAAAGTTATTATCAAAAATTTAGATTTATTGATCACCCGTAATGACCGCATCGCCTTTATTGGTGCTAACGGTACGGGTAAGTCGACCTTGATTAAAATGATTATGGGCAATCTTGAAGCTACCAGCGGTAAAATGCGCTCAGGTGTTAATTTAGATATTGCTTATTTTGATCAACATCGTGAAGCCTTAGATCTTAATCAAACCGTGCAAGAAATTGTGGGTGAAGGTAAGCAAGACGTTGTGGTAAACGGTAAACCACGACATGTATTAGGTTACCTACAAGACTTCCTTTTTAGTCCTAAGCGTGCACGAACACCGGTTAGAGCCTTATCGGGTGGTGAAAAAAATCGCTTGTTACTTGCTCGGTTATTTTTACGCCCCAGTAACCTATTGATTTTGGATGAGCCAACCAATGATTTGGATATTGAAACTTTAGAGCTATTGGAAGAAGTCGTTGCAAATTACGCAGGAACGGTTATTTTAGTTAGCCATGATCGCGACTTTGTTAATAACTGTGTCAACAGTTGCTTGTATTTTGATGGTACCGGACACGTTTCACAAATCGTTGGTGGCTATGATGATGTTGATGATTACTTAGCTTATAAAGAGAAGCAACGTGAATCAGCGACTAAAGCCGTTGTTAAAGTTGCTGTGGCTGAAAAATCCGATAGCAAGGTTAATACTCCAGTTAAGAAAAAACGCTCATTTAAAGAGAAAACCGAGTTAGAAAACTTACCTGGGATTATTGATGAACTTGAAACATCAATTGCTGACATGCAGGAAAAAGTTAATCACGCTGATTTTTTTAGTCAAAGCCAAGAGCAAAGTAATAATATATTGAACCAGTTAGCTATAAATGAGTCAAAACTCGAAGTTGCCTACGCTAGATGGCAAGAATTAGATGATTAATAACAAAAGTGAGTTTAGTAGTTACATGAACAAATTTGTAAAATCAATTTTAGCATTAGGTATCACTAGTGCATTAGGACTATCCGCGGTTAATGCTGCAACTTACCAAGTTATTGATAAAGGTAATGTTTCCTCATTAAAATATACTTATTCACAACAGGAAAATAATAACGGTGAAGCTGCTATTTCTGGCACTGATATCTATAACTTTCCCGTGCAGTTTCAATACTTTGATGAAGAAGACTATGACTTTATTGTTCTTTTAGCTGAGCAAAGTCATGAAGGTGTACACGACTTAGTTAATATTGAAGATGAATTGGCTTTACGCGCAGGTAATCCAACGGCTAATGATCTTTCATGGGTGATAAGGTTTTTAAGTTCAAGAGCTGGTAATAGCCTTTATCAAGAAGTTGGTGATGTTTTTGCCATGACTAACTTTAATGGTCAAACAGAATTATTTAATGTATTTGATGAAAATATTCCAAATACAGATATTCTTACCCGTTCGACAAAAGAATTTATTAGTGGCATTACTAATGAAGGCTGGGTATATGGCAATGCCTCAGCGCCTTACTTGCCGCTTGATTTTACTAAAAGTGATGATGAAGAAGTAACACACTGGTTACGTGCATTTACCACTCGTGGTTTTTTCTCGTCTGACGGTGGTGCCAGTATCATTGAAGTCATTCCTCCTAGTGAGACAGATTTACCTGCAGATCAACGTTTTGGTGGTGAATCAGCCATATTAGATATTAGTGAGTCTCACTTTGCGGTTGGTTATGCTAGTACGAGTATTGATCAAGATGCGATTGACTTTATCAACGATGAAACCGGTGGCTGTGCTGATCCAGACGTACTTGATGATTTACCGTTTAAAGTCTGTGTGCAGCAGATTATTGCTGAGATTTATAATACTGAAGCAATAAAATGGTCTATTGATGAACAAGGTATCATTAGCTCAGAAATATTAGGACAGTTAGTTACTCCTCATGTTGATGATGTGCGTGAATATGTTAACTATGCTCAAGCGATTAATAATCAAGGTGTAGCGGTTGGTTATGCTCATGGCTGGGTTAATGAAAATGTAACTGAACCCAGTGCAACAGAACGCCGCAGCTTATATGCAGTAGTATATAAAGACGGTGAAGTTACCGACTTTACTGAGGACCACGGCAAGTATTTTGATTCGCGTACCTATGACATTAACGATGCCGGTATAGCAGTAGGGCATGTTAATGCTTTCATTAATGGTAACCAAAGAACTAAGTTTTATCATGTGGATACCAATGCTGAAACGATGGAAATGATTTTACCAACAGATTTTTTCAACGGTAGTTCGAGTACAGCTCGCGCTATTAATGAAAGTGGTAAAATAGTAGGCGAAGGTGAGGTTGAAACGCATAACGACAACACTAGCACCCCGAGAAGAACACATGGTTTTTTATATGATATTACCAGTGAAACTTTTACCGATCTTAACGACTTTTTAGCTTGTGGTAGTGATTATACGATTATTGAAGCACGTGACATTAATGATGCCAATGAAGTTTCAGCAACCGCATTGATCAGAGTTCCTCGTCGTGATTCAAAAGGTGAATTAATGCTAGATGAGCAAGGCGAACAGCTACTTGAAGATGTAGTTCGTGCAGTAACCTTGCAGCCTATAGCGGGTGAGCTTGAAGATTGTAGTGCCGTTGAAGAGAAAGTAGAACGTCAAGGTGCAGGTTTTGGTTTAAGTAGTATTTTATTGTTAACGTTTGCCGGTTTAGCGCGCAGATTGACATGGAAGAGAAAGCTTAAGCAATAAATAAGCTAAGGCTTTTTAAAAACCCGGTAACATATTTTGTTACCGGGTTTTTTAGTTCTGAAGATTAAAAAAAATTGCCCAAGATTGCATGACCATTCATAGGCTCTATTTAGATTGAATACAGGTTCAATGTAGGTTGGACTTTAGTCCATCAAGTTAAATGAAATTTAACCGTCCTTGGTATAAATGCTGAGCGAAAAAAAATATATGGCTGCAGATTTTTACTGGCTAATTAGATTGAGCATCAGCTAAACAGTTGACGGATTGAAGTCCGACCTACAAAACCATTGCTCAAGATTGCATGATCATTCGTAGGCCCTATTTAGGTTAAATGCAGGTTCAATGTAGGTTGGACTTTAGTCCATCAAGTTAAATGAAATTTAACCGTCCTTGGTATAAATGCTGAGCGAAAAAAAATATATGGCTGCAGATTTTTACTGGCTCATTAGATTGATTACCTGCTAAACGGTTGACGGACTGAAGTCCGACCTACAAAACCATTGCCCAAGATTGAATGATCATTCGTAGGCCCTATTTAGGTTAAATGCAGGTACTATGTAGGTTGGACTTTAGTCCATCAAGTTAAATGAAATTTAACCGTCCTTGGTATAAATTCTGAGCGAAAAAATATATGGCTGCAGATTTTACTAGCTCATTAGATTGAGCATCAGCTAAACAGTTGACGGATTGAAGTCCGACCTACAAAACCATTGCTCAAGATTGCATGATCATTCGTAGGCCCTATTTAGGTTAAATGTAGGTTGGACTTTAGTCCATCAAGTTAAATGAAATTTAACCGTCCTTGGTATAAATGCTGAGCGAAAAAATATATGGCTGCAGATTTTACTAGCTCATTAGATTGAGCATCAGCTAAACAGTTGACGGACTGAAGTCCGACCTACAAAACCAGTGCCCAAGATTGAATGATCATTCGTAGGCTCTATTTAGGCCCTATTTAGGTTAAATACAGGTTAAATGTAGGTTGGACTTTAGTTCATCAAGTTAAATTTTTATATTAAATATTTAAAGTCCCCTAAGATCGTGTATATAGCAAAGTATATTATTACTTCACACTCAATGCTTTTTCACCGCGAGCAATACCGACACAGCCAGATCTAACTGATTCGATGATTTCTGTTTCATTAGCGAGTGTGGAGATAAAGGCATTTATTTTTTCTGCATTACCCGTCAGTTGAACGGTGTAAACTTGCTTACCAATATCAATGATAGAGCCTCTAAAGATATCAGTTATACGTTTTACTTCACTGCGTGACTTTTCGTTCATTGCCAAGACTTTAATCAGTAGTAATTCACGTTCGACATAACTTCGCTCGGTTAAGTCAGTTACTTTAATAACATCGATAAGTTTATTGACTTGTTTAACTATTTGCTCAAGTATTTTGTCATTACCTTTGGTGACAATAGTGATACGAGATAAGCTATCATCATCAGTGGGGGCAACGGTTAAACTTTCAATATTAAATGCTCGTTGAGAAAACAACCCGACAATACGTGAAAGTGATCCTGCTTCGTTCTCTAATAATACGGCTAAGATTCTGCGCATTAGCTTTTCACTCCTTTTTTGATCCACATTTCATCAATAGCACCAGTACGTATTTGCATCGGATAGACATGCTCATTTTCATCAACGAGCACATCAACAAAAACCAGTCGGTTTTTAATCGCAAAAGCCTCTTGAATTTTTTCGTCTAATTCATCAAGCTTATTAATTTGCATGCCTACATGACCATAGGACTCAGCCAATTTAACAAAATCGGGTAAGGATTCCATATACGAAGAGGAATGACGTCCACCATAGACCATATCTTGCCATTGACGCACCATGCCTAAAGATCGGTTGTTCAATGAAATAATGACCACAGATAAATTATACTGCAAACAAGTTGATAGCTCTTGTATGTTCATTTGTATTGAACCGTCTCCGGTAATACAGATAACATGGCTATCAGGAAAGGCTAATTTTACGCCCATTGCAGCAGGTAAGCCAAAGCCCATAGTGCCTAGACCACCTGAATTTATCCACTGACGTGGCTTAGCATACGGATAATATTGCGCGGCAAACATTTGGTGCTGTCCAACATCAGAACATACGTAGGCATCACCTTGTGTTGCTTTATACATGGATTCAATAACACGCTGTGGTTTTATTACGCCATCAGTTTGTTCGTAGCTAAAACTTTTAACTGCTCGCCATTGTGCAATTTGTTGCCACCATGTTTGGTTTTCTTCTTTGTTAACACTAAATTGCTTTTCTTCCAGTTCAACAAGCAACTGTTTAATCACAATATCAAGTAAGCCAACAACAGGGATATGAGCATTAATAGTTTTAGATATCGAGGTGGGATCAATATCGACATGCACAATGGTGGCATCTGGGCAAAATTTCTTCACATTGTTAGTAACACGGTCATCAAACCTTGCCCCTAAAGCCAGAATAACATCAGCATTTGCCATGGCTCTATTAGCTTCTAAGCTACCATGCATACCTAACATACCAATAAAGTTTTCATGTAAACCTGATATAGCACCCAATCCCATTAAGGTATTGGTCACAGGAGCGTTAAGTTTTTCAACTAATTCAGTCAATAATTCTGCTGCATTCGCTATGATTACGCCGCCGCCAGCATAAACCACAAGACGTTTTGCTTGGCTTATTGCCTGTACCGCTTTCTTAATTTGACGATGATGGCCTTTCACATTTGGATTGTACGAGCGCATGTTCACTTCTGCGCTGAATTTAAACTCTGCAGTGTGTTGTGGCATTAAAATATCTTTAGGTAGCTCGATAACCACAGGACCTGGTCGACCGGTACTGGCAATATAAAATGCTTTTGCAATAGTGTTAGGTATGTCGACAACACTTCTACAGTTGAAGCTATGCTTTACTATTGGGCGAGAGCAACCAACAATATCGGTTTCTTGAAAGGCATCGTCTCCAATCAGTCCGGTAGGCACTTGGCCTGAAAGTACCACCATAGGAATAGAGTCCATATACGCGGTTGCAATGCCGGTAATACAATTAGTAGCACCTGGCCCTGATGTAGCCAATACAAAGCCTACTTCACCGGTAGCGCGGGCAAAACCGTCTGCCATGTGAGTCGCGGCCTGTTCATGGCGAACAAGAATGTGCTCAACATCATCTTGTCGAAAGAGTGCATCATAAATATCTAATACAGTACCTCCGGGATAGCCAAATAAATATTTTACCTTAAGTGCTGCTAGGGTTTTCACCACTAGTTCGGCACCTGAGAATTGCTCTTTTGTCATATGTAATTCCTATAATAAAAAAATCTGTTGTTAATAATATCAATTGAAATAAATAGCGATAAAAAAACCCCCGTTCTTTTCAGAGCGAGGGTTTATTGTTGTTATTTTTTTACTTTATTTTTACACACAATATCGCCCGCACCTTGGTTTTGAGACCAAGACGAGAATGAGGAGAGATAGCAGCGTATTAACTAAGTTCATGTTAAAAATTATTTGTGTAAAAAGTAATGACTACAGTTTTAAGGGGTTTGTCTAGATGTGTCAATGTAAAGTTCATAATTTCTGATAAATATTTACCCCTTGTACTACTTAAAAATAAATTTTTGTCATTAATTTGCTATTAATCTGGCCATATAATTAGGTTTGCGTTACTTAATCGCTGTTTTTTTCAAGGTTACTTATATCAATTTCACTAATTTCATAATTATTTTTCCTCGTTTAAACAAGCTACTAGCGCGTTATTTATTTAATAATTAGAACAACTAGTTATTAAATAAACGCCTTATGTTTGGCTGTTTTTCCTGGATGTAAAGTAGATCAACTAATTAATAAAACTAGTATCAACAGTTAGGTTGAGTTATTAAAATACTATTATTTTTTATCTATACTTTATTGTTAAATTAATAATTTTATTGGTAAGTGATCTGTTATTAGTGATTATTTTTTATTATTATATAAGTAGGGTAGTGTAATTACATTTTTCAGCAGCGGACTAACATTTTTATGATAGGCTGCTATCTTAAGTTTTAAATACATCAAAGTTATTTGGAAGGATTTATGTTAAAAAATAAACTAATCATAATGTTAGCACTTGTTGGTGCAATGGCTGGCTGTGTATCAAACCAGCAAGCTAGAGTTGACTTTGATCGCAATAGTGAGATTACTACAACGGATTATAAAACATTTGCCTGGCTGAACGAGAGCAAGATTTTAGCGGAGTCTGTTGATGCTAACCCGGTGATGAAAGTCAGAATTGATAATGCCATTGAACAAGCTTTCATCGCTAAAGGCTATCAGCTAGTTAATGATGCAGAGCAGGCGGATTTCACCATTTCATATACCATGGGTAGTCGAGATAAAGTGAAAGTTGATTCTTTACCCGTGATGTATCGCACCAGCTTTATGTGGGGCAATCGTTTTTACGGCGGCATGGGTACTGATACGCGCGTGCGAAATATTACTGAAGGAAAATTGGCAATAGATGTATATGATGTCAAAAGTCACCAACCGGTATGGCACGGATGGGCAGTTAAGCGCATTAAGTCGTCTGAACAAGACAACCCAAGTAAAGCCATTAAAATGGTTGTTGAACAGCTTGTTGCTCAGTTTTAGTCAACTTTATTTAGCCTTTAGCAACGAATAACCTCTTTAAAAAGCGCAGATAATCTGCGCTTTTTTATTTTAAAAATTTTAATACTCTGTAGGTGTTACTTATATTGTACAGGGGTATAGGCAAGCTCGATACGATTACCGCTAGGCTCCAAAATCATCTTATGTATACTTGGGCCTTTACCGTTGAGCTCAGGGGGAAATTCTATGATTATGCTCAATATCGACTTACATCGCTAATGCAATACCTTTAGTATTTCTTCATTTGAACATCCGTGTATATATAATATAAGTTAAGTGACCACAAAGACAATCTCTTCAAAATACATTTTTGTTACTTAACCTATTGAAAAAATTAGGTAAGATAATAATTAAACTACCCGTGCTTTGAGGTTATTAAATCAGTAATGGCTTTTGCTGTTTCTAAGGGTTGCTCCATAGGAAAACAGTGATGTTGGCCAAATTTTTGCCATTGAATATTTTTATTGATTTTTGCTGCTCTTTTTACTGCTTTTGGAATAAAAAAATAACTTTTATTAGCCATTAATATATCTACGGGTATCTTTATGTTGTATATCGCTCGCCAGAGTCCTTTTGGATAAGAGCCAAAAATTGACGCTTCCCAACTTGGCTGACAACTGAGCGTCACTGAGTCTTGATGACTAACATGAGTGGAAAACTCGCAATAATCGCTTATTACTTGGGGATGCCAAGCTTTATAAAAAGATTTGCCAGCAATATTTTCTTTCATATTAGCCAAGCTTGGCCATATTGCTGTGCGATTAGCGACTGACTTGACTAATGAGCTTTTCCGCCATGCGCCAGTTGCCCGCATGAGTTGCTGCGCTATAATCATTTCAGTTTGAAATAACACGGGATCGAGTAAAATAATTTCGCTGAATAAATCTGGATATTTAACGGCGGCTAGTAGTGTTATAACACCGCCCATTGAATGTCCAATACCCATCAAAGGACCATTTTCTTTAACATTGGCCTGAAGATAAATTGCATCAGCGAGGGTATTGGCCATTTTTTGCCAGTTGGGCATTCGCGTTGTTGGCTGTGTTGAATAGCCATGGCCGGGTACATCGGTTAACCAAATTGACCAGTCTTTGGGTAATTGTGATGCCATGGCTGCTAAAGTCATGGCTGAAAAGCCAGTGCCGTGTAACAAGTGAATACGTTTAGCGTCTTTAGCACCCGCGCGATAATAACCATTTACTGTCATTGCGCTGTTAGATTTTTGTTGCCATTGTTGAGTATTTTCAAGTAGTAAACTGTTAGATGAAAGCATTGTTTCAAAAGATGAGCATTCAGACATTAATATTGTTAACTATAAAGGAGAATTATAAATAACATAGCAACATACTGATCGGATGTGAATGTATTTTGCCTAAGTATTACACTTTTGATGATATTAAGCAGGGTATAAGCCTTGGTGTTAAATAAGTGTGAGCTAGGGTGAAAATCATCCTTTAAGTGGACAAGTTCGAATATATTTCCCTTTCATCGCAGAATATATATTCTTTAGGTGGGCTCTGGTTAATTCTATTGATATAATATTCTTAATTATATTATTTAAACTTAAATTTTTTAGGGGTTCTGTGGATGTCGGAAGTAGAAAACCGTCCAACAAATTTTATTCGTCAAATTATTGATGCCGATCTTGCTAGTGGCAAGCATAGCCAAGTACAAACTCGTTTTCCACCTGAGCCAAATGGTTATTTACATATAGGTCATGCGAAATCAATTTGTTTAAACTTTGGTATTGCTCAAGATTACCAAGGTTTATGTAACTTGCGTTTTGATGACACTAACCCTGAAAAAGAAGATATTGATTATGTAAATTCTATTCAAGCAGACGTTAAATGGTTAGGTTTTGAATGGGCGGGTGATATCCATTATTCTTCAGATTATTTTGATCGTTTACATGGTTATGCCGTTGAGCTTATCGAAAAAGGTTTAGCCTACGTTTGTTTTTTAAATGCTGAAGAAACACGTGAATATCGTGGCACGTTAAAGCAAGCCGGAAAAAACAGCCCTTATCGTGCAACTTCAGTTGAAGAGAATCTAGCCTTGTTTGAAAAAATGAAAGCAGGTGATTTCAAAGAAGGACAGTGTGCGCTGCGTGCTAAAATCGATATGGCGTCAAGCTTCATGTGTATGCGTGATCCCATTATTTATCGGGTTAAGTTTGCTCATCATCATCAAACCGGTGATAAGTGGTGCATTTATCCCATGTATGATTTTACTCATTGTATTTCAGACGCCATTGAAGGCGTTACGCATTCAATATGTACGCTAGAATTTCAAGACAATCGTCGTTTGTATGATTGGGTTATCGACAATATTTCAATTGAAACTACCCCTCGTCAATATGAGTTTTCACGTTTAAATCTCGAATATACCGTGATGAGTAAACGTAAGCTGAACAACCTTGTAGAAGAGAAGTTAGTCAATGGTTGGGATGATCCTCGTATGCCGACCATCGCTGGCTTTCGTCGTAAAGGTTTTACGCCTGGCTCGTTACGTGAATTTGCGAAGCGCATTGGCGTAACGAAAATGGATAACACGGTTGAAATGAGCGTTTTAGAGGCTTGTATTCGTGAAGACTTAAATGACAACGCCCCACGTGCTATGGCAGTGCTTGACCCGATTAAGTTAGTTATTGAAAACTATCCTGCTGACACAGTTGAAAACCTTAATGTTAAAAACCATCCTAGCGATGAGAGCTTTGGTTCACGTATTGTGCCATTTGCTAAAGAGCTTTACATTGAAGCGGAAGATTTTCGTGAAGAAGCTAATAAAAAATATAAACGTTTAGTGCTAGACAAAGCAGTACGTTTACGTGGTGCTTATGTAGTAACCGCCACGCGTTGCGATAAAGATGAAGACGGCAAGGTAACGACAGTTTATTGCCAATATGATACCGAAACTTTAGGTAAAAACCCCACTGACGGCACTAAGCCTAAAGGTGTTATTCATTGGGTTGCGGTAGCGCAAAGTCTTGATGCAGAAATTCGTTTGTACGAGCGTTTGTTTTCTGTACCAAATCCAGGTGCAGCAGAAGACTTTCACAGTGTAATGAACCCCGATTCCTTAACTATTATCACTAACGCAAAAGTAGAGCCACATTTGGCAACGGCGATGCCTGAGCAAGCATTTCAGTTCGAGCGCCAAGGTTACTTCTGTTTAGACAATAAGATATCAGCACAGGATGCAGAACAAGGTAAGTTAGTATTTAACCGTACGGTAGGTTTACGTGATACCTGGGCAAAAATTTCTGACTAGTGATTAGTTACTATATCGCTATTAATAAATAGCTTTGCTCCAGAACCGAGTTGTTAGGTTATAAAGTATATTATTAAAGGTCGGTTTTTGTAGCTCGGACTTTAGTCCGTCAACCGTTTAGCCATTGGTTAACGTGATGGGTTAACTCAGATTTGCCGCGGTTATTTGTTTATCGGCATTTGTGGCGAGCACAGTTAAATTGCATTTAACTTGATGGACTAAAGTCCAACTTACAAAGGCCCAAATAAAATTTATGGGTGATTGCGTAGCGTTTGTTGATTTTTTGTAGGTCGGACTTTAGTCAGTCAACCGTTTAGCCATTGTTTAACGTGATGGGTTAACTCAGATTTGCCGCGGTTATTTGTTTATCAGCATTTGCGCCGAGCACGGTTAAATTGCATTTAACCTGATGGACTAAAGTCCACCCTACAAATGCCAACATAAACCTTACGGGTGATTGTGTAGCGTTTGTCGATTGTTTTGTAGGTCGGACTTTAGTCCGTCAACCGTTTAGCCAGTAGTTAACGTGATGGGTTAACTCAGATCTGCTGCGGGTATTTGTTTATCGGCATTTGTTAGGAGCACGGTTAAATTGCATTTAACTTGATGGACTGAAGTCCAACTTACAAAGGCCCAAATAAAATTTATGGGTGATCGCTTAGCGTTTGGCGATTTTTTGTAGGTCGGACTTTAGTCCGTCAAACGTTTAGCCAGTGGTTAATCTGATGGGTTAACTCAGATCTTCCGCGGGTATTTTTTATTTGGATATGTGCCGAGCACGGTTAAATTTGATTTAACGTGATGGACTGAAATTCAACTTACATGGAGCTTAGTAAATTAAGTCATAAAAAATAAAAAAGCTCATAAGGTATTCCTTATGAGCTTTTTTTAAATTAACTGTTATTTTTTAACTGAAAAATTAAACTATTTTCTAACTTCTAACTTCTAACTTCTAACTTAAAGCTTAGTAGCCAGTTTCATTGCACTAATAAATTGCGTTAATTCTTTAAGCATATTATCGTTATCATCAATATTTTTTTCAATGATTTTAACAACGGCAGAGCCACTAATCGCGCCTCTTGCACCTGTTGCTAAGGCGGCTTTTACTTGTTCAGGTTTTGATATACCAAAGCCCATAACCGCTGGTGCCGCTTGGTATTTATCCAAGATATGAATAAGTTTATGACCAGTCATTTCTGCTTCGGTTTCTGTGCCTGTAACACCGACTCGACTCAAAACATAAGTATAACCAGCGCCATATTGTGCAACTTTTTCTAAGGTTGCTTCGCTAGCATTAGGTGGCGCGATAAAAATAGGGGCAACACCATTGGCTATGGCGGCTTGTCTAAAAGGCTCACTTTCACGTATCGGTAAATCGGCGATAAGTACTGAATCAACACCTGCAGTGGCTACATCACGATAAAAATTGTTGATGCCGCGGGCAAAGACTAAGTTGCCATAAAGTAACAAGCCAATCGGTATGTCAGGTGCATAGGCACGAACCTTGGCTAAAATATCTAAACAAACATCAGTATTAGTATTGGCTTTTAATGACCGTAGTGCTGCCATTTGAATAACAATACCGTCAGCACTGGGATCCGAAAACGGCATGCCCAGTTCTAAAGCATCAGCGCCGGCGTCAATCAGTGTTTTAATCACAGCAAAAGATTGCTCAGCATTGGGGTCGCCGATGATGACAAAAGGGATAAAAGCCCCTTCATTTTTTTTGGCTAATTTTGCAAAGGTTTGGTCATAACGACTGCCAATTTCAGTTGCTTGCTTCATTATGCTTCTCCTCTGTGCTTTACCGTACTTTTTTCGGCAGTCTCAGGCGATATAATCGCGTTTACATGGGCTAAATCTTTATCACCTCGACCTGATAAGTTAAGCAAAATGATGGTTTCTTCGGTCGCTTGCTCGGCTAATTTTAAGGCGTAGGCTAAGGCATGAGAAGGCTCTAATGCGGGAATGATACCTTCACTACGTGCGAGTAATTGAAATGCTTCTAACGCTTCATCGTCGTTTATGGCAACATATTGTGCACGACCAGAATCTTTCAATTGTGCATGTTGTGGACCAACAGCAGGGTAGTCAAGGCCAGCTGATACAGAGTAAGACTCTTCAATTTGCCCAACTTTGTCTTGCATAATATAGGTATAGTTACCATGTAGCATACCTTTAGTGCCAGCCACCAAAGTTGCACCATGGAGCGAAGTATCAGTACCCTTGCCGCCAGCTTCAACGCCAATAAGTTTGACACCTTCATCACCGATGAAGTCTTGAAACATACCAATAGCATTTGAGCCACCGCCTACACAGGCAATAACGTAATCGGGTAAACGACCTTCTTCAGCCAGTAATTGCTGTTTGGCCTCTTCACCAATCATTTTTTGAAATTCACGCACAATAGTCGGGAACGGATGAGGGCCCGCAGCAGTACCTAATAAGTAGTGTGCATTTTCATAATTAGCTGACCAGTCGCGTAAGGCTTCATTCACCGCATCTTTAAGTGTGCCGCTGCCCGCTGTTACGGGTATAACTTCAGCACCCATTAATTGCATGCGAAATACATTGGGTTGTTGACGCTGACAATCTACAGCGCCCATGTAAACTCTACATTTTAAGCCTAATAATGAGCAAGCTATAGCGGTAGCAACACCATGCTGTCCAGCGCCTGTTTCAGCAATTATTTCAGTTTTACCCATGCGTTTTGCTAATAAAGCTTGTCCTAAAACTTGATTAGTTTTATGGGCACCACCATGGAGTAAATCTTCACGTTTTAAGTACATTTTAACTAATGGGTTTTTAACAATATTACGGCACAAGCTCAGTGGTGTTGGGCGACCGGCATAACTTGTGAGTAGTTTATTGAACTCTTGTAAAAAAGCTTCATCAGTTTGTGACTCAATAAATGCTTGTTCAAGCTCTTCTAAAGCGGGTACCAGTAATTCACCGACAAACATACCACCAAACTCACCAAAGTAGGCGGGTAAGGTTTTTTTAACCTGATTTTCAGTTGTTGCTTTTAACATGTTAATAATTCCGTATTTTGGCGAAAACTTGTTGAAGTTTATCGCGACATTTAATGCCTGGGCTTGATTCAACACCTGAGTTGATATCTAAGCCAAATAATTCTTGATTGGTCATTTGCTGACAAGCTTGGGTGATATTATCGAGTGCTAATCCACCGGCTAAAAAGCAACGAGATAAGTCTTGCTCACTATCAGCTAACGCTTGCCAATTAAAAGTCTGTCCACTACCGGCACTTTTACCGTCAAGCACAATATGGTCAACATTTTTTGCTAGTGTTGGCACCGCTTGCTCGACAGCTAATGCTTTAAATATTTGACAATTAGTGGCCAGTTTTTCCCGCAAGTTATCGATGTATTCTTGGCTTTCTTGGCCATGTAACTGCACGGCACTCAGTTGTAAGTCATGGGCTAATTCAAGCACCTTTTCCTGAGGATGATTAACAAAAACGCCAACATACTTCATGCTTGGATTTTGGTTAATAATCGCTTTTGCTTGAGTTTTATCGATACATCGAGGTGATTTTTCAGCAAAAATAAGGCCACCAAATTCTGCACCCGCATCAATAGCAAAACTCGCATGCTCTGGGCGGGTTAAGCCACAGACTTTATTGTGACCAAATATCAATTGTCGACAAGCTAGGTCAATATCGTCTTCAGCCATGACAGAACTACCGACTAAAAAGCCATCAACGGCAGGCGCAAGTTCTCTTACTTGTGCGTTGTGGTAAATGCCGGACTCAGAAATAACGATACGATCATCCGGTAGTGTAGGTGCTAAGTCAAAGGTACGTGAAATATCGGTAGAAAGATCACGTAAATTACGATTATTAATACCAATAAGTTTTGCGTTTAAGGTAATGGCGCGCTGACATTCTTCTTCATCAGACACTTCTGTTAAAATGGCTAAATTTAATGACCGAGCAACCGCTGCTAGTTCATTATATTCTTCATCATTTAGTACGCTTAACATCAATAATATGGCGTCAGCACCATAGTGTCTTGCCAAATAAACCTGGTAGGTGTCGAAGAAAAAATCTTTATTCAGTACTGGGCAGCTAACCAAGTCACTGACTGTTTTCAGATAACTAAAGTCGCCTTGAAAATATTTATGTTCGGTCAGTACTGAAATCGCGGCGGCATACTTATCATAAATAACGCCAATTTCCCCAGCATTAAAATCTGCTCTAATTATTCCTTTTGACGGAGAAGCTTTTTTACATTCTAAAATAAAGCCTGCGTACGGTTTCTCTGCTGTGCGTGTTAATGCTTGATACATGTCTTTTTTTGATGGCGTTAAGTCATCAATAAAGCTGGCTAAAGGCAGGTCTTTTTTCAGTTGTGCTATCTCAATACGTCGATTAGCGACGATTTGCTCAAGAATGTTACTCATTATGCTGCTGCTCCGGAATTTGATAGTCGAACTAAATCTGCTAAGGTTTTTGTTGCGGCGCCAGAGGCAAGTACTTGCGCAGCATGTTGCGCCGCTAATAATAAGGTATCTGCTTGGCCATTTAATTGCTCACGATGTAAATAAAGTAGCGCCGCGCAGTTAATGACCACTGCACTATTGTGAGCTTCTTGGCCTTTACCGGCCAATATGGCTTGAATAATATCGGCGTTTTCTTGTGGTGTTCCGCCTTTAATATCAGCCAAGGTATAATTTTTCAGACCAAAGTCTGTGGGTGAGATTTCTTTTTCAACTAACTCACCGTGATTTATCTCAGTAACCTGTGTTTTTCCGTGTAAGGCTATTTCATCTAAGCCGCTACCGTGAACTACCCATGCGCGCTTAACACCTGTGAGTAATAAGGCTTGAGCTATCGGGTTAATTAGCTCAGGGATATAAACACCGAGTAACATAATATCCGGTTTTGCAGGGTTGACTAATGGGCCTAAAATATTAAACAGTGTTCTAATCGCCATGGCTTTACGAACAGGAGCGGCATGTTTAAAGCCACTATGGTAAGCCGGTGCATATAAAAAGCATATGTTGGCTTGTGCCAAACATTGACTTGCCACTTCAGGTGACATGGTTAAGTTAACACCTAAGGCTTCGAGTAAATCAGCAGAGCCCGACATACTCGAAACACTTCGATTACCATGTTTGGCCATTTTCAAACCACAAGCCGCTGCTAAAATAGCTGCTGTGGTGGAGATGTTAATGGTATTTGCACCGTCACCACCAGTACCCACACAATCAGCAACGCTGTTGGTTTGGCTTGGAAAAGCGGTAGCATTTGCGCGAATAGCGATAGCAGCGCCGGCAATTTCAGCCGGTGTTTCACCTTTTATTTTTAAGGCAGTCAGTATCGCGGCTAATCGTTCAGGGGCAACATGGCCGTTGATCACCTGTTCAAATACATTTTGGCTTTGCTGTTGCGTTAATGAATGACCGTCGACTAAGGTATTAAGTGCACTATGAGTCATGTCATCGTCACTTACTGCCTGAGCATTTTGTAAAGCTGTGCTACTAAGTTCAGTGGTTTTCATGAGTATTCCCCTGTGCTTTATAAAGGTTTTTATTCGCTAAAGCTGATAAATGACGTAGGCTTTGTGCTAATAAATTGGTGCCAAATGTGGTAAGTATCGATTCAGGATGAAACTGAAAGCCAATGGCGGCATCAGTGCTATGTTCAATGGCCATAGGTAAAATAACTTCTTCATTGTTGTGCAGTAAACTCACCTGTGCGGTCATAGTTAATTGTTTAGGCATAACACTCGCAACCAGCGAATGATAACGCGCTACAGGTAAAGGGCTAGCAATATTGTTGAAAGCGCCTAATTGGTTGTGGATGATGTTTGATGATTTACCATGCACTACTTCAGGTGCGCGCGCTATCACGCCGCCATAATGTTGAATTAATGCCTGATGTCCCAAGCAAATACCCAGTATAGGGAATGTTCCCGCGCAAAGTGTTAGTAACGCCATTAAACAACCGGCATGTGTTGGATCGCCTGGCCCAGGTGACAGTACAAGAATAACACCTGCGCTGTTGCTTTGCTGTTTCTCTTGCAGCTTTTTAAAAATAAAGTCAGCACTTAAGGTATTGCGATAAATGGTGTGCTGATAGCCCAAACAACGAAATTCATCCACTAGGTTATAGGTGAACGAGTCAAGATTATCTAACATGACTATCTCTGGCAGAGCGTCTGTTACAACATCAGATGATTTCATGATTTAACCTCCGGCTGTAATGTTTCGCTATTTACTATCGTTGCAGGCCTTTTTTGATGAGAAATTATCAATACTTTACCTTCTGCCTCTTTAATAGCGCTAATCACCGCTTGCGCTTTTTGTCGGGTTTCGTTGGTTTCTGATTGCGGATCAGAATCAAAAACTACGCCGGCACCGGCTTGAATTTGTGCGCGCTTATTTTTTACAAATGCTGAGCGAATAACAATGCAGGTATCCATATCACCTTCACCCGTTAAATAACCCACGGCTCCGCCATAACTACCACGGCGCTTGCCTTCAACTTCACGTATCAATGAGGTTGCTTTTACTTTGGGTGCGCCTGATAAGGTGCCCATATTCATACAAGCTTGATAAGCATGCAGCGCGTCTAATTCATCTTCTAACGTACCGCAGACACGAGAAACCAAATGCATGACATGGGAATACCGATCAACCTTTAATAATTCAGCTACGTGACGAGTGCCAGGTTGGCTAACGCGTGCAATGTCATTACGGGCTAAATCAACCAACATAATGTGCTCGGCTAATTCTTTTTTGTCTAACCGTAAGTCTAATTCGATACGGCTATCCAAGTCGGGTGATAAGCTGCCATCAGGATTAAACCCTCGTGGACGGGTACCGGCAATAGGATAAATTTCTACTTGTCTGTTACTTTGCTGATATTTAAGCGCTGACTCTGGAGAAGCACCAAAAATACAAAATTCACTATCTTGCAAATAAAACATGTAAGGACTTGGATTACTCTGTTTTAAAGCTTTATAAGCATTAAGGTTATTTGAGCAAGTCAGGCTAAAGGTGCGAGAGGGAACTACCTGAAAAATATCACCGGCTAAAATGTTCTCTTTTAAGTCATCCACTATCTGGCAAAAAGCGTCATCGTCGATGTCACATTTTAGTGTATTATCCTGACTTGCACTGACTGTGGAATTAATGTCTGGAGATTTAAGCTCAAATGTCGCTGTTATATCAGTACATAAACTGGCTTTTATTTGTTTGATTCTAGCTAATGCCGCTGTTTTGGCGGTTTCATAACCTGTGCCGGTAAATTGGTTAGTAATCACTTCACTTGAGCGTTTTTCATGATCAATAATAATCAGCGTTTCTGCTAGGTAATAAACAAAGTCAGGACAGGAGTTTTCGCTATCCTCAACTTCGGGCAACGACTCACTTATGGCCATCATATCGAATGCAAAGGCGCCACCAAGAAATACGGCGAACGGGTGTTTGTTAATGTTTTTCAGTTGATTAAACAAGCGCAAACTTTGAAATGGGTTAACAGCCAGTAGGCGTGAACGTTCATCGAGTTGATCAGTTACTTGTGCAAAGCTTGCGGTGAAAGCCTGATTGTCACCGGTAATTGATGCGACTGATACTAAGGCTTGTTTAGCAAAGGTAAGCGCATTTTCACCGTTTTTACTTAAAGCAGTAAAGCTGACTATATGACCATTACAAACAATTTTAACCGCGGTATCGGTGAGCAGTAAACTTTTCAATTGATGCTTTTTATCAATTTCCGCTGACTCTAGTAACAGGGTGTTTTCTTTGTCAGCGCAAAGCGTGTGAAAGACCGCAAGTGGGTCACTTTGATAACTTAAGGTATCAGTAATAGTGACTACAGCACCAGATTCTTGATTGTTGTGTGCCGCTTTTAACGGTATTTCTTTAGTATTTGTTTTGGTGTTTTGTTCGGTTGTTTTTTCGGTGTTACTTTCTTGGGTATTGCTCATGGGTATTCCTACAAATAATCTATTTAAAAAAGGTCATCCAGCGTAAATAGGCAGAAGCCACCATAAGAACCAACGTTTACCTTTAATGCGCAACATAGTTATTCTCTTGTTATGTTAATTAATTCAAAATTTAAAAACAAAAAACCCGCAATAGGGTGCGGGTTTTCGAAGTTTTTACGTACAAGTAAACATCACAACCCAGTTATCTAGAGTTATGCCACCACCAAATCAAAGAAATAGTTTTTTTTACTTGTATCATTATCTGTTTTATCTCAGTAAAATCGTTGTTATTCACTTGCCTAATTAGCGACTTGCACTTGTTTTAAGCAGTTTTAAGTCCCTATAGAAGAACCGATTCACGTAATGATGTCAACTACTGATTCTACAAATGAGAAAGATTTTTCAAACTTGCGCGTTGATCTGCACAGCCACACTAATTGCTCTGATGGCGCATTAACGCCAAAAGAGCTAATAGAACGGGCAGTTAACTTTCAAATTGACGTATTAGCCATCACTGATCACGATACAGTTAAAGGTCTTGATAGTGCAAAACAAACTATTATAGACAAAAATATTCCATTAACTTTGATTGATGGCATTGAAATATCGACGCAATGGCAGGGTTTTGAAATTCATATTGTTGGTTTAAATATTAATACTGAGCACGAGACATTGCAGGCGTTAATTTCAGCACAACAGCAACGTCGAGAAGCGCGCGCTATTTCGATGGGTGAAAAATTAACCAAGTGCGGTTTTAACGACGTTTACAGCCAAGCTAAAGCATTAGCGGGTGAAGGCTCTATTACCCGAGCACATTTTGCTAAAGTACTTTTGCATCGCGGTATTATTAGTAAAATGCAGGCAGCCTTTGATAAATATATTGGTAAAGGTCAGCGCGCTTATGTTAATCCAAATTGGTGTAGTATTGAAGAAGCCGTAGCAGTTATTCATGCTGCTGGTGGTGTTGCTGTGATGGCGCATCCGATCAGGTACGACTTAACCGCTAAATGGTTACGGCGCTTAATTGTTCATTTTAAAGCGGCACAAGGTGATGGTTTAGAGGTGGTTTTGCCGCAAATGAACAACGAACAGCGTAAAATAATGTTAAGCTATTGTGCAGAATATGATTTACATGCTTCGATGGGATCTGACTTTCATCAACCAAGTCGCTGGAGTGACTTAGGACGAAATTTAGTGATGCCTGAGCAAGCCAAACCTATTTGGCAACTTTGGCAAACACAAGCAATGAGTTAATGTTCTATTTTAGTGGTTGGTAGTTAATCACTTAATTTAACGCCACCTTTCATGATAAACCTGTTATTTAGTTGGAGCTCATTATGAGTCAGTTTTTTTATGTTCACCCTGATAACCCGCAAGGTCGTTTAATGAAACAAGCGGCGGCCATTATTCGCCAAGGTGGTGTCATTGTTTATCCAACCGACTCTGGTTACGCTTTAGGTTGCCATATCGGTGATAAAAAAGCCTTAGAGCGAGTCTGTAATATTAGAGATATTAATAAAGATCATAATTTCACCTTAATGTGCAGCGACTTATCAGAATTGTCAGAATATACTCGTGTTGAAAACAGTGTTTTTCGTTTGCTGAAAAATAACACCCCGGGGCCTTATACCTTTATTTTTAAAGGCTCCAAGGAAGTCCCTAAACGGTTATTAAATCCAAAGCGTAAAACTATTGGTATTCGCGTACCTGACAATAATATTGCCCAAGCATTATTAGCTGAATTAGGTGAGCCAATCATGTCGACTACCTTGATCATGCCCGGTGATGCAACCGCAGAATTTGATCCTGAGCATATCCGCGATATTTTAGAACACCAAGTTGACTTGATTATGAATGGTGGGCATTTGGGCGAAAAGCCAACCACTGTGATTGATTTTTCTAATGATGAAGTTGAAATCATTCGTTTTGGTGAAGGCGATCCAACACCGTTTCAATAAAACGGCTTAGCATAATTAACGATTAGCCATGATCTTTTGAATATGAGCCTTTACGTGCTGATCTATGAAACAAAAATTTTTAATGTTGAAAGCTACTGATGCCCGATAGTACAGATAAATTATCTAATAAGATTACCCAAGGTAATAGTCCAGCGTCTGGTGTTATGTTGCAGCAAGTATTACCCTTTGCCTTGTTACGCGGTGAGGCCATCATTGAAAAACCACAAGACTTATTTATTCCCCCTGACGCTTTAGAAATTATTCTAGAGTTGTTCGAAGGGCCGCTCGATCTTTTACTGTATTTAATTCGCAAACAAAAATTTGATATTCTAGATCTACCTATTTTCCCTATTACCACGCAATATATGGCTTATGTCGATTTAATGAAAGATATTAAGTTGGAACTAGCCGCTGAATATTTGCTTATGGCAGCGATTTTAGCCGAAATTAAATCACGCTTATTATTACCCAAACAAGCTGTGACAGAAGATGAGGGTGATCCAAGAGCAGAATTGGTTAGAAAATTACAAGCATATGAAGTGATCAAAAAAGCGGCTGAAAACCTTGATGAATTACCGCGAGTTGACCGAGACAACTTTGTTGCCAATGTCGAATTAGCCGAAAATTTTGTCCCTGAAATACTGAATAGCCAAGTGGATTTAGCTGAGTTAGTAACGGCCCTGCAAGGTGTCATAAAACGCACCCAAGCTTATGAACATCATCATATTCATAAAGAGTCATTATCGACTAGAGAGCGCATGGCAGATATTTTGGCGACGCTTACACAGACTAAGAATGAGCAAGTTTATCGAAATTTTAGCGACTTATTTACCGTAAAAGAGGGCAAGCAAGGCGTTGTTGTAACCTTTTTAGCTATTCTTGAACTCATCAAAGAGTCGTTGATTGAGTGTGTTCAAACGCAAGTTTATGGCGAGATACGCGTTTGTCTTCCTCGGCATGCTCAGAGCTAGCAGAACTTATAACAGAATTTATAATAGAACTTATAAAAGAATTAAGGGCGAGATTAGCCGTAATGATAACCGATAAAATACGCCACAAAGACATCGACGATGCCAAGCTACAACGCTTGGTTGAAGCTGCATTATTTATTGCCGATAAGCCGTTGTCAGTGCAATTACTTAAACGTGATTTTTTAATTGAATATCGTATTAGTAATCTTCGTATTCGTGATATAATCATCGTTATTCAGGCCCAATATAAAGGCCGTGGTGTTGAGCTTAATAAAGTAGCCTCTGGCTATCGTTTTCAAACACCCACAGAGCTTAGTGATGATTTAGCGCATTTATATAAAGAAAGAGCACCGAAATACTCACGTGCTATTTTAGAAACATTAGCGTTAATTGCTTATAAACAACCGATAACTCGTGGTGAAATAGAAGACATTCGCGGTGTTGGTGTTAGTAGTCAAATCATTAAGACATTAACGGAAAGAAATTGGATTAAAACGGTAGGTCATAAGGAAGTGCCAGGTCGACCTGTATTGTATGCAAGTACGCAAGAATTTCTTGATTATTTTTCGCTAACATCACTCGACCAATTGCCAGAGCTAATGCCGATGACAGATTTTACTAGTTAAGGTGTTTAACACTTAGCTATAATCACCATTACAATAACTAAACACCGGGGTTATCTACCCTAAACTTAAAGAGACAGAGACGTAATAGTAGCCGGTTTTATACCCTGTTATCTGTGAAGTTACTGACGTAAGAGAGTTAAGACCTATGTCTGAAAAATTACAAAAAGTATTAGCACGAGCAGGTGCTGGTTCACGTCGTGAAATGGAAACCTACATTAGCGCTGGTCGTGTGAGTGTTGAAGGTAAAACCGCTTATTTAGGCGATCGTGTTGAAGGCAATGAACTTATTCGAGTTGATGGCCATCAAATTAAGCTTAAGGCATTAGAAGAAGACTTTTGCCGGGTACTGATGTACAACAAACCAGAAGGTGAAATGTGTACCCGCAAAGATCCTGAAGGTCGCCCAACAGTGTTTGACCGTTTACCTAAGTTAGATGGTAGTCGTTGGGTTGCGGTAGGTCGTTTGGATATTAACACCTCAGGTATGTTACTTTTTACCACTGATGGTGAGCTTGCTAATCGTTTAATGCATCCTTCAAAACAGGTTGAACGTGAATATGCCGTGCGTATATTTGGTGACGTTAATGAAGCTATGTTACAAACCTTGCGCCATGGCGTTAAACTAGAAGATGGCACAGCGAAGTTTCAAAAAATTACTTACCGAGGTGGTGAAGGTCGTAACCATTGGTTCCATGTTGTGCTATCTGAAGGACGTAACCGTGAAGTTCGTCGTTTGTGGGAAAGCCAAGATGTACAAGTAAGTCGCTTGATCCGTGTTCGCTACGGTGACATGGAAATGAAGCGTCAGTTACCTTTAGGTGGTTGGACAGAATTAAACTTAAAAGATGTTAACTACTACAGAACACTGGTTGATTTAGCGCCTGAAATACAAAGTAAAGTTAAGGTTGACGAAAAAGCCATGGATAACGCGAAAAGTCGCAGAATTCGTCGCTCAGTGAAAAAACATCAACACCGCAGCAAACAAGCCACTAGACGTAAACGTTAAAAATCGTACTATGCTAGTGCTGAAAGTTAGTGCTGAAAAAAATGACAAGTTCAATTAACTCTCGAACTTGTCATTTTTATTTGTGCTGAGCCATTAAATATCATCTTAGCAATCGTTAGAAAACAATGAGAAAATAGGCTATGGTACGCTTAAGACCAAGTTGATTAATTATCTGCTTATTTTTAATGGTTAAAATGAAAAGCTACCGCGTTATAAAATTTATAAGGTGCATAACTACTGACTAAATTTTAGGCCTCGTATTTATCTATTTTTCCTGATGAGCAAGCTGATGATTTAATGAGTTAAACTTAATGAGTCAAATTGGTATAATGCAACTTCCCATTACCCGCTGTTAACGTTTCAATGTAACAACAAGCGATTTTCTTAGTATTTGGTTTATATAGGATATTACGTGCAAGCAACTCTTGAAAGAATTTATGTCGAAGACTCCGAGCAATTACATCTAGTTTGTCAACGCTATTCCCAAGCAAGTGTACTGGCTATCGATACTGAGTTTGTGCGTACACGAACGCTCTATCCAAAATTAGGGCTGATTCAAATAAACGACGGTAAAACCTTAGCCTTAATTGACCCAGTCGCTTTGCCAGACTTATCGCCTTTTTGGCAATTACTTGAAAATCCGAATGTGCAAAAAGTGCTGCATGCTTGCTCCGAAGATCTTGAAGTTTTTCTTACCGCTGGTAACTGTCAGCCTTTAAACTTAATTGACAGCCAAATTATAATGTCATTTTTAGGTCATGGTATATCAATGGGCTATGCCGCTATGATCGCGCATTACACGGGTATAGAAGTAGACAAGTCTGAGTCTAGAGCCGATTGGATGAAAAGGCCGCTAACACAAAAGCAACTGAGTTACGCGGCGGCTGATGTTGAGCACTTGTTTGATATTCTGCCTAGATTAATGGCAGATATTGAACAGTCGGGTTGGCTGGCGGCAGTAAAAGAAGAAAGTGATGTCATGGTTGAACGTAAGTTTAAAGCTATTGATGAAAGCCAGTTGTATCTCAATGTTAAAATGGCTTGGCGTTTAAACCCACCGCAACTTTATCGACTGCAGCAATTAACCATTTGGCGCTATCAACAAGCTAAACTAAAAGATCGCCCCATTGGCTTTATTGCTAAAGATCATACCTTATTAGCCTTAGCGCAAATTAACCCCAGTAATGTCGGTGCTATGTCGAGCATTGAAGGTGTTGAATTACTTGATATTCGCCATAAAGGTAATGCCATGCTGACGGTATTAAAACGTGTAGCTGAAGCACAAGATATTAAATTACCTAAGCAAATAACTCGTCTTGACGAATATCCTGGATATAAACAGAACTTTAAAAAAGTTAAAAATTATATTAACGAATTAAGTACACAAACCAACTTATTGACAGAGAACTTAGCGTCTAAAAAACAAATAAATCAATTTCTTTCTTGGCATTTTAAGCTCAATGATGTAGAGAACAATCCCAACATGGTTGATATTATGCGCGGTTGGCGTAAGCCCTTGTTAGGTGATAAATTGCTAGCATTTGTTGAGAATGACTTTCAATAACTTAAGTATCAGTTAGGTATAAATTGCGCTTAACTGCTGCTTGAATTACGCTGAGTAGAACATCATATAACAAGTAAAGACGCTGTCGTCTTGTGATGATAACTTTACTCAAAGGTTGCTAAGATAAAGCTAAGTTAGCAACCTTTTCTAACCCATTTTTAATCATAGGTCTCCATTATGCTATGTAGTGTTTATAAAAGTTCCAAAAAAGTACAAACCTATCTCTTTATTAATAAACGAGATGATTTTTCTGATGTGCCTGAAGCCTTAATGAAAATGTTTGGTAAGCCCGTGATGGTTACTGTGCTTAACCTTGCAACAAAAGTGAAACTGGGCTTTTCTGACCTTGATAAAGTAAAAGTCAGTTTAGCCAAACAAGGTTATTACTTGCAACTAACGCCGCAGGAAGAAGATATGTTAAAAGCGCACAAGGTTAATATGCAAGGTAGTGATGATAGCCAAGGAGAACAATCATAATGCACTCTATCAACGCCATAAAATCAGTAAAAATATTATTACTTTCACTTTGTTTAGCCTTATGTTCACAAACTAGCTTTGCTGCTGACAAAGCACCGACAACGGCAGAGACTAAAGCCAGCTTTGAGCAATATATTGTTAAGCTTAAGCAAGAGGCGCTAGCTAAGGGCTTTGAGCAAGCATTAATTGATGAAGCTTTTGCTAATGTTGTGTTTCATCAACGTGCAGTAAAAGCCGATCGCAATCAGCCAGAAACAGTTGAAACACTTGATACTTATTTACCAAAACGCTTACCCGATTGGAAAATAAAGCGTGCTAGAGCAAAATATAAAGAACACGAAGTGCTGCTAAAAAAAGTAGCGGCAGAATACGGTGTGCAACCGCGTTTTATCGTCGCGCTTTGGGGTCTAGAAACTAACTTTGGCAAAATAATGGGTAACTATAATGTTATTTCTGCGTTATCAACTTTAGCTTATGAAGGACGCCGCGAAGTTTTCTTTAAAAAGCAGCTTTGGGCCGCGTTACAAATATTAAAAGAGGGCCATATTGATAGTGTCAACATGAAAGGCTCTTGGGCCGGTGCTATGGGGCAAAATCAGTTTATACCCACTTCTTTTGTCGGCTATGCCGTTGATGGTGATGGCGATGGCAAAAAAGATATTTGGGCTAACCAAGCTGATGTTTTTGCTTCAATGGCAAATTATTTGAAAAAACAAGGTTGGAGTGATCAACTTACTTGGGGCCGCCAAGTTAAACTACCCAGTGATTTTGATACCTCGTTAGCTATTCCTAAAAATACTGGCGGTCGTAAAAACTGGTTAAAAGCTTGGGCTAACAGTGAAAAAACCTTGGCACAGTGGCAAGCTTTAGGCATTCGACGCAGCGACGGTACTAACTTACCTGTAGTGGATATTAAAGCCGCCTTAGTTTTTCCTGATGACGAAAAAGGCCGTGCTTATTTGGCTTACAACAACTATAAAAGCTTGATGCATTGGAATTTATCTTATTACTTTGTCAGTTCAGTTGGACATTTATCAGATCAGATTAAATATCCACCTATTCAATAAAAAGTATTAAAAAGAAAGTATTAGATAGCACGTATTAAAAAATAATAGAAAGTAATAAACAGCGATAATTAGCCCTATGAGTAAAAAAAGTAACCGTTCGATAATAAAATCAAAAAAAATGCCGGTCGAACGTTTTTGGGAAACCAAATCATTAGATGAAATGAGCAGACCCGAATGGGAGTCATTATGTGACGGTTGTGCTAAGTGCTGTTTACATAAATTTATTGACGATGAAAGCACCACAGACGAAATGGATCTGATGCCGACAACGCATATTACTGAAAGCGAGCAAATGAGTTACTCGAGCATTGCTTGTCATTTACTTAATGATAAAAGTTGTCAATGTTCTAAGTACGAGCAACGTACTGAGCTTGTGCCAGATTGTGTGCAGTTAACCCAAGATAACTTAGATGATGTATTCTTTATGCCAACAAGTTGTACTTATCGTCGCTTAAAAGAGGGCAGAGGTATGCCGTCTTGGCACCCGCTGTTACACAAGGGTAAAAAATCAGCTATGCATCAGGCGGGCATGTCAGTTCGTGGCAAAATTGTTAAAGATAACGACGTTCAATTAGAAGATTTTGAAGACTACATTGTTCTATGGCCGCTACACGATATAGATTAAATCGGATCATACCTGGCTATTTATATTTTGCTGATTAGGTTAATAGCCAGCTAAACAGTTGACGGACTAAAGTTAGACCTACAAAAGATCACAAAAAAATTCAACGCGTCATGATCACACTCAGGCATGATGTAGGTTGGACTTTAGTCCAACAGGTTAAATGAAATTTGACCTTTTTTTGGTTTAAACGCCGAAGACAAAAATAATACTTGCTGCAGATAGCTGTGATCCCATGACGTTAACCACCCGCTTAACGGTTGACGGACTAAAGTCCGACCTACAAAAAATTACAAAAAAATCGCTGAACATTATGTTACGCGCTGTTGTAGAAGCTAATAAAGATCGAAATAAAAAAACTATATAAGCCTACTTGTGCCGTGAGCATAAATGGGCTTTTGTGAATAAAGATAGAAAAAAATTTGGCCGTAAGTCTTATTTATTAAAAAATTCCAAATAAAGTTAAAGCCTACCTTACCTTTTCTCAGTTTAAATATAAGAGTCCACGTGTGAATGCGTGGAGCATTAGGAAACGCTCTCTTATACAGATCGATAACTTTCGAGTAGTTATCGTCATATTGAGTTAGCGGTCAGAGATTAATACTCATAGCGCCTAGCTAAGCGGAAAATAATGGTTGGCTAAAATCGCGAAGCGATGGCCAACTGTTATTTTTCCGTTTAAGTAACTTATACTTTTTCTCCATTATAGGCGTTCAGAATTAGATCTGTCATCCCTCGCGATTTCAGTGCTTGCTTATCCTCTACATCAGCTCCAGAACGATCTACAATGGCAATTGCTATTAGAAACAATTCAGTAAATTGTTCCTCGTTATTAAGCTTTGTTATTATAGGATTGCAGTACCTTTCACTTTTCTTTTGGCTATTAAGCGGAGGAAAGTCATCTTCAGAAGCGATCAGTGGAACTAGCATAAGTAAATAGAACCTAATTTTTTTATACTTTTTATCTATGACACCAGAACTAAATAATGAATCTAATCTATAAAACGCTAATCCTGACATATAATATGGCGAAAATTGATGGTCCGCTTCAAATAATTTAGACCCAGAATTACCCATAGTTTTAACAAGGGTCCCTAAGTAAGTTGTAACCATATGCGGATTCTTACTAAACATTGAAGAGAATGACTTTATCTGGTTTGCGATTGTAATTATCTTTCTCTTAATAATGTTTCTATCAGTATTATATTCCTTTGCTCGCCTTTCGTAATAAAGCTTTCCTTCTCCATTAATAGAAGCATAATAATGTTGTAAGTTTTTTTGGAAGTCAGACATAGCAGCTAACTGTTCTTTTTTTATCGCAGTCTGATTATTTGTTGA
This sequence comes from Colwellia sp. MB02u-10, assembly GCF_014077185.1. Classification (NCBI taxonomy): domain Bacteria; kingdom Pseudomonadati; phylum Pseudomonadota; class Gammaproteobacteria; order Alteromonadales; family Colwelliaceae; genus Colwellia; species Colwellia sp. MB02u-10. Next base: position 89,308 of record NZ_JACGVK010000074.1, read on the forward strand.
AACAGTAATTTGCGATTTTATGTCTTCATTACTAGTTACAATCAACCTCAAAGGAATATTTATTTCGTCAATTCCATCATTATTTCTATTTTCATACAATACATTACTAGTCTGGCATCCATTTACAATTTGATAATCAGATACAGTCATGGAGTTGGCTGATGTTTTAATTGAGTCTGCAACAATTGTTACACCATTGTTTAAAACACTGAATAACTCTGGGGACCTGTTATTTAGTGTTTCATTGATATTACTATTAACTAAATTGGCAACACCTTGGAAGTCTCTAACGTTATCATCAAATATACTTTGTAAATTCCCATTATCGTCAATAAGGAGTTTTCTTAGTTCTGAAAACGGTAGGACACCGTAAAATGATTGATCTATGCCTTCAATTTCAGGCAGTGTAACTTTATTAGCAAAAGTAAATTTCGATGTTATTGGATTTTTAGTCTTTCTATATAGTTTTCCAAGATCATTTGCCCCTATAACATTCACTTCTACTTTTTCAAATAAATTATAACTTTCTAACTCTGTTTTTGACGAACTGACTACAGCTGAAATATTCTGGTCTTCATTTACAACACCTGTAGTAATGTAAAATGTTTTACAAATAGGGTTATCTTTAAAGTCGGATGCATTATCAAGAATATACTCAGAAAGCTCTGAGTATTTTTTTATATCATCATTACGAGCTAATTTAGGTTCCTCAGAGAAAAAGTCACTTACACCAAAGTAAAAACCATGCATTTCTTTGGTATCAAAGCTTGAAGACGTTTTAGTTTGAATAAATAAATATGTTACATCAAGAAAACCATTAGATTCTAATAAGCTATCAACTTCGTCAGTGTCTTCAACTAAATGACCATTTACAATAATAGCTAAACCATCTATTCCTGTATCGGCACCAGCGCCCACCGTAATCGTTTTGGCATCAAATGTTTTGTTGTATTCATTTGATAAAATAGAATAATTACAAAACAATTCAAAATCACTTGCTTCATCACTCGATTCCATTTCTTGGGCTTGCAAAAAGTCCTGCAATAATTTTTTTGTTATTCTATCCATTTGATTTCCCAACTCTCCATTAACATTAAAATCTAACAATTATTATGTATACGTCTCAGTAATATACGCATAATAAGTAACATTTAATTAACATTAATATCCCATACTTTCAAAGCATTAGAAACTAGTAATGCTAAATTACATGTATATTAGGGCATGTTACTAAGACCTATCAGTAATACACAATGAGCAAAAAACAAATAAAACACATTAAATTCAGATAGTTAATTGGATTTATTTAGTGTTTTTATAATAAATAGTGTATTACTAAAACGTCTTAGTAATACACCTCGAAAAATCATACTAACTTCCATATAAAAGGGCATTACATCGTTTACGCTAGTAGTTAATTCATTAGAAAATATATGGCAATATTTTTAGCTGGAATGTCAAAAATGCGCACTTTGAAGTCATGTCAAAGCCATTATATGAACGGCCGTTTTGGTAGCTTAGTTTTCTATCAGCCTGACAAGAACTTTCATCAAAAAAACACATTTTTCAATCTATAGGGAACGTTGGCTAAAATACTCATTTTCTCCCTAAACCTTTAAGCAGTTAACTTTATAACCTAATAGCGTGTTGTTCAACAGAGCCAAATAAGTAAACCCGGTTTGCCATGAAAAAATTCACCTAACACAAGATAACAACAAAGTTTGTGAACATATCGGTCAAATCTAATGCGCATAAAAAGTGCTAACTTGTCGTGCTAATCAGGAGTTAAGCGTCGGTATACTTGCACATAATTAACCGCTTGGCTGGACGTTGTACACCAGGTTTTAGTGAATAAGTTATATGCCATACCAATGCCGGTTACTAACTGTAATCGTCCGTTTGCAGCCATGTTATTTAATTCAATCGGTTTAACAAAGGCATGCCAGCTGTGGGTGCCAATGGGTAAATATCGCATAATATATTCAGCACCAACAATGGCGACCAAGTAAGATTTAATCGTGCGATTGAGCGTTGCCATGATGACACAGCCATTTACTTTACATAATTGACTACATTGCTTCAGTAAGTCTTGCTGATTGGGGATATGTTCAATGACTTCAGCATTAATCACCACATCGTAGCGATTTTCATCGTTTGTACTGGTGTGTTGAGCATGCTCGTGACGATACTCAATATCAAGTTGAGATGTTAAAGCATGACGTTTTGCGACTTCAACACTCATTTCGCTAACATCGATGCCCACCACGGTAGCGCCTGCTTTTGCCAAAGGCTCACAAACTAAACCACCACCACAGCCCACGTCTAAAATATGTAAGCCTTGCAGAGGATTTGGTTCGTTGGGATCGCGATGATAAAATGTGCAAATTTGCGCTATAAAATAAGCTACTCGCACCCGATTAAATTCAAGTGCGGTTTTGTACTGGCCGTTTGGATCCCACCAACTTTCAGCTAATTTATCAAATTTGGCGATTTCTTTAGGACTATAATTACCGGTAGAAGTGCGTTCAGTGCTATCATTTTGGACGGGATTAAGCTTACTTTTGTCTAGCATGGTAATTTTATCCTTTTTATCTAATGTTAATTAACACAAGGCATATTCATGGAAAATCAATTCAATGTATTAGGCACGCGTTTAGAGTTATGTTGTAGTAATACGGGCTTCACCCGAAAAGGGTTCTGTTATGTACCCGAAAATGATTTTGGTAACCATAGTGTCTGTGCGGTTATGACCGACGAATTTCTACAATTCTCTAAGGCACAAGGTAATGATTTAATCACGCCTAATCATATGTATAACTTTGCCGGCTTAAAAGCGGGTGACAAATGGTGTTTGTGCGCTGTTCGCTGGTATCAAGCGATTGCAGACAAGGTTGCACCACCGATTATACTTGCGTCAACTAACCAAAAAGCGCTAAAAGTTGTCTCATTAGAGGTTTTAAAAGCTCATGAGTATGCTGAGTAATCCTCTATACTCTTGCTAATATAAGTGTTTAGTACTTATGCTCAATATTCTCCTCTTTTGCTGTTTGACACTACTATTGAGTGAATGATCCCGCGTTTAGCATTTTAGTTATTTTCAGACCTAAACAAGGACGTTTTCACCTATTTAATAGGTGAGGTAAAGCCTACCGGTTTTAACGTTAATACTGAACATGACACTTCACTTAATATTGACTCAGCCGTGTTGCCAATAAAAAGTCCAGCAATACCGGTACGACATACCGTGCCCATGACGAGCAAATCAATGTTTTGCTCGGCGATGTATTTAGGAATTTCTTCTTGAGCAGTCCCCTCAATCAATTCTGTTATGGGCAAGTCGCCATCAACAAAGTGATTGTTGATAAAGTCATCAAAACGTTTTTGTCTATCCAATTGCTGCTTCATGATTAATTCAAGACGATCAACTGCAGAGTTATGGCCCCAGCTTTTTAAATAATCTTCATCAGGTAATTGCCAAGCATGTATAACATGTAATTCTGCTTTTTCTGACACCGCTAAATGGGCGGCCCATGTTAAAATGGTATTGTTAAGTGCGAGTCCTTCTTCGCTTGGCGCATAAACATCTATAGCCGCCACTATGCGCTTAATGGGCTCATCTGCTTTTGTACCAACCGCTAGTAGCGGACAAGGGCATTTCCTCATGAGGTGAATGGTGGTACTACCAAAAAACCTTCTACGACTTTGCTCACCCGTTCTGGCCGCTAATATCACCAGATCATAGTTTTCTTGCTGTACTTTTTTAATCACGGCGATAAAAGGTACGCCGATTGCATTTTGTGCGTCGACAGCAATAGCAGGGTGATAAAACTTTTTAATATTCTTTTTTAAAACTCGCTGCTGATCTTTTTGTAAATTGTCCATTAACTCCTTCGAGGGCAATAGGCTGACCAATACGAGCTGATCTTTAGGAAGTTCTTCTACCACACTAAAAAAGGTGATGTGTGAGTGATGACTTTTTGCTAATTTCATTGCTTGTGAAACAACTGCAGCTTGAATTGAGTTTGCCGGGGTTACGAGTAATAACTTATTTAAAGAAACCATTGTTTTCTCCTATCATGATCAAATTCAGTAACACTGTGATTAAGTTGTCGTTATATCTTCGGTGCTTATGCTCTTTTTCAACTTGCTGAAATCTCCAGATTGAACTGGAGTCGGTATATATGCTCACGCTTAATATATGGGTGAGACCCAATTCTCAGGTTTTAAGGTGATGACTGAAGAATTAATCGCTTGAAGTACCGATTCAGAGGTATTGCCAATTAAAAATCCAGGAATACCAGAACGGCCAATAGTGCCCATAACGACAACATCGATACCCTTGTCATTAACAAAAGCAGGAATAATAGTTTTTGGATCACCTTTGGCTAATATTTGCTCAAACTTGCACTGGGTATACTCGTTCACCAAGATATTAAGGCTCTCTTGGTATTCGCGTTCTTCATGTTTTAATAAGGTTTCAATTTTAGCGGGAGACACTCTGGTGAATGCGCCATGTTTGAGAGCTTCTTCACCATATAACGACCAGCATGACAAGATGGTTAATTTGGCATCTTTATACTGACTTAATGATGAGGCGATATCGATTATCATGCGATTTTGGGCGCGACCTTCTGCATGTTGTTCCATTGATAGGTCGACGGCAGCTAATACCTTTTTAACTGTATCCTGCTGCGTTTCTTTAATTAACCAAACCGGTTTGGGGCATTTGCGCATGATATGAAAGTCATTGCTGTCAAAGCTCTTTTCACTTTTATTTGCCACTTTGATCAGTAAATCAGCTTTGTTTAAAATAACGGCTTTAACGATTTCGATAAAGTTTTTACCTTTGGCGACACTGACTGAAATATCTACACCAGTGCTTTGTAATTGCTGTGCTAAATCAGTTAATTGGTCGAGTCGCTGGGCGATAATAAATTCGGTTAGCTCTGCAGGACCGACAATATCGGCATAACTACTGAGGATAGTTGCATGCGGTTCAACTACGTCAAATAAAGTTATTTTTGCTCCGGTTTTACTGGCCAGTTCAATGCCTCGTAATACGGCGATATCCAGTTCAGGCTTCGTTTGCTCATTAACTTTTATGATTATATGTTTAAAACGTTTCATAGGGTTATCTCCTGCTGTTGACTAGACAAATTGGCTTAAGTTAAAAAGGTATAGAGTAGAGCAGCTAGCATAAAAATCATGACAGTGCCTGGCGTATCAAGCGTTAATTGTTTGCTTAAACGCCTTGATACGCTTAGTGACCATAAGTGTAAATGACCCAGCATCATGTCGATATTTAGAGCAATTCTGGCGTTTAAATTAGCAAATTTTTGCCAAATTTTAGCGCTTAAACTTGCTAATGCTTGATAGACAATTAACAGATCGCCGGCCGGAGGCACGGGTAATTTAGCGCGTAGCTTTTTGGTGGCAAAAATGATCAATAAACCGGTAAACGCTGGCCAAACAGCAGACCAACTTAGCGTTGAAACGATTGTTTGAAACTGCTTGAATTCAAACGGCGGCGTGTAAAAATAGCTTAAACACATCAAGGCTGAAAGTGCTGTTGGTAAGATAATTCGCCAATTGGGTTTAGCGCTCGATGCCTTTAATATCGCCTGCTCTCTCATCAGTTCGATAAACCTGCCCATCAGCAATGTGGTACCTATAGCTGACATAACCAGTAACGTGGAGAACAATGGCCAGCTTGAAGTGGCATCTTTAAGTGCTGCTTTGGCTAAGGCACCACTGCTTAGTGGCAAGCCGATTAATGATAACGCTGGAACTAATACCAGTAGCCACAAAAACGGAGTGAGCTTATGGCCGGGTTTTAATGTTGAACTGAGCCCAACACAAAAAAACAAGCTTGCCTTGGCAAAACCATGATGCATAGCAAAAAGTACTATAGCGGGCAACAATAATGCCCAGCTGTCAGGGGTCGCTAAAGCAAAACCAATACTGGCGACTATAATGCCGAGCTGACTAACCGTTGAGTAAGCTAATACGGTTTTAGCATTGTCTTGCAATGCGCCATAAATGGCAGCCAAGAAAGTGGCGCCAAATCCAAGCACCATCATGGGTTGGGCCAAGACATTGATGCTTGCATCACCTAAGGGCAGAAAACGTATCCAACCTAACAAACCTACTTTCACCATAACCGCACTGAGCAGGGCACTAGCGGGTATAGGTGCCACGGGGTGCGCTTTAGGCAACCAGACATGCAAAGTGGCCAAACCGGCTTTAACGCCAAAACCGATAATCAATAATGTTGAAACCCAAACAACAGGTAATTCGTTTGTGCCAAATTCAGCGTAATAAGTTCTCCCCACTAAGCCAAGAAATAACACTATTTCTGAAAATATCACCCACCGGATATAAGTTGTTGCCGCTGACTTTGCTTCGTCACTTTCTGAATGCAGGATCAGCGGGTAAGCAGAGAAACTCATCAGTGCAAAAAAAGCAATAAAGGATGAAATTTCTTGCGATAACACCACGCCAAGGTTGCCTATCATGGTTAGGATAAAGAACAGGTAAAAACGGTTTTGTTTGTTATCGTTAGCCATATAAGTTTGGGCATAAAGCGTGGCAATAAACCAAATGGCTGAAGTTAATAATAAAAATGACTGCTCGACCCTATCTTCATTAACCACAAGTAGCGCCGCTAATAATGCGGGTAATGGGGCAAGCGGGATCAAACGAATGACTTTAGCGCGTAAAGTTTTAAACGCCATAGCGAACAATAATAAAGTGGGTAAAATCAATATCCAAAGGTGACCCGTACTGTATTTAAGTGCTATACCTGAAATATCCGGAAAAATGGCTTGGTACTCCCGCGAGGCAATCAACGCAGACCAAGTGAGTGGGCTATAAGCACTTGAGGCAAATAAGCCAACAGCTAAGGCGAAAAAAGCGGTAATTAAAGGTGGTAGCAGTAGCATCCAATGTGTTTCTAAACGCAACTTAGCTACTTCTTTGGGCCATGGCTGATCTTGCTCTTTGAACCAAATGGCATGAATGATAGGTAAAAAATAGCAGGCATTTAATAGGCTACTAATGGCCAGTACGCCGAGTACCCAATAGGCCTGTGCTTCTAATGCACCCACACCTAAATACCATTTAGACACAAAGCCGGCGATAGGAGGCACACCAATCATGCCAAATGCAGCTATGGTGAACGCGGCCATCGTAAGGGGCATACGTTTACCTGCACCATTCATTTGGCTGATTTTATGAATTCCTAACGTTTCTGCAAGATTACCTGCACAGAAAAACAGCGTGATTTTCATTAAACCCTGATGTACTAAGTGCACTAGGCCACCAATCGTGGCTATTGGCCCTGCAATAGCAGTACCGAGCGCAATATAAGAGACCTGACTTACGGTTGAATAGGCTAAGCGTCTTTTAAGATCGTCCTGACTCAAAGCCTTAACTGAGCCGTAGATGATGGTGAAGCCAGCAATAACGGCCAGTAAAACGGTTAGTCCTAAATCACTGGCAAATTCGACACCATAAATATCATAAACAACGCGCACGATACCAAACGCCCCGGCTTTGACAACGGCAACGGCATGCAACAAGGCACTTACCGGTGCCGGTGCGGCCATTGAAATAGGTAACCAACCATGTAAAGGGAACAAAGCTGCTTTGACACCTAGCCCAGCTATGAGTAAAACAAAAATGATCTGTAAATGGCTGTGGTTTAAGCCGGGCAACTCAGCCAACAAACCTGCTGAGGTAAAGTCGAGTGGTCCAGCTAGCACTTTTAGCCAGACCACACCAGTTAACAGCAATACGCCACCTATCATGGTATAGATAAGATAGGTGCGGGCAGCTTTAATCGATGCCGCGTTGCCTTTGTGGGCAATTAGCGGGTAGGTAACGAGTGTCAGTAATTCATAAAAAATTAAAAATGTAACTAAATTTCCAGCAAGCGCTAAGCCTATTGTGGCACCAACACATAAGCTAAAAAAGGCAAAAAATCGACTTCGATTAGCACTATTTTTAAAATAGCCGATGGCATAAATAGTGGTAAACAACCATAACAGACCTGACAAGCTGACAAATAAAAGTGACAGGGCATCGCCGTGAAGAACAAAGTCAATATTAGGTAACAGTGGTAGGCGCGTTTCAAAGTCTAAGCCATTGACAACACCTGACAACAACATGGCGATTAGGCCAAGTGTCATCAGTGCGCCACCAATATTTAGGCTTCGACGCTGCAAGACTCTATGCTCAGGTGTCGCCATAACGGCCAAACCAACTAAAAGAGGACAAAGGACAATGAACGCAGGTAACAGTGTGCTCATGTTCATATACCATTTACCTCAGTTACTGTATTACTGATATTAAGAATAAACTCTGCATTTAAACCTAAGGCTAAGGTGATCAGCGCAAGTATTAGGGCGACTGTTGTCATAACGCTTGATACGGGCACTGACACTGACGATACTGGCGCTGTCGATTTTTCTGTGGGCGACTCAACAACAGCAGGGTCTGTAGAAAAGGCTAAACTCAATACTTTGAATAAATACATAGCCCCTAAGAGTCCGCCTGTAATTACGACGATCACCCACCACCACTGACCACTTTCGATAGCCGTGGTGAGTAATAACCATTTGGCGATAAAGCCAGCACTCGGCGGTAAACCAATAAGGCTGATGCCCGCGATAGCAAAGACTAAAACATTAAGTGGCTCGCGCACCGCAATACCCTTGAGTTGAGCAATCTCGCCATTACCTTGCGCTAAGATCAAATTGCCAGCCGCTAGAAACATTGCCGCTTTTGCGCACGCATGTGCAACGATGAAATAGACTGCTGCCTGTGATGCAGAGCCAGTAAACGAGCTAACCCCCATTGAGTATTCACTTAACGGAAACAATAAAAATATGTAGCCAAGTTGGGCAACCGTAGAATAAGCAATAAGCAGCTTTAATTGTGTGGCACGAAATGCGCACCATGAGCCATAAATAATGCCTGCACCACCCAAAGCACCTAACACTTGAGAGGCACCCAAGGTGGTGGTTTCGCCTAATACGTCAAACCAAAATTTTATTAAGATATACAACGAAGCTTTAACTACTAGCGCAGAAAGTATCGCGCTAACCGGTGTTGGGGCATTTGCATGTGCGGGTGGTAACCAAAAATGCAGTGGAAACAAAGCTATCTTGAGCAGAAGTCCAATAGTGATTAAGATCATCGCGACCTTATCAGGAAAACTATGGCTGGCTGTTTCAGCCATTTGCATTAAATCTAGCGTGCCATGACTACGATAGAGAATAGCAATGGCGAACAAGTAAAAAAGTGAACCTAATAGACCGACTAACAAATACCTTAATGCGGCTTGTAAGGCGGCGCGATTACCTTGCAGGGCAACCAAGGCAGCGGCAGAGAGTCCGATAATCTCTAGACAGACATAAATGTTAAAAGCATCTGCTGACATAAACAGGGCATTAAGCCCTGAGATTAAGAACCACCACAAGGGCCAAAAACGTAAGCTTTTTTCGCTAGCGTTATATTTATCTGAAAAATATGAGGCGCTATACAGAGTTATTAATAGTGTAAGCAAGCCCGTTAGTGCGAGCATCAAGATTGAAAAACCATCAACAATGAGATCTATGCCAAGAGGGGCTCCCCAACCACCAATGACATAACGCTCACTTTGATCAGTTTGTTCATCTAAAAACAGCAGCGTTGTTAACACAACGAGTAAAAATTGCGTTAGTGAAAAAGATATATTTATCAGGCCTTGTAGCCGATTTCGGCCGATAAGGAACGCTATTATTGCTGCCAGTAATGGCAAAAATACTATGGCTGGCAAGAGCAGCGATGAGCTTAGGTCATTCATCACTTGCTTTGCTCTCGGTTAGACTGATCCATGTGATGAATTCGCACCATTAGATTAAGGGCGAGTGCGGTGCCTGCTACGGCGATGACAATGCCGGTCAATACCAGAGCATGAGGCAATGGGTCAACCACCAATGGGTTGCGTTTAGCTAAGGCAATCAAGAACATAAAGATACCCACGCCCATGACATTGAGTGCCAGTATTTTTCGCATCACATGGCTAGCCACCACCACACCAAAAAAGCCAATAGCAAAAAGTGCTAAGCCAGCCATAGAGTAAAGCAATGCAGAGGTCATTTTATAGTCCGGTGTTTATGGTCGGTAACTGATATATTTTCACTAGCAATAAAGCTGCTATAAAGTGAGGCTAATGCAAGGATTATTGAGACCGTAGCGCAGGTTTCTATTAACAGTATCAGCAAGCCAGAAAATGCTAGGGGATAAGTGAGTAAGCTGCCTTCAAACCAAATAAGGGCTGTGCCGATAGTGATAAATACCACTAAACTAAGCACTAACAAAACACGCGCCATAAAAGATGTGTAGTTAACCTGATAAGTATCACTTTGAAACAGCAGCACGCTAGCACCTGCCAACAAAGCGCCAGCTTGGAATGCACCACCAGGCTGATGTGCACCCGCCCAAAGCAAATAGCCGGCAAAAATGACCACTGCGGGTGCAATCCAACGCTGCAGTGTCGATAGCACCAAATTTTTTTTACTTACTAGGATGCGTTTAAAGAATGGATCATGGTGATCACGCGTGGGTAAAATAGCCAGAACAACCACCAGTAGCACGGCGATTTCAAGCAAGGTGTCGTAGGCACGAAAATTGAGTAACACAGCGGTAACTGGGTTAGTAACACCACTAAGCTCGATATTCTGAGTAATTAAAGGGGCTAGGCCAGTGTTATGTCCCTTATCGCTAAGTACTATTGTTATCGTTACGGCTAATAAGAGTCCGGCAACCAATATTGAGGCAATTAAGCTTAATGCACTTTTATCGACTGCGGGGCCGTCATATTTAATATCTAATTTGTTAAACATGCTCTCTAGTATCCTTTTGGCTTTTCTTAGCGTTAGTCACATTTGGCTCAATTGCTTTTGTGGGGTGAGGCCTAATGCGATTCCATGCAGCTAGCAATAAAGCGCCGGTGATGCCTGCACCAATAGCGGCTTCGGCAATAGCGACGTCAAAGGCCCCAAGCTGTCCCCAAGCAATAGCAGCTAAAAGGCCCAAACAAACAAAAAATACGATACAGCGAAAAAGCGAGAGAGAAAAAATACTCATCCAGCCAAGGGTAAGCATACTGAAGATTAACAGAGCATCAAAAATCATCACTAGGTTCATAATTCACTCTCAACTGAAGGTGGTGCTGGTGTTTTTAAGGATTGCTCGTTAATCACTTGAGAGGCGATTAAATAGCTGCAAGCGGCACTAGAGAATATAACCAAGCCCCAAACAAGCACTAACTTTAAGCCATCAGTAAGTGAAGACAGTTGTGGTAATAACCCAATTACCATTAATCCAAGACCTAAATTGTCAGCCTTGGTTAATGCATGTAGGCGACTGAGTACATCGGGGAATCGTATTAAACCAACCGTGCCAGCAAAGAAAAAAAACAACCCTGCTAAGCAAAATACCACACTAAAAATATCAGCTAAATTCATTGAGATTTACCTCTAAGTTGGGTAAAAGTTACAATTGTTATCGACGTTAACAACGCAAGTACCAAGGCGACATCAAGCAGATAAGGCTGATCTTGAATAACCGACAGAAGTGCTAATATAGCAACACCTATAGTGCCCACTAATTGCGTTGTCAAAATACAATCTGCGTAACTTGGTGCGCGCAATACAAACAGCAAACTTAACAGCAGTAAAATAGCTAACACTATGCTGGTAATTACTAATAGGGTTACCATCACTTTTCACCATCAATAAGCGGTTGAACGCTAGTGCCTAAAAGCTGTTTAATACGTATTTGGCAATCGTCTATTTCGGCCTGATTGAAGGTGTTCATATCTAGCACATGAATGGTGAGCTCTTGAGCATTTTGTCTAGCGCTTACGGTACCGGGCAATAAACTTAGCACCTGCATAAAGGTAAATACTTGCGAGTCGTTGGCTAAATCTGTGTGATATTTTATAAAACCAGGCGAAAGCTTTAGCTTAGGGCTAAGTGCCAATTTAGCGATAGACCATCCGCCTCGCAAAGATTGAACATAGAAATAATATAAAAATGATAGAATACTGAATGGTTTTTTTAGCCACTGATGTCGTTTTTGTTGTTGTGGCGCTAAATAGAGGCTAAGCACGCTAGCCATGGTAATAAAAACAATACCTAGGCCCAGAGAATTTTGCTGCCAACGGGTAAGTAAGCCCCAAAATAGGCTAAATAAAGCGAACCGAATAAAGAATCTCCAGCTCAATACTGAGCGAAAGCTGAACGCAGATGGTGAACTCGACAATTCATTATTTTGCTTGATAATTTTCATTTTCTTCCCTAAATATCTAAGTCAATATTCACTTTATAAAAAGTTACGTTCAAGTTTATAATAGGTTGATATAAAGTTAATGTAGCGTTTATTTCAGATACATTGATAAAAATGCAGTTTCGGTCACAGCAGAGAAAATAAAAAGTCGAATTAAACGACATATTAAGTCGAATTTATCGATAACAATATTTCAACTTAAATTAATGCAGCAGGGAGGCTTTAAATAACAGCGATGAAATTAAGGCTCTGTTGTCGCTAATTATTGTCGCCTCAGATGAAATTAACTGGCTTAGATATTCCCATTTGGCTCATCATATTTTAAAAGACAGTGGTTAGTAAAATAGCTTTCAGCTATCAGCTTTCAGTTAAAAGTAACAACTGTGAGTTTGTTTTTTCTGTTAGGTTTTTTTTGCATTAAGTTATGCGTTCGCTTGCCCAATGTAGGTTGGACTTTAGTCCATCAGGTTAAATGAAATTTAACTGGTTTTGGTGTAAATGGTGAGCGAAAAAATAATAGCGCACAGCAGATTTTTTTGACCCCCTAGTGTTAATCATCCGCTGAACGGTTGACCAATGTAGGTTGGACTTTAGTCCATCAGGTTAAATGAAATTTAACTGGTTTTGGTATAAATGGTGAGCGAAAAAAATAATAGCGCGCTGCAGATTTTTTTGATCCCTAGTGTTAATCATTAAGCTACACGATTGTCGGACTGAAGTCCGACCTACAAAGGGCCAAAAAATGCCAATAAAAAAGAGTTTTTATTGAGATAAAATAAGTAGGGGGGGATGGTGATTACAATTATAATTCAATTAAGCACATGATTGGATGTGCATAATATTTGAACAATGTTACTTGATTAGTCAATATGTACTCCAACTTGAAGTAGCACAGCTATTAGCAAAGCTTAATCACGGAAGATGCAGGTTCTTGCTGTTTTACAAATAGCTAATACGGCAGGGTGGCTGACTTTACGCTCGGCCGAAATCGCATAAAATCTATGTTTTACATCATCAGTTTGGCCAATAACTTGCACACCAAAGTTCTGACAGACCTCATCGGCTATTGCTGTTGGCATAAAGAAAACACCAAGACCTCGTTGGCCGAATGACTTTAATAAAGCACTGTCATCAAACTGGCCAACAACATTAGGAAATATTTTTTGCTTATGTATCCACTGATCAAATAACTGCCTGATGCCAAATTGTGTTGTGGGTAATAACATTGGCGCGTGGTGCAGAGATTTTGGAAAGTTTGGTGCTAAGTTTTCTTTCAATTCAGGAACGCCAAAAAACGTCAAGCCAGATTCGCCAAGGTAATGATTAAAAACACTAGTTCCCAAGGTATTGTTAGTCGGAGCATCACTGATAACCATGTCTAATTTGTGCATAGATAGGTCAGCCAATAGACCTAAAACAGGACCTTCTGTGCTGATTAAGTTAAGACCGCCAGGTATCAGCAATGCCGGTTCAATAATTTTACAGACAATAGTTTTAGGAAGCGAACTGGCGACACCGACCATAAACTCAGTCTGGTTACATGAAGCAGAACTTCGCATTACACCACCGAGCTCATGGCCTAATTTGAAAATTTCATCAGCGTATTTCAGCGCGGTTCTACCCGGCTCTGTTAACACCAAATTTCTCCCCTGTTTTTCAAACAAGGCGCAGCCCATGCGAGCCTCTAATAGCGAGAGTTGGCCACTAATGGTATGAGGTGTTATATGTAAGCGTTTACTTGCCTTAGCTATACTGCCTTCATGTGCTACAGCCCAGAAGTAACGCAAATGTTTATAGTTAATAAGCTCAGACAAAAGTAAAACACCTCAAGGCTTTTAATAGTGAAAATTGCAATGTAACAGCGCGATGACAAAGATATTGTCAATTTAACAATAATTTATACTAAGGCTTTTATATTGCAACGTTTTAATTTTTATCACCGCCATATTTTCTTAACAAAATATGGCGGTTACTAAGACCTTAAATGATATAAAACGAACTATTAGAAAATATATATTAAATAGTTTGCGTTAATTTCTCCTTTAAAAGTCCTAGTATGACGCTAACTTTTTCTCAACATAAAGCATTATTTATGGCTTATGTTGACGATTCGATTCAGTACACCTAAGGTTTTTTCTCCGCCATTATAGTGCTCAAAAAGACGGTGAAAATGCTAGCTAAAATCATTTCATTGTAGCAATAATCACGAATCTACTGGTGCTAGGTCTTTTAAATAACGTTGACCATTTTCAACATAGTGCATAGCCGATTTAGTGAACATTTCTTGGGTTGACTCATCAAGCACTTTAATGACTTTAGCCGGCGAGCCTAAAACGAGATGCCCGTCCGGCACTTGCATGTTCTCAGTAACCAAGCTGTTAGCGCCAATTAAGCAATTTTTGCCAATGTTAGCCCCATTGAGTACCACCGCATTCATGCCCACTAGGGTATTATCTCCTATGGTACAACCATGCAACATCACTTTGTGGCCCACAGTAACATTGCGCCCTACGGTCATTGGGAATTGAGCGTCAACATGTAAAATTGAACCGTCTTGAATATTGGTATTCTCACCAATGTTAATGCTGGCAACATCAGCACGAATAACCACGTTAAACCAAATGCTAGTATTTTCGCCTAGGGTAACGTCGCCTATTAGTGTGGCATTGGGGGCTATAAAATTACTCTTATTTAACTTGGGTACTAAGTCAGCTAATCGATAAATCATCTGTTTTTCCTTTTTTCGAATTTATGCCTTTATATTAATCTATTCCCGTTAGAGAGCAAATTAGACTTTTAAGTGATAGTTATAATGCTTAAGTTATACTAAAAATAACCCATCTTGATGTATGAAGATTAAGCAATTAATGGTAAAACATTACAAGTAGTTAGTAATAATAATAATTTTAACGTCCAGTCGGATGAGATACTTAGCAAATAAACTCAACACATAAGAACATGTACTGAGTTTATTATTAGGTGTTCTATGTCTAAATAAAGGTGATATATGATTATTGGTATACCGAAAGAAACATTGTCAGGTGAAAACCGAGTCGCTAGTGCGCCAACCGCGGTAGTGTCATTACTCAAGCTTGGTTTTGAGGTGAAAATACAAAAAGGTTGTGGTACTAAAGCAAGCTTTACGGATCAAGAATTTGTTGATGCCGGTGCCAGTGTTACGGTTAAGAAAGATGTTTGGCAGTCTGATATTATCTTTAAAGTAAACCCTCCTACGCTTGACGAAATTGCTGCAATGAAGGAGGGGGCTTATCTCGTTGGTTTTATTGCTCCTGCACAAAATGAGGATATTTTAGCGGCGTTAAAAGATAAAAAAATTACCACCTTAGCCATGGAGATGGTGCCAAGAATGACCCGCAGTCAATCAATGGATGCGTTAAGTTCGATGGCCAATATTGCTGGTTATCGTGCCGTTATTGAAGCAACACATCAGTTTGGCCGTTTTTTAACCGGGCAAATAACTGCTGCTGGTAAAATGCCACCCGCTAAAGTCATGATTATTGGTGCCGGTGTCGCCGGTTTAGCTGCCATAGGTACAGCAAGCAGCTTAGGGGCGATTGTGCGAGCATTCGACACCCGACCTGAAGTTAAAGAACAAATAGAAAGCATGGGTGCTGAATTTCTTGAGCTTGATTACGAAGAGCCGGAAGACACAGGCTCTGGTGATGGTTACGCAAAAGAGATGAGCAAAGCTTTTATTGATGCAGAAATGGCCTTGTTTGCTGAGCAAGCAAAAGATGTTGATATCATTATTACCACCGCTATGATCCCAGGCAAACCCGCGCCTAAGCTTATTACAACCGCAATGGTTGAATCGATGAAAACGGGCAGTATTATTGTTGATTTAGCGGCAGCTGGCGGCGGTAATTGTGAATTAACCCAAGCAGGTAAAGTCGTTAATGAAAAAGGTGTGAAAATAATTGGTTACACCGATCTGGTTTCTCGCTTACCGAATCAGGCATCACAGTTATATGCGAATAATTTAGTCAGCTTAGCAAAACTCTTGTGCAAAGAAAAAGACGGTACGCTTAATATTAATTTTGACGATGTCGTTATTCGCAATATGACCGTTGTTAAAGCAAATGAAATTACTTTTCCACCGCCGGCTATTCAGGTCAGTGCTGCGCCTGTTAAACCTAAAGCTGAAGTAGTTAAAGCGCCTGAGGTTAAAGTTAAAGAACCGGTGAGCCCAGTTAAAAAATATAGCCTGATGGCTGCTGGTGCTTTACTTTTTGCTTGGGTTGCCAGTGTTGCTCCTGCAGATTTTCTTTCTCATTTTACCGTCTTTGTTTTGGCCTGTGTTATTGGTTACAACGTGGTGTGGAATGTTAGTCATTCGCTGCATACACCCCTGATGAGTGTAACCAATGCCATCTCTGGCATTATCATTGTTGGCGCAATTCTACAGGTGGGCAATAGTAATCCACTAATACAAGTGCTCGCCGGTGTCGCAATACTTATTGCCACTATCAACATTGTTGGTGGCTTTGTTGTCACTAAACGTATGTTAAAAATGTTTAGAAAATAAGGGACACTTTAATGGAATTTTCTCAAGGTTTAATCAGTGCAGCTTACATTATTGCTGCGTTATTGTTCATTTTTAGCTTGGCAGGACTCAGTAAACAACAAACGGCTGAAACAGGTAATTGGTATGGTATTGTCGGTATGGCCATCGCGCTTATTGCGACTATTGCCGATCCTCGTGTCGACAATGTTTGGATTATTTTAGTGACTATGGTGATTGGCGCTATCATTGGCCTGCGGCTAGCGAAAAAAGTTGAAATGACCCAAATGCCAGAGTTAGTGGCAATACTGCACAGTTTTGTTGGTTTAGCGGCGGTATTAGTTGGCTTTAATAGCTATTTTGAAATGGACCATTCGGTAATGACTACCTTTAGTGACAGTAAGCAAATGGAGGATAATATTCATTTAGTGGAAGTGTTTCTTGGGGTATTTATTGGCTCGGTCACCTTTACCGGTTCAATTGTCGCGTTTGCCAAGTTGCGAGGTATTATTAACTCGGCCGCACTCATGTTACCTCAGCGACATAAGTTAAATTTAGTGGCGGGCATCATAGCCATTATTTTGCTAGTGACTTTTGTTCAACAAGGTGGTGGTGATAACACATTATATCTGTTGACCTTTATTGCCTTAGTTTTTGGTTGGCATTTAGTCGCCTCCATTGGTGGTGCAGATATGCCAGTGGTGGTGTCTATGCTCAATTCTTACTCAGGCTGGGCAGCGGCAGCGGCAGGTTTCATGCTTAATAATGATTTGTTAATTGTTACCGGCGCATTAGTGGGTTCATCAGGGGCTATTCTTTCTTACATTATGTGTAAAGCCATGAACCGCTCTTTTATCAGTGTTATCGCTGGGGGTTTTGGTACCAATGTCGTTATAGACACAGAGACTGATTATGGCGACCACATTGAAATTAACGCAGAATCGGTAGCCGATATGTTGAATGGTGCAAAGTCGGTTATTATTACGCCAGGTTACGGTATGGCAGTTGCGCAAGCACAATATCCGGTTTATGAAATGACTCAAGCTTTAAAAGCTAAAGGTATTGATGTGCGCTTTGCTATTCACCCGGTGGCAGGACGCTTACCTGGGCATATGAATGTGTTATTAGCCGAAGCTAAAGTGCCTTACGATATTGTGCTTAGCATGGATGAAATTAATGATGACTTTGCTAAAACTGATGTGGTTTTAGTCATAGGTGCAAACGATACGGTAAACCCAGCAGCGGCTGAAGATCCCACTAGCCCGATTGCGGGCATGCCGGTACTAGAAGTTTGGCACGCGAAAAATGTTATTGTTTTTAAGCGCTCAATGAACACAGGTTATGCTGGCGTACAAAATCCATTGTTTTTTAAAGACAACACTCAAATGTTGTTTGGCGATGCAAAAGACTCGGTTGAACAAATATTTAAGGCTTTGTAATTTGCTAGATTAAAGCGTCAATAAACAAGTGATGTTAAAAATGCCGATAAGCGATTGTCGGCATTTTTTATGGATACTACCCAGTTCCAACAACATAAAATATTCACTGTACGGTAAATCAACATAGGTGTAGACACCCCCAAAAAACATCGAAAATAAAAGGCTACATGAAAGCTTGATAATGTCTATGATTCGGTAATATCGAGCTAATCAATAAAGAATTACATGAGGCGTTAGCTTGTGAACAATATCAACTATCCTGATAGCAATTATGGTTTGAAATAGCTTATCAAAAAAATGAATCAATACCTTTCTAAAAGTCAGTACATTAGTAATCTAATCACAGGTAAAAATCTAATGCACAAATGGTAACGTTATTTTGACTATCTTGGTAAGTGGATCACGCACTAGTGGTAGGTTTTAACGGAATATACAATAATTATACACTTTCCTAGAAGTAAAAAAAAAGCCTGCATAAGCAGACTTTATTAAAAGTTAATAGCGTTATTCCATATTGTCTAGAACTTCATCAGTTGATGTTTTGACGATTACTGAGGTTACAATTGTACGTTCACCAATTGATGTTAAGTCTAGTTTAAATTCAAAGTTAACACCTCGGGCGAAACTTGGGTTGCTAGTTTTAATCTCATTTAGTGAACTGTCGTAATGAATAAATGTGTCATTTACATTTACAAGCGTATCACCGTTAGATAATGTCAGCTCAATTTTAGTATTGTCTGCTACTTCACCAGTGTGCTCAATTAAGCCATAGTAAAAGCCATTTCCAGTATCTTCGCTGTAAAAAGTTAAGTCCATGTCGCCACTTGATTGATCGTTAGTTGCATCAGACAATGAGCGAAAATCAATATTCCAGTCTCTTGGGTTGCCGTCTACCGCTAATACATCAGTTGTATTGATTGGTTGTATGATAACTATTTCTGGTAGTGCGTAAGAGCCAGAAGATGATCTTACAGAAACAAAGCCGCTTTCATTCAGAGTGCCGACAAATGATACACCTGTTGTTAATTGGCTACCCGTTACATAGATAGTGCCATCAGCCATCACATCAATAGTTTTTAGTACATAATCACTGTCTTGGCTAAAGAAAACTTTAATGTCACCTGTTTTAACATTGATACGCTCAAGTACAACATCATCAGAAGCATAGTAATCCATTCTAACCATATTATTTTCAAGAAATTGATATGTATTAGAACTTTCAGCAAATTCGCCAGAGCGATAAATATATTCACCAAAAGTTGTTAAAGAATCCGCAACACCTATCTTATACGTCTTTTCATTAGCAAGTTCAGGGGGAATATTGTATTGACCACCAGCAAAAGAATTAAGGTTATATTTAGTAAAGTTGGAGAAAGTTTTATTGTCCCAATCAATGCTTAATAAATTAAAATTACTGTCTTGATAATAAACATCACCATCTACAATAACTTGCTCTAAAGGTAAGTCATTGATGCATGTAGTGCCACCAAAACCACTCGCACTTTTATTGGTGAATTCTACTTTTGCTTTAATACTTGGTAAGCCATCGCTTCCTGTAATAATTTGGTAAGCAGAGCAAGTAGCGGTATTATTAAAATCATATAAATACGTGTTACCATCAAAACTATGAATAATTTTATCACTAAGCATCACACGACCAGTGTTTAATTGATCGGCCATTAGCGAGTTCATATCATAGCGAGCTTGTGTCTCAGTGCTAACAGCAAAGATATCATCAGATGCAGTATTGTAATCATTGTTAGCAGCATAGAGGATAAACTTACCATCTGCAGTGATTGTCCAACCAGCTACTATGTCAGTAATTTCCGTAGCAGTAATTGTTTCAGCATCGGCTGATGGTTTAGAGATTACGTGAACAGTATCATCATCATCTAAAAATAATTGACCGTCCTTGCCCTCTGTAGCACCTACATTCAAATATTTTGATTCAAACCCATCATCACGACCAAAAATAGCATCAATACCTCTAATACCTAACGTATTTTCTAAAGAAAATAACCGACCCGTTTGATTATGAAATAAATATGGGGTTGCATTAGGAGACCCTGGTTCTTCTACATGAAAATAGATAATTTTATAGTTAGCTGTGATTTCATCAATATGTACAATATTAAGTGAGCCACGTTCATTGTCATCACCATTACTGTCTTGAACAGTGATAACTTCGATTGTACCGTCTTTTAATATTTTATAAGCTGTGTTTGTATCAAATACAGCAGAGTTTGTATTGGAAGTAGTAGATGCTGCTGATGTGTTTTGAGCAGGAGTATCACCAGTGATAAAAAAGCCTTGAGCGTTACTTAAATCAAGAGAGTAAATTGCTGTAGTTGTATCAATTGGTGGTGTTACAACCGAAATAGCAGGTGATGAATTTTCACCGCCGCCACCACAAGCCGTCAATGAGCTGATAATCGCTACGCTTAGAAGTGTTTTTAAAATTGCTTTAATTTGCATAAATACGCCTTTATTTTTAAGTTAAGAGTTAATTACATTATGGATACGTGTTTCCATCCTTAGTTGTAATTGTACCGATAACTAAAGTTACTGCAGAAAATTAGGGTTGTCATAAGCGGTTGATTTTCAGCTATAAGCAGCTCCATTTTTTCATTTACCTTAATTGTTGTGAGTGATAGCGAAGCAACTGAATAGTCACGTTATAGACCATAGTTCTCACCAACGGCGCATTATTGATCAACAGATAATTACAAGTAAAGAAAAAGTGATTATATAAGAAAATAATCATCTCAATTTAAGTTTACAAGGTACTTACAGCTTTAATTTTACTTGATATGTCTTGCTATATAGTCAATTTTATATTTAATTAATCTTGACAATGTAAGGTGGATATCTACCAAGGTTATAACTACGATATCCACAGATATTGTGGATAAAATTTGTCATAGGATGCTAAGTAACTGTGCTATCTCAATCCACAATATGAAATTATCAAAGTTAAATTTAATATATAGTAACTTCTTTTGTTCAGGCCGCTTACGACTACTTTATGTCATATCAATAAATTACATGGGATAAAAATACGCCGACTAAGAGAGTTTTGAAGCGGTTAAACAATACCTACAGTATATTGAACAAGGTGGGTTTACTTAATGTTTTCCTTCAAATCAGAGCCAAAAAATGCCCTTTGTGAAGTGTCCAACTTTATGAGGTTACTTCATACCAAGGCCCGCCATCTGACATAAATACTTGTGGAAATGAATAAACTGACTTTCTGTGAAGGTTATGAATAAAAACTATATTCTGAAAAAATTCGAATTGTGCTGGGCGATGATTGATATTTTCAAGAACAGCCATTGACTTAATCCTACTTTAATAATGTGTCTATAGAAATCAAGTAAAGTAGTAATGGGTATGATTAAAATTCTTACCGTATCTAAAAACTGACCTTAGCTACAAGGTTACTAGTCATAAACTACTTTTTACGATACGAGTGGCCATTGGCATTTTTTTTAGTCGCTATGCTAGTGATAAAGTTATATATATCGTAGACAATTTTGTTAAGCTACTGAAGATAAAGTTATTACTCAGTGCATTTTTAGTCAATCAATCGCTTCAGTTGTCTTATCGATTAATGATTAACCTGCGTTGATGCTTTGGTACTCAATTTTTAAGCGATAGCTAATAGTTATCTTACTAGCGTTATCGAATAACAATATTTTATCTACATAATAAAAAGTTTTCTTCCAACAACAAACAATTAATAGCAAATTTAATATAGCTAAACATAAGCAGAGTGAATAATTTTCGCCTATCCAAGCTGCGCTATTACTAACCATAGAACCTTCGGAGAATAATGTGGTAGAACCAAGTGTAATTGCACCCAGTGTCATTGAATTATGGGTAGGCACTATTAACGGTTATTTATGGGGCAGTATTTTAATTTATCTGCTGAGTGCTTGCGGGATCTGGTTTACTTTTCGTTTGAAAGGGCTACAAATCACGCGGTTTTTTCACATGTTTACTATTTTAAAAACCAGTCGTAAAAGCTCTAGCCAAGGTATTTCTTCTTTTCAAGCACTGTGCACATCGTTGGCGGCGCGGGTGGGTACGGGCAACTTAATGGGCGTAGCCGTGGCTATTTCACTGGGTGGTGCCGGTGCTGTTTTTTGGATGTGGTTGATTGCTTTAGTCGGTATGGCAACAGCATTCGCTGAAAGTGCTTTAGGGCAGCTCTATAAAGAACGCGACAGCTTGGGTAATTTTCGTGGTGGCCCCGCGTATTATATGAGTAAAGGTTTAAAGAATAAAAAATTAGCTATTACCTTTTCACTTTGTTTGTTTTTTGGTTATGGTTTTGTCTTTAGTGCTGTGCAGGCGAATTCTATTACCAGTGCATTTAATGGCTCGTACGGTTTTAATCCACTTTACACCGGTATCGTTATTACGATTGCCGCAGGTTTTATTATTTTTGGCGGACTAAAAAATATTGCTCGTTTTGCTGAGCTCACGGTGCCTTTTATGGGTTTACTTTATTTACTGGTTTGCTGTACTGTTATTGGCTTGAATATCGAAAAAGTGCCGATGATTATTAGTGATATTTTCGCATCCGCCTTAGGTTTAAAAGAAGCCGGTAGTGGTCTGGTGGGGGCGGCGATAGTGCAAGGGGTTAAACGTGGTTTGTATTCTAATGAAGCGGGTATGGGTAGCGCGCCCAATGCTGCCGCTGCTGCAGAGCCTTTTCCTCCGCATCCTGTTTCACAAGGTTATATTCAAATGTTGGCGGTGTTTTTTGACACGATTGTCATATGTTCATGTACGGCAATTTTGATCTTACTTTTTAAAGATACTGGCAGCCAAGCACAAGGCATTCAATTAACGCAACAAGCTCTTAGCCATCAAGTAGGGGCTTGGGGCAGCGACTTTATTACTATCGCTATATTGCTGTTTGCCTTTACCTCGATAGTGGCAAATTTCGCCTATGCCGATAATAATTTAAAGTATTTAAATATGGATAACTTCCTCGGACGATGGTTTTTACGTATTGGTTTTCTGTTGATGTTGGTCTTTGGCTCTGTAGCGACCTTACCTGAAGTGATTGCTTTAGCCGACTTATCGACAGGACTAATGACCATTTTTAATGTTACGGCGTTATTTATGCTTTCTAAAGTGGTGGTGCAAATAACCAAAGATTATCACCGCCAACAAGATAAAGGCCTATTACCGACTTACCAGCCTGATGAAGAGGAGCAACAACGCTTTAATTTAACCCAAGGCATTTGGAATAAAAAGTAGCCGATAAAATTGGTATTGATTTAATACAAGCAAGTGCTAATAAAGCTGCTATACTGCGCGACTTAATATTTTGGCGTACTGCTTTAAGGCAGGTGCGTTTTTACGATAATACAGAAATGGTGATGTGATGAGTGTGGATGCAATAGGTTTATCGGCTAATTTACTAAAAGCGGTAAAAGCATGCGGTTATAAAAATTTAACGCCGATTCAACAACAAGCTATTCCTGTTATTCGTACCGGTGTTGATGTTTTAGCCAGTGCTCAAACAGGGACCGGGAAAACAGCGGCTTTTACTTTGCCTATTCTTGATAGTTTAGCGAAAAAAGTGAAGCCTAATGTTGATGGATTTGACACCACAACGACTGTTAAGGCACTCATTTTAACGCCAACACGTGAGTTAGCGGCACAAATTTCAAAAAATGTAAAAACCTATGGTGAGTTTTTACCTTTGCGCTCGGGTGTCGTTTTTGGTGGTGTTAATATGCCACCACAAACTAAAATGCTTAAAACGGGTGTCGATGTGTTAGTGGCAACACCAGGACGTTTAATTGAGCATCTTGAACAACGCAACTTAGATTTGTCTCAAGTGCAGTTTCTTGTGCTTGATGAAGCAGACCGTATGCTTGATATGGGTTTTTATAACGACATAGAACGTATTGTGGCAATGATCAAGGCAAAACATCAAACCTTGATGTTTTCTGCGACATTTTCAAATAAAGTTAAAACGTTAGCAAAGAAAATTCTGAAAACACCAAGAACCATTGAAGTAGCACGTCAAAACTCTACCTCAGGTAAAGTAAAGCAATCGGTTTATTGGGTTTCTGAAACCCGTAAAGCTGAGCTATTGTCGGAGCTTATTGGGGTTAATAATTGGCAGCAAGTGTTAGTTTTTGCTGGTACGAAAGAAAGTGCGAATATTTTAGCGAATGAGCTCAAACTTGACGGTATAAAAACTGCTTTATGTCATGGTGATAAAACTCAAGGTGCGCGTAATAAAGCACTAGAGCAATTTGTTGATGGCAGTGTTCGGGTTTTAGTCGCTACTGATGTTGCTGCGCGTGGCCTTGATATTGCTAATTTACCCTATGTGGTTAACTATCATTTACCTTTCTTGCCTGAAGATTATGTACATCGTATTGGTCGCACAGGCCGAGCAGGTAAATCAGGTACAGCTATATCATTAGTTAGCCCTAAAGATGAGCAGTTTCTTGATAATATTGAAGCCTTAATTGAGCGTAAATTTGAGCGTATTGTCGTACCGGGTTATGAATTAGACCGACCTTTACCTGCACATTATGACGCCAAAGAAGACGCGCCATTAAAGAAAAGCCGTTATAAAGCTACACAAGATAAGAATCAATTACTGGCGCGTAAAAAGGCTGAAGCCACACCAGCAGCTAAGCGCAGAGCAAAAGAGAAAACTAAAACTCAAAAAAATGCTCCAGTAAGTAAAACAGCAAATAAAAGACGTAAATAGTCTTTTTAAATGCTTTGCTCATAACGCAGGTTAGTATTTATGCAGTTTGATAACACTGATATTGACGTACCTTTTAACTATCGACATCACTGCTGGTTTTGTGCTGAACCAGCAGGGCATTCTTTCACTTTTCCTCATTCAGAGCATTTAGTTTTTGACTGCTCGCATGATCCATTGACTTTACCTAGTTGTGCAGAATGCGCGCGTGCGGCCAACCAAGCCGAAGTACGCAGCATTTGGCAAGTTGAAAAAAGTGTCAAAGTTTATCTAATTGAAAAGTATCGTAAAGACCTCGCCATTGGACTTAATTGGACACAAGACGAATTAGCCAATGCTGGCTTTGAAGAGGGTAGCTTTGCAGGCTTTCAAAAAAGCGCTTGGTTTATGTATGAAGTAGCAAGAGACAGAGTGAATTTTCAGGGCTGGCCGTTAGTGCTTAATGGCATTGAAATGGTTAATGAAGAGCTAGAGCGAGAGTTTTGCTTTGACGGAGTGAGTTATCCGGGTATCGATCAGGCAATGGAACATTATAGTGTTAATTTTGCACTTGATTTGGCGTTCTTACGCCGAGTAATAGCAAAGGTTGGCCCAAAAAGTTTTGCCAAAGCTGTGAGGTTTTGCCGCTTATATGTGGGTGCAACACCCAATGAAAAGTCACTTGCGTTACGTGAATTTAGTTAATAGCTTTATTACTATTATTACTCAGGTAGTACTGAGTTTATAGTGAGTATCAGTTAAACCCTCAACCTCAATCTTTCCACTTTAAGCTGAACGATTAAAATACTTAGGTTAGCCTTTGGAAGCGAGATTAAACTTTTGTGGCATATTCATTTTTTGTGAATATAGCGCCTGGTCCGCACGTAGAAAGAAACTGGTTACATCGTCAACTGTGTTCATAAAAGCTAAGCCTAGACTACTAGTTACATTGTACTTTGCTAATAATATATCTTGCGACATTGTGTGGTAAATTCTTTGCTCGATGACGGTTAACGATGATTTACTAGCATCAGTGACGATAATCGAAAATTCATCACCACCAAAGCGGAAAACATAGTCAGTATCTCGAACACTTTGTTGTAATGCCTTGGCAAAATGTATTAAAACGTTATCGCCTATAGCGTGACCAAAGGAGTCGTTAACGGCTTTGAACTTGTTTAAATCACAAAAAATCAAACCGACACGAGTCTGTCCACGATTTGCTTGAGCCATGGCGCGTTTAATTTGTTCGTTAAAACTACGTCGATTACCTAACTGAGTTAAACTATCTTGCATCGCTAATTGCATTGCTTGGTGATATTGCACCGCATTATTTAAAGGGTTGATTAATAACTCATGTAGTTCAGTCAAGACTTTATCATTAGTCATACTGATGGGGATGTTAACTGCATAAGTGATTATGCCAAAAAATTGACCATTGAGTTTTAACTCAAACTGACGTTCTGCTTTAGCCTGTCGGCTGTCTTTGGTCGTCGCATTTATATTAGGGTGTTTAAAATAAATACCTGAAAAATCAATGTACTTTGCCACTTCAAACGCAAAGATATTGATAAGTTCTTTTACATCTAACGTGGTTTGTAATTGCTTAAGTAAGGCTAAATTACGTTGACTCTGTTGTTCACTTTGTTGAAACAATGTGAAAGCATTAAATTTAGAGTTAGGCTGATCAACAATATTCACTGTAGACATACTTTTCCTTGCTAATTTTGACGTTAAACTTTTATTTTTATATCCGTAATTATCTTAAAGCAAAAATCATACCTACTATGTAAATTAACAAATAATTTATTGATGGTTTAATGATAATTTAATGGCTATTGTCAATTTACGTCGTTTATAGTCATAGCTAGTTGATGCGATTGTAAAGAAAAAACAAAATTAAATATTAAGTTAAGTAACCGTTTTTAAGCGTTTTTTTATAAAAATATAATAAAATACTTTAGACAAAACAGCCTGCACAAGGCTACACTTAGCAAGCAAATGCGATGTAAACGCTTTCAGTTTGTTTTATTTTGCGTTTCATAGCAGCCTCATTTGAATGTACTGGTGAATATACCAATAATGTCATGGGTATTAATTATAATTTCAACCAGTGCAATTCTGCAACTTTCAGTTTCATCACCTTTGAAGGAATACATGTGACAGGTCACCTTGAATTACTCGCTATATTGTCCAGTGCCGTTTTAATTGTTTGGCTTTTTCGACGTTTGCAATTGCCGGCGATTTTGGCGTATTTAGTGGCAGGTGTGCTGGTGGGTGACCATGGTTTAGCTATCGCTCAAGATCATGTTAATTATGAACATTTTGCTGAACTCGGTATTGTATTTCTACTGTTCACCCTTGGGCTTGAATTTTCATTACCTAAACTAGTTTCTATGCGGCATCTGGTGGTTACCGTGGGTAGCTTACAAGTGATTATTTCACTTGTGTTATTTATGTTGGTGGCGATGTTTTTAGGGCAAAGCTTAGATGCGGCAATCACCATTGGCGGTATATTAGCACTTTCTTCTACCGCTATTGTTATTCGCCAGTTAAGTGAAAGCGGTGGCATGAAGAAAAAGTCAGGGCAATTATCTGTGGCAGTGCTGCTGTTTCAAGATGTTGCTGTGGTGCCATTGTTAATTATTATCCCTTTATTAGCCCAAGGTGGCGATTCTTCTTTTATTATGGCGTTATTGTTTGCACTAGTTAAAGGCGTATTTGTTGTTTCACTCTTATTATTCGCTGGTAAATGGTTATTACCTAGATTATTCAATTTAGTGGCTCAAGTTAGAACCGATGAATTATTCGTATTAACCACATTACTCGTGACCTTAGTGGCATCAGCATTAACACAGTGGTTTGGCCTTTCGATGGCGTTAGGAGCATTTTTAGCGGGTATGATGTTAGGAGAGAGCCAATATAAACATCAGCTTGAAGCTGACATTAGACCCTATCGTGATATTTTACTGGGTTTGTTTTTTGTTACTGTTGGCATGAAGCTCAATATCAATGTTGTTTTTTCCTCTCCTTTGATCATTATTTCGCTGCTAGTCTGTTTTATGGCGATTAAAGTGCTGGTGATCGTTTTACTAGCAAAACGTGCTGGAGAGTCTTCTAAAGATGCTTGGGCTGCCGGTATTATGTTGGCACAAATGGGTGAATTCGGTTTTGTTTTAATTGCGTTAGCTAGCCAAGTTGAAGTGTTACCTGAAACCACGGCATCTATCTTACTAGGTACGGGTGTACTGAGTATGGCAATAACGCCCTATATGATCAGTCATGCGCGCGGCTGGGCACTTTGGTTGAGCCGTGAAAAACCACTGGACAGCCAAGCGTTAGAAGAATTACCTCAAAGTACCACACTCAGTGACCATGTTATTATTTGTGGCTTTGGCCGTATTGGACAAACCGTTAGTCGCTTCTTAAAGCAAGAGTCGATTGACTTTGTCGCTATTGATATTGACCCCTTACGGACAAGCAAAGCAAGAGAAGCGGGCGAAAACGTGCTTTTTGGCTCTTCTAGGCAGGCTGAATTATTGCATGCTGCACAGTTATCAAAAGCTAAGCTGGTTGTTATCGCTTTTGGTGAAGATAAACAATCACTTGATGTTATTCAAAAAGTACGTTCTTTATCGCCTAACGTGCCTATTTTAGTGCGTACCCGCAACGACGATCAGTTAGACGAATTACATGCGGCGGGTGCAAATGAAGTGGTTCCAGAGAGCCTAGAAGGCAGTTTAATGCTAGTGTCTCAAGTTTTGTCATTATCAGGCGTGCCTTTTTCTAGAATTGTTCGCCGTGTGCAAAAAGAGCGTAAGAACCACTACAATCATTTGCATGGCTTCTTTCAAGGCGAACATACTGATATGAGCCCTGATAGTATTGACCGTATTGAATTTGCGCATGCGATTATATTAGCCGATGATTCTTTTGCTAATGGCCATTCAATTGCTTCATTAAAACTAGATGAGCGCCGTGTTATTGTTGTCGCATTACGTCGCAATAACATTGAAAGCGAAGAGCCTGACGTTGATACGATATTACAATCACAAGATACCTTAATTGTGCGGGGCAAACCCAGACGGGTAGAGCGAGCTGAACGTTTTGTCCAAGAAGGGCATTAGCTTATTTGACGGTAGTAATGAGTTATTAATTAAAAAGCCTGTTCAAGGCTTTTTGATTAATATGGCTTAGATATCAAGAAATTGGCGAATTTTAGTTTCTTGCTCAAGTGCGTCATTAAAGCCGAGGTTTATTAACTCCTTACAATAATTTTTTTCAAACAATAAGTAGCTAACTAAGCTAGATTCCGCGTCATTGTTAATCCCCATGCTACGTAATAATAGTCGAATCGACAAAGGCAGTTTATCGTAATATTTCACCGCAATATTGTTAAAGTCATGACTCGGGTTGAGCAGATAGGATTCAATGTTTTTTAAACCGGAAATGTTTTTTTTCTTTGCATCTGGAATTAGCGATAAGGTATTGTTAACCCTCTCCATGCGTTCAATATCACTTTGCAGGGTATCTGAGAAAACAGAATCAAGTAAATGACTTGCGATTGCCGCTGTTGTTGGTGGATGTGGGTTATTTTCAACCGCATGAAGTGGTTCTTTTGGTTGCTCGACACCAACAATAAATATTTTTTCTGCTCCTAAGTGGATAGCAGGACTTAACGGAGACAACTGGTGAACTGAACCATCGCCTAAATGATGGCGTTGTATTTTTTCTGACGGAAAAACTAACGGAATGGCGGCTGATGCCATTAGATGTTGGCTGTT
Organism: Colwellia sp. MB02u-10; assembly: GCF_014077185.1. Taxonomy (NCBI): domain Bacteria; kingdom Pseudomonadati; phylum Pseudomonadota; class Gammaproteobacteria; order Alteromonadales; family Colwelliaceae; genus Colwellia; species Colwellia sp. MB02u-10. The sequence goes on from NZ_JACGVK010000074.1 coordinate 119,113, forward strand.
TAATTGTGTAGGCTCGCCCCGTCGCTTTGCTCTAAACCAAGGCGAAATAGACGCTTCTGATTGAAAGAAACTAATCGAGTCACCGCTGGAATAACTTGATGCTGTCACCGATACTGCGGAGAGATAACCGCGTCTAATATTGGTATCTATTCGGCTAAAATCTACTACGGTTTCAAGCAGTTGCCTAAGCGGCGCGTTGTTTAATAAGCTTCGGGCACTTTTATTGGCATAATCTGCCTGAAAGTTACCTACAACACCACCGATTAAATGACTAAACACACGCATGGGATCTGTATGATAAATTCTTTCAGGATCGAGGTTTTTCCAGATCCACTCCAACTTTTTGACCGCCAATTGAAAACATGAGGCATAACAAGCTAACGCAGTTGAGTTGATAGCACCTGCTGAAGTACCACAAATGATTGGAAAAGGCACACCATGACTGCGTGGCATAAATTTAGCTATCGCAGACAAAACACCGACCTGATAGGCGGCACGTGCGCCTCCACCGGTTAATACTAAAGCGTTATTACTGTTGATGTAGCTACGTTTATTCGTCATTAATTAAACCGATGTTATTAAAGTCGAGCGTGATTTTAATCAGTTTTCTATAGGGTGGCTAGTTGAAATGAATAATATTTTCTTGTCAGTGCAGGTTAATAGAAAAAAGGCCAGCAAATGCTAGCCTTTTAATGACATAAGAATTATTGACTAGTAAAACATTGAACTTATAGCCATTGAAATAAAACATTTCTCATGTATTTAATTCAATAGCTATTATCTTGAGTATATGACTACAGGAAAATAAACTGCTAACCACCAACCCGTTCGTTTGCAGCGTCGATTAATGGTTGCGATCCATGTTGAATAAGGGTTAGGTTTTCAGAAACAACGCCCCTTGGTAATTTACTAATCATCAAAGAGCCTGTTTCAACTGACCCCCTGGTAGCAGCAAATTCTAACAAGTTTTGACCGTTACATTTAATCTCTGAAAAGATATCGCGAATTCTTAATCTATGTGCCTTTAAGAATGAACGCATACGTCTTTTGTCGTCTGCAGCAACATACTCACATATACTTAGTGCAATGTCAGCAGCTTGCGCTTTCGGCGTTGATACAATTGACGCCATTGTTAAAGCAGCAATGGTAGTAACTAGTAATAATTTTTTCATTTTAATAACCTTTTATAAAACAAATAGAGTTAATAAAAGAAAAACCACAAGATGTACCTAATAACACGGAGACTCCGCTGTCATAGATAAAGAGAGTATTATCCTTAGACCGGTGGTTTTGCGTAACACGTTTTCGCGTATTTTGCCTTTTCTTTGTTAGTGTAATTATCACTAAAGTCGTAGTTAATTGCAACCCAAGGGTTACAATTTATGGGTATTTAACAGCTAGTTGACTTAATTGTTTTACAAATGGCGACTTTACAAGCTTTACCTATAACGTTACTGATTTTGAAGCGATTTTTATTGGAATTTAAGACATTAAGTCAAAAGTTCTAGCCGTTATCTACAATAGCTATCGTGTGCAACTAATGCCTTGCTTGACGTCAGTTTGGCAGTATAAACCTGGTGAGTTTTGTGCAGAGAGAGCAAGTTAGAGGCATGGCCGTAATAACTATCTCACTAATTTTTTGATCATTTACCAAGTTAAAGCAACCCTCTACTGCGTTATTTACTTAATAATTAGAGCGACTAGTTATTAAATAAATGTCTTGTATTTTTCTGCTTGTTCTTCATATAGAGAAGAACAGTTAATTGATACAATGGATGAAGTGCTATTTTTGGCTTAAATCGTGATAAATAATTAAATATTAATATTTTTCATATATCAATATAAGTGATGACAACAAGAGTGACTTCAGCTAACTCTAAATCGAATACAAAAAGGGGGCCGCAGCCCCTCAGTTTATATATTGTCATTCATTATCAACTGCTGGTTATCGCTTTATAATTGCATCTCAGGTACGTCGCCTTCAACAACAAGTTCACCTTCAGTTAATGATATTATTTCTGCGACCGACACGCCAGGTGCACGCTCTAATAAGTAAAATTTGCCATTTTTTATTTCAATAAAAGCCAGATCAGTTAACACTCTTTTAATACAGCCTTTACCGGTTAACGGCAGTGTACAATTACTTAACAACTTAGACACACCATGCTTAGAGGCGTGGGTCATGGTCACAATAATATTGTCTGCACCGGCGACTAAATCCATCGCACCGCCCATACCTTTAATTAACTTACCAGGGATCATGTAAGAGGCAATATTACCATTTACATCAACCTCAAAGGCGCCTAAAACGGTTAAATCAACGTGACCGCCTCTGATCATGGCAAATGATTCTGCTGAGTCAAAAATTGATGCGCCTTTTGCCATCGTCACTGTTTGTTTACCCGCATTGATCAGATCGGCGTCAATTTCTGCTTCGGTGGGAAATTGTCCCATGCCTAGTAAGCCGTTTTCAGACTGCAGCATGACTTCGATCCCTTCGGGAATATAGTTTGCCACTAAGGTTGGAATACCTATACCTAAGTTAACGTAGTAACCGTCTTGTAATTCTTGTGCTACCCGCTGTGCTAGTTGTTCTCTTGTTAAAGCCATAAATTACTCCTTACTAACACTGATTATTCTGAGTCGCTACGAACAGTGCGCTGTTCAATGCGTTTTTCGAATGTACCTAAGATTAAGCGATTAACATAAATGCCTGGCGTATGAATGTGATCAGGGTCTAATTCGCCTGGCTCCACAATCTCTTCTACTTCTACTACGGTTATTTTACCTGCGGTTGCCGCCATAGGATTGAAGTTACGCGCGGTTTTTCTAAACACTAAGTTGCCATAACGATCGGCTTTCCACGCTTTTACAATAGCAAAATCGCCTTTAATTGCCGGTTCTAAAATATAATGCCGACCGTCAAATTCACGTTCTTCTTTGCCTTCGGCTACTGGTGTGCCATAGCCTGTAGCCGTAAAAAAAGCTGGAATACCAGCACCGCCAGCACGCATTTTTTCTGCTAAAGTGCCTTGTGGTGTCAATTCAACTTCGAGCTCACCGTTCATCATCTGACGTTCGAACTCAGCATTTTCACCAACGTAAGAGGCGATAATTTTTTTGATTTGACGGTCAGGCAGTAAAATGCCGAGACCAAAATCGTCTACACCGCAGTTATTTGAAACCAGGGTTAAGCCTTTAGTACCTTTACGCTGAATTTCGCGTATTAAATTTTCAGGAATACCACATAAACCAAAACCACCAGCAATTACGGTCATATTGTCTTCAAGACCAGCCATTGCTTCTTCATAGCTTGACACTACTTTGTCAAATCCTGCCATTATTTGCTCCTCAATATTAATGTTTAATTTATATTTTATTCGCTGATGTAGGTAATGCTCACGATCAACGCCAGGTAATTTTTTAGTTAACTTTTTAGTCTATATTTTAGATTATTTTGCACGATAGGCTATCGAGACTTTTGATAACGGCGCCTTGCCTAATTTGTCGCTAATAAACCATCCTGCAGCCAGTAATTTGTCAAAATCAATATTAGTTTTTATACCTAAGCCATTGAGCATATATAACACGTCTTCAGTGGCGACATTGCCTGATGCCCCCTTAGCATATGGGCAACCACCAAGACCTGCAATAGCACTATCGACTACCTTTACGCCCATAGCAAGTGCCGCGTAAATATTGGTCAAAGCCTGTCCATAGGTATCATGAAAGTGCACAGCTAGCTTATCAACGGGGACTTTAGCACTAACAGCCTGTAACATTTTTTGGACACTGGCTGGCGTACCAACACCAATGGTGTCGCCAAGTGATATTTCGTAACAGCCCATTTTATATAACTTTTCTGCAACTTCTGCTACTTTTTCTGCTGCAATATCACCATCGTAAGGACAGCCAACTACACAAGAGACATAGCCACGCACACGAATGTCGGCAGCTTTTGCAGCTTGCATAATGGATTCAAAACGTTGCAAACTTTCATCAATCGAGCAATTAATGTTTTTCTGACTAAAGGCTTCTGATGCCGCGCCAAAAATAGCGACCTCATTGGCATTCACCGCCATTGCCGCTTCAAAGCCTTTCATATTTGGCGTTAATGCGGCGTAGGTAACACCGCTTTTGCGCTTAATACCTTTGAAAACATCACTAGAAGTGGCCATTTGTGGCACCCATTTAGGCGAGACAAAACTGCCGCTTTCAATGTAGCTGACACCGGCGTCGGCTAACTTTTCAATTAACGCTATTTTATCTTCTGCGCTAATCTGTAGTTTTTCATTTTGTAGACCATCACGTGGACCCACCTCAACTATTTTTACTAAGTTCGGTAATGAAAATTGAGCAATATCGGTCATTATGCCTCCTCTGCGGTAAAGGCGATTAATTCAGCACCGCCGTCAACCATATCACCATCTTTATAATATAGAACATCTACAACACCATTGCTCGGCGCGCGAATGGTATGCTCCATCTTCATTGCCTCCATAATCATCAAGGGTTGATTTGCAATCACGTTATCGCCGGCTTTTACTAATACTGACACCATAGTACCGTTCATGGGCGCAAGTAAACCACCATGGTTATCATCAGCACTATTATCGCCACAGTCAGGCAACATATGGGTAAAATTGAACACACCATTTTGATGGAACAGGCTAATTTGGTTAGCATTTTTTGCAATCGTTGCATGACTGCGGTAGCCGTCAATACTGGCGTATAAAGTCTCGTTTTCAATGCGACCTTGACAGTCAACGGTTTGGCCATCAACTGAGATTAAGTAATAACTACCACTACCTTGACGCTTTTGCTCGACTATAATCGGGTATTCTGTGCCATTATGAGCCAATACCATGTGATGAATATTTGCTTCATTTAAGCGCCAAGCATTTGTCATATTCCAAGGTGAGAATGGGTCGTTGGTTTTTGTGGCCTTTGCTTGTGCTTGCTGAGCTTGTGACAACACTAAATAAAGCGCCGCCATCGGCAGTTCGCCCGCAAGGGATTGCTCGTTGTCATGAAATATTACAGCTTGATTTTTTTCAATAAAACTGGTGTCGATATCCGCGTTAACAAATGGCGCACAAGTGGCTAAATTATAAAGAAAATCGATATTGGTTGTCACACCACTAATACGATACTCGGACAAGGCTTTCGCTAGACGCTGTAAGGCTTTTTCACGGCTTTCATCCCAAACAATTAATTTTGCAATCATAGGATCGTAAAACACGCTCACTTCATCCCCTTGGCGTACACCGGTATCAACACGAACAAATTCACTTTCAACGGGCGGTTGTAAAAAATCTAACTTGCCAGTGGCAGGTAAAAAGTCATTATTGGGATCTTCAGCGTAAATACGGGCTTCAAAAGCATGGCCGTTAATTTTCAGTTCGTGTTGAGCTTTAGGTAATACTTCACCTGCCGCAACACGTAATTGCCATTCTACCAGATCTTGACCGGTAATTAATTCAGTTACCGGGTGCTCTACTTGCAAGCGAGTATTCATTTCCATAAAGTAAAATGAACCATCAACATCAAGTAAAAATTCAACCGTACCGGCACCTTGATAACCAATAGCTTGTGCTGATTTTATAGCTGACTCACCCATTTGGGTACGTAGCTCTTCGCTCATACTAAAGGCTGGCGCTTCTTCAATTACTTTTTGATGACGACGCTGTACTGAACAGTCGCGCTCAAAAAGAAAAACCGCGTTTTGGTGATTATCACAAAACACCTGAATTTCAACATGGCGAGGTTGAGTTAAGTACTTTTCAACTAACATTCTATCATCACCAAAAGATGATTTTGCTTCGCGTTTAGCGGCGGCAAATCCTTCAGCAAACTCATTTTCATGCCAAACTTGGCGCATACCTTTACCACCGCCGCCAGCGGTAGCTTTGAGTAATACCGGATAGCCCATATCGTCAGCGGCTTTTTTGATCACGGCCTCCGATTGGTCATCACCATGATAACCTGGCACTAAAGGCACTTGGGCCTTTTCCATAATATTTTTAGCGGCAGACTTTGAGCCCATAGCTTCAATAGCAGCAACCGGTGGGCCAATAAAAGTAATACCTTCTTTGGTACACATGCGACAAAATTCAGCATTTTCAGAAAGAAAGCCGTAACCTGGATGAATAGCTTGCGCGCCGGTACGTTTAGCGGCTTCAATTACTTTCTCGGACAATAAGTAACTTTCGCGTGAAGGTGAGCCACCAATATGGATCGCTTCATCGGCCATATTGACGTGTAGTGAGTCAGCATCAGCATCAGAATAAACCGCGACTGTTAATATACCCATTTTTCGTGCGGTTTTAATAACACGACAGGCGATTTCACCACGGTTGGCAATTAGTATTTTAGTAAACATAAATTTTATCCTTCGCCTTTATTTTTTGATGTTTTTGACTGGGCTTGCCAAGCAGGTTGGCGCTTTTCAAAAAATGCCGTTAGGCCTTCTTGACCTTCTGCGGAAACACGAATGGCGGCAATACGCTCACAGGTATTTTTAATCAGTGCTTCGTCAATATCTTGGTAAGCTACATCCAACGCTAGCTGCTTTGCTTGTCGCACGGCTAGTGGCCCATTGGCTAATAGTGTGTTTACCATTTCAGTAACCGCGTTATCTAATGCGGTTAACGGGTATATTTCATCGACTAAACCAAGTTGTTGTGCTTTGTCAGCAAAAAATCGCTCAGCAGTTTGAAAATAACGTCTGCTGGCTTTCTGGCCGATTGCGTTAACCACATAAGGGCTAATGGTGGCAGGAATTAAGCCTAACTTTACTTCACTTAAACAAAAACTCGCTTTTTCACTGGCAAGGACAATATCGCAACAACTTGCTAGCCCAACAGCACCGCCAAAGGCAGCACCTTGCACTTTAGCAATGGTAGGCTGTGGTAAGAAGTTAAGATTTTTCAACATTTGGGCGAGGGCGTTAGCATCAGACAAGTTCTCTTCATAAGAGTAAGATGCCATACGCTGCATCCAAGCTAAATCAGCGCCGGCAGAAAAATTTTTACCGGTTGACGCTAACACCATGACATTAATGTCATGGCATTGTGCTATGGCCTGAAATAGCTGATTTAGTGCAAAAATAATACTGTCATCAAAGGCATTATGCTTTTCAGGATTATTTAAGGTAACCGTTGCTACGCCGCGGCTGTCAACATCGAACAATACTTGTTCACTAGGACTTTTTATTTGGCTATATGAAAAAATCATCAATTCACCCCTACATTCTAAACAGACCAAACTTGGTCTCTTTTATAGGTTTATTAAGTGACGCTGAAATAGCTAAACCAAGGACTTGACGGGTATCGGCAGGGTCAATCACGCCGTCGTCCCATAAACGCGCTGAGGCATAATATGGATGACCTTGATGTTCGTAATTATCAATAATGGGTTGCTTGAAGTTTGCTTCTTCTTCTGCGCTCCATTGTTCACCACGCAGGTCTTTTTGATCGCGTTTAACTTGGGCTAATACGCCAGCCGCTTGTTCGCCACCCATCACTGAAATACGCGAGTTTGGCCACATAAAGAGAAAACGTGGGTCGTAAGCACGGCCACACATGCCATAGTTACCTGCACCGAAACTACCACCAATTAAAATGGTAAATTTAGGCACTTGTGCGGTTGCAACCGCGGTGACCATTTTTGCGCCATGTTTAGCGATACCGCCGGCTTCATATTGTTGACCTACCATAAAACCGGTAATGTTTTGTAAAAATACTAAGGGGATTTTTCGTTGGGCACACAGCTCAATAAAGTGCGCGCCTTTTTGTGCCGATTCGCCAAACAAAATGCCGTTATTGGCAATAATGCCGACTTGGTAACCATAAATACGGGCAAAGCCACAAACTAAGGTGGTGCCATAAAGCGCTTTAAATTCATCAAATTCACTGCCGTCAACCACACGGGCGATAATTTCACGCACATCATAAGGTTGACGAGAGTCTTTGGGTACAATGCCATAAACTTCTTCTGTAGCATAAGCGGGTTCAACAACTTCTTTAATGGCCATTTGTACGGGTTTAACCCGATTTAAATTACCAATAGCGCTGCGAGCAATTTCTAAAGCATGGTGATCATTTTGCGCATAGTGGTCGGCAACACCTGAGGTACGACAATGCACATCAGCGCCACCTAAATCTTCAGCACTGACGACTTCACCGGTTGCCGCTTTAACTAATGGCGGGCCTGCAAGAAAGATAGTACCTTGCTCTTTTACGATAATAGATTCGTCAGCCATAGCTGGAACATAAGCACCACCAGCGGTACATGAACCCATCACTACCGCAATTTGTGGAATGCTTTGCGCTGACATATTGGCTTGGTTGAAAAAAATACGACCAAAATGTTCTTTATCGGGAAAAACGTCATCTTGATTCGGTAAGTTTGCACCACCTGAATCGACTAAATAGATACAAGGTAAGTTGTTTTCTTGCGCGATAGCTTGGGCACGTAAATGCTTTTTCACCGTTAACGGGAAATAAGTACCTCCCTTTACGGTCGCGTCATTGGCAATAATAAGACATTCTTGACCACCCACACGGCCAATACCTGTGATGATACCTGCAGCGGGAACGTTATCGTCATAAACTTTAAAGGCGGCTAATTGTGATAATTCAAGAAATGCAGAGCCGGGGTCGAGTAGGGCATAAACTCGATCTCTAGGTAATAATTTACCACGTGACAAATGACGTTCTCGACTGCGTTCACCACCACCCAATTTGATTTCTTCTAACTTAACTTTTAAATCATCGACTTGTAGTTGCATATGGGCAGCATTTTCGATGAAGTCAGGGCTGCGGGGATTAATTTTTGATATTATCTTAGCCACGGTATAACCTTATGTTTTGTTGAACTCTTGCTTGGTCAGCGCATATTGATATTGTTTTCGATTCACTAATATTAAATCTGTGCTTAATGAGTGATGAGTATTCAATAGCAATAGTCACTGAAGTATTTTATAGCTTGTTCTTTTTTAGCATTGAGCTAATCTCGAAGCCAATAGCGCGAGTTCAATAAAAAACACCTAGCATAGTTGCCTATCTGGGTGTTTTTAGGTAGAAATTGCGTCATTAGCAACGAAAAATCAGCGTTAAACTGATTCGTTAAACAGTTCGCGGCCGATCAGCATACGGCGAATTTCTGAGGTACCAGCGCCAATTTCATATAACTTAGCATCACGTAACAAACGCCCAGCAGGGAATTCATTAATGTAACCGTTACCGCCAAGTAATTGAATGGCGTCTAAAGCCATTTTTGTGGCCAATTCTGCTGAATATAAAATAACACCTGCGGCATCTTTACGGGTTGTTTCACCGCGATCGGCTGCCATTGCACATAAATAAGCATAAGATTTAGCCGCATTCATTTGAGTGTACATGTCGGCAATTTTGCCTTGAATTAATTGAAACTCACCAATGGCTTGACCAAATTGCTTTCTGTCATGAATGTAAGGTACAACTAAGTCCATACAAGCGTCCATAATACCTAGCGGGCCGCCAGTTAATACGATGCGTTCATAATCTAAACCTGACATTAATACCCGAACGCCTTTGCCTTCGCCGCCTAAAATGTTTTCAGCAGGCACTTCACAATCTTGGAAGACTAATTCACAGGTATTAGAGCCGCGCATACCTAATTTATCTAGTTTTTGATGACGTGAAAAACCTGGATAATCACGTTCAACGATAAAGGCAGTAATACCTTTAGAGCCGGCACTGGTATCAGTTTTTGCATAGATAATAAAAACATTGGCATCAGGACCATTAGTAATCCACATTTTGTTGCCATTAAGAATGTATTTATCGCCTTGTTTTTTTGCGGTAAGTTTCATACTGACCACATCAGAACCGGCGTTTGGCTCTGACATGGCTAGAGCACCAATATGTTCACCGCTGCACAGTTTAGGTAAATATTTTTCTTTTTGTTCATGACTACCATTTTTGTTTAATTGGTTTAAACAAAGGTTAGACATCGCGCCATAACTTAGGCCTACAGAGGCAGAAGCACGAGAGATTTCTTGCATAGCCACCATGTGTGCTAAGTACCCTAAACCAGAACCACCGTATTGCTCATCTACTGTCATGCCTAACAAACCTAGGTCGCCAAATTTGCGCCATAAGTCCATGGGGAATTCGTTATCTTTATCGATCTGTGCCGCACGAGGGGCAATTTCATCACGAGAAAAAGCATTCACCGTGGTGCGGATCATGTCAACAGTTTCACCCAGGTTAAAATTCATTGATGAGAAAGTAGAAATCATAGTAGTACCCTTAATAATGGTTTGTCGTGTTAACGTTTTTATTATCACGTTAACTTTTACTTTATTTGTTACGCGACTTAGCGCTTTTATCTATTGCGGCTTATTGACTGACTAATGGTTTTTTTTCGATAAGCGCCAAGGTATTTTGGCAATTTTTCTCTAAACCAGTTAATTCAATCAACACTGCTTTAATATCTTCTAATTGCTGGTTTAAGTCATTCTTTTTGTTGGAAATTAATTCCATGATTTGTATTAATTGCGTTGCACTTGAAGTGTCAGCATCGTAAAGCTCAAACAAGCGACCCGTTTCTGCTAATGAAAAACCTAAGCGTTTACCACGTAGAATTAACCTTAGTCTAACTCTATCTCTCTGGTTATATATTCTTGTTTGTCCTTTGCGATTTGGTAGTATCAGGCCTTGGTCTTCGTAAAAACGAATACTGCGGGTGGTAATATCAAACTCTCTTGCTAACTCGCCGATAGAGAAGGTGATTGGGTTCTTATCGCTCATTATGGCTGCTCATTATTATTGCTCTAAGTTAACGCGCTTTTTATTTATGGGATACTTTACAATAAGTTTACGTTAACGTAAAGTGCGAGTGTAAAGTTAGATAAATGAAGTGCTTTTACATCATAGATAATAGCCGTGCGCGGTTTAAGTCAATGGTGTTATTTAAAGTATAGTTAGCGCATGATTTTGCTTTAAATAACGATGACAAATTTTGTAAATACTAGCGTTATTATATTCAAAAGTATAAAGAGTACGTTTGTGTAAAATTAAATTTACGTTAACCTAATTTGTAATTCTTATCGATTATTGAAAAACTATCTAACCAACAAATGTCGAACGAATATTAAACAACACTTTATCGGAGAACCCTATGTCTACTCAAGATCCAATCGTTATCGTTGCTGCAAAACGTACCCCTATGGGTGGTTTTATGGGCGGTTTATCAGCAGTCAGTGCTACCACTTTAGGTGCAACTGCCATTCGTGGTGCTATGGCGGCCGCTAATCTATCTAATGATCAAGTTGATGAAGTGATCATGGGTTGTGTATTACCTGCGGGTTTAAAACAAGCGCCTGCAAGACAAGCTGCTTTAGAAGCAGATTTAGCTTTATCAACAGCCTGTACCACTATTAATAAAGTTTGTGGCTCAGGTATGAAAGCGGCCATGCAAGCACATGATGCCCTATTAGCTGGCTCTATTGATGTTGCCGTTGCTGGTGGCATGGAAAGTATGACAAACGCACCACATTTGTTACCTAAAGGCAGAACTGGGATTAAAATGGGTCAAGGCCTAGTACTTGATCACATGATGACCGACGGTTTAGAAAATGCCTACGACGGTATTGCCATGGGTTGTTTCGCACAAGCAACGGCTGATGAATCTGCCTTTACTCGTGAAGATATGGATGATTATGCTATTCGTTCATTAGCACGTGCTAATGCTGCAATTGCTGACGGTGCATTTGTTAATGAAATATCGCCAGTGACCATTAAATCTCGCCGCGGTGATTCAGTATTTGATATTGATGAACAACCAGGTAATGCTCGCCCAGATAAAATTCCTAGTTTACGTCCCGCTTTTAAAAAAGACGGTACCATTACTGCTGCTAACTCAAGCTCTATTTCTGATGGCGCGGCGGCATTAGTGATGATGAAGTTATCAGTAGCACAAAAACGTGGCTTAACGCCTTTGTGTAAGATTGTTGCTCACGCGACGAACGCACAAAAGCCAGCAGAATTTACCGTTGCGCCAGTCGGTGCGATGCAAAAAGTTTTGGCTAAAGCTAACTGGACAGCAGCAGATGTTGACTTGTTTGAAATCAACGAAGCCTTTGCCATGGTCACTATGCTAGGCATTAAAGCCTTAGACTTAGATGTTGAAAAAGTTAATGTTAACGGCGGTGCTTGTGCATTAGGTCACCCGTTAGGCGCTAGTGGCGCACGTATTATGGTGACGTTAATCCATGCCTTGAAAAACAGAGGCTTAAGCAAGGGTATTGCTTCGTTATGTATCGGTGGCGGCGAAGCAACTGCGATTGCTATTGAAATGATGTAACCATTACTTAAATTGAAAACCCACTTATTTGTGGGTTTTTTTGATCTTAGGGTGCTAAACGCTATCAGCTGCTAGTGTTAATTACATTACGTGATTTTTTTTTGCCAAGGAGACCAAACCAAAACAAGCCCTCGAACAAAAAACCGAGAATGATAAATAAAAATATACCTGTTGAGCTGCCATAACTATAAGAGCTAATCGCAGCCGTTATTAGTACTGCAAGAATTATAAACCTATATATTTTGTTCACACTAATTCCTTTTATATCATTGTAACTAGCGCCGGATTAGGGAGCTAAAGTAGCGAAGTGAAACACAGCCAACTGTATTTTTACGTTTGAAGTACATGTTATAAGTGCTGGTGATAACTAGGTTACTCAATATCTATTTTGCTTTTATTAAGGGCACATATTTATTGTAAAAATATGAAGTTAAAATCAAGATAAATATAAATAAACCCATAACAACATTGTAGTGCTCGATAAAAGTGGGGCAAATTAGAATTATTAATAATGATGGCAGTATTAATAATAGGGCTTTAAAAGGCACACAGATAGGCTCATTACAATTAGAACAGTTATGACTAACTATAGGGCTTAGGGCTAACTTTCTAAAAAAGCTAACCGATTTCTCATTACAATATGGACAATTAAATTTATTCACTGTACCTCCATGTACATTGCCATACTTGAATAGCTTTTAACCAGCTTTAATTATTTATTGTTACTTCACCACTATTAGAGTCATAGTTGACGGTAAGAGTGTCTTGCTTGTTATAAGTATAAGTACAAGTTCCATTATCATGTGTTGCTTGAAACTTACTAGAGCTGTTATTTAACACTAGAGCATCTGGTGAATCTAGCACTGCTCGCCATACATCCAAACAATCATATTCACTGTTTAATGTTAAACTAATACCTCTTGTATCAGCAGGATAACCATAACTATTCACACTTAAATCTCCTCCTGCAAGGGGATCTGAAATCGCTATAAAATCTTGTACAGCCTGATTTTTTCCTCGTATTAACCAAGCAATATGTACTTGGTTAACACCACTTTTAAAAGCAGATGAAATACTTAAAAATACAGCTTCGTCCGCATCCTCAGTTAAATCAATAAACTTAGGCGCTGCTGTAACAGCCAATATACCCAAAATAACGATAATTGCTACCAACTCAGTTAACGTAAAGCCTTTTTGCTTATACAAACTTAAAATCCCTTTAAAATATTAATGTCTAACTCGAAAATGAGAAAAGTTAACGCCTGACTAAGAGGCAAACAATAGTTTGCTAAAATGTTGAGGGCCGAAAACAGTAAATGGTCTTTTTCATGATTTAATAGCTTGTTATATAAAGATTATATTTAGCTCTAGGTAATTCATACAAACAAAGTAGTACTGTTAAAACAAAATATATGAGTGCAATTGATACAACCATTTTTCAGAACATAACAGTGATATTTTCTCTGTTTTGGTTAGTGCTAAAACACACACCAGTCGCACCAGAGGAAACAAATAAGCTCTTAAGCGATTTCCTGCATCTTTTGTTAATTCATGATATTTGGAGGTTTCGTCCATGATTCACTTAGGCACATTTATTTAGGTACAAAACGCTTAACGTATTAGCGACTTTAACCAAACCTCTCAGGCGAAAACTGAGGGGTAATCCGCCAAAATTATTTGAACAACACGGATCCTACAAACTAATATGCGTAACTTAACATTCGACACGTTAATTTTTTGTAATTTTAGTTAATATACATAACTTAACATTAACATTCAATACGTTAATTTTACTTATGGAATTACTTATTGAATTACTTATTAAAGATAGCGATGCAGAAAAGCTGATTAAACTCTGCTTAAAACACAAAGGTGGGATATACAATTAAGCTATTTTTATATACAGCCCATGTTTGAGGTTAAGTGGAATGATTTTGAAATCTGCATCATATTCACATATCAAAGAAATTATGTGAATATGATGCTAAACGTACTATTGATTTTTATTTATACTGGGTTAAAGCTCATATCATTTTTATTGGAAAAGCTCATCCAAACGACTGCCATGATAAAGCAGTTGAACAGTTTATTAGTTATCTTTGAAATAACTTAAGCCTTACCCTTAAACCTCAGGCGTTAGCGTCAAATTCGGTTTATTACTTCTATATTAAATGATGGGAGGGGGCAGGTTTTATACTTTGCATGACTGATGCTAAAATCAGCTGAGTTATTGATATATAAAAATATTAACTCTTTATATATCAAAAAACTATGTAGCTAAAGCAGCTTATTTTTTCACACGCTCAGTTAGGCCTTAATGTTGTCAGGTTAGGTAAAGCTTTACCATTGCATTTGTTAGCTCAAATGCTGACTGCGTCACATTAGCCATATTTTTTTAGTGCTTATTATATTACCTAGTTTAATAGCGCAATAATTTGTTCGCCATAAAGCTCAAGCTTTGTTTTACCTATGCCATTAACCTCTAATAGTTGATTTGAATTTTTGGGATTTCTGCGTGCGATATCCATCAAGCTAGCGTCATGAAAAATAACAAATGAAGGTACGCCTCTTTCTTTAGCCCACAAGGCTCTTTGTTGCCTAAGCTTTTCAAAGTTAGCTTGTTCTTCTGTTGTTAAATCATTCTCAATAGCGGGTTTTGATTTTTGAGCTTGCTTGGATTTTGTACTTTTTTGCACCTTAAGTTGAATCGTACATTCACCTTTTAATAAAGGCCGCGCTTTTTCAGTTAATTTTAACACGCCATAATCCATTTCAACCGCTAAATAGCCCATTGAAATAAGCTGTCTAAATACCGTTTGCCATTCAGTTGCGATAAGTTCGCTGCCAATATTATAAGTTGAGAGTTTATCGTGGTTAAGGCTGGTTATTTTTGGTGTTTTTTTACCGGTAAGTACATCAATTTGATGGCCAACGCCAAACCTTTGGCCTGTTCTATAAACCGTAGATAGCGCTTTTCTGGCGGCACTTGTGCCATCCCAAGTCAGAGGAGGATTCAAACAATTATCACAATTACCACAAGGCTCTGCTAATGTTTCACCAAAATAATTTAATAGCACTTGTCTGCGGCATGAACTAACTTCACAATAACCTAGTAAGGCATCTATCTTACGCTGCGTGAGATATTTAAACTGTTCATTGCCATCACTTTGACTGGCCATTTGTTTGAGTTTAATCACATCTTGCATACCATAAGCTAACCAAGTGTTAGCTGGCAGTCCATCTCGACCGGCTCGTCCGGTTTCTTGATAATAGGCCTCGATACTTTTAGGTAAATTTAAATGCGCCACAAATCGCACGTCGGGCTTGTCAATGCCCATACCAAAAGCAATGGTGGCGACAATAATAATGCTGTCTTCTCTAAGGAACCGTTGTTGGTTATTATCTTTAATATAGCTGGCTAAACCGGCATGATAAGGCAAGGCAACTTTTCCTTGTTCAGATAACCACTGGGCGGTTGTTTCTACCGACTTTCTCGACAGACAATAAACAATACCGGCATCATTGGTATGTTCGGCATTAATAAACTGCAGCAGCTTTTCTTTGCTATTTTTCTGTTCACTGATCCTATATTGAATATTGGGTCGGTCGAAACTGTGTATAAAAGTTTTAGCGCCTGTTAAGTTTAAAACTTCAACGATTTCCTCTCGGGTTTTCATATCAGCGGTAGCGGTTAAGGCAATTTTAGGCGTGTTGGGGTATCGATGAGCTATGATGGAAAGTTTTTGATATTCAGGTCTAAAATCATGGCCCCATTGCGAAACACAATGAGCCTCATCAAAGGCAAATAATGCAATAGTGACTTTATCAATAAGGCTAAGAAAATAATCACCTAATAATCTTTCCGGCGCAACATATAATAAGTCGATATTACCTGACATTATCAGCTGCTCTACACGCCTTTGTTCTTCATAATCCTGTGATGAATTTAAGAATTCAGCTTTCACCCCTTGCAGCTTTAAGGCATCGACTTGATCTTTCATTAAAGCGATCAGTGGCGATACAACGATACCAACACCATCTAAAACTATCGCTGGTATTTGATAACATAATGACTTACCGCCACCCGTTGGCATCAGGGTGAACACATCAGTGCCACTGATTAATTCACTAATGATATTTGCTTGTTGATGGCGAAAATCAGCGTAACCAAAGGTGTTTTGTAAAACTGATTTTGCCGTGTTGATATCCAAATTAAGTTCCTTGATAAAACTAGATCATATTAAGTCAGCATATTTTTAACTACAGCGGTTATAAACAACCTAGACTAAAAATTAACAATAAACACCCCCGAAATATAATAGATTTTACATAGATTATTTTGAGGGTCGAGCATTCGGTGAAGATAGCATTAATGGCGACATAAATGAATACAAGGTAAGTGGATGTTGGCGACTGGTCGTCGTAGCGGGCATTTATGCTTAAGTATCGCCATATTTTTATCATGTAAAGATGTTTCAACGAGCTTTAAAATATATTATCCCACTTTTATTATCCCACTTTTTTGAACCGCCGTTCGATGAATAACCCTCTTATAATATGGCCTTATGTTAATTATTCTGCTTGCATCGCTTTTTATTATAAATATAAATATAAATATAAATGCAAATGATATGCGTTATCATTTGCATTTGAGTTTGAGCTTAGTTAATATTAAATTCTTCATTAATTAAGGTTTTAATATAAAAAGTAAAAACATGACATCTCACACTAAATATCATCATAAAAATAAAATAGCACTTGGAGCACATGCCATAGCTGCTGCTCTTGTATTTAGCAGCCCGCAGGTATACGCAGAAAGCAATGTAGAAAATTGTGATAAAGATAGCGGCGTTAAGTGCGAAACAAAGAAAATTAATCAATCAGATGAAGCGATTGAGTTAATTAGAGTTCACGGTTCTAAAACCTCGGTATATTTACATCCTGCCTCTGGTGATATGCGCCGTGTTGCTGCACTTGTTGATACGCCTCAAATTATTACAGTATTAACACAAGACCAAATTTTAGAAGCAGGTAAAACGGATCTTAAAGATATTTTGTCAGCGCAAGCGGGAATTACTTTAGGAACGGGTGAAAATGGCAACGCTTTTGGTGACCGTTATATTATTCGTGGCCACGAAGCGCGCAGTGACGTATTTGTTGACGGTTTAAGAGACCCCGGCATGAGCACCCGCGAAAGTTTTGCTACTGAGCGTGTTGAAATTACCAAAGGACCCAGTTCAACTTTCGCAGGCCGAGGATCATCAGGTGGTGCGGTGAACAGTATTACTAAAAAAGCGTCAGTAAATTATAATTTTGGTCGTGTTGATGCCGGTTTAGGTAGCGATGAATATAAACGCGTCACATTAGATTATAATTTACCCCTGTCAGAAAATTCTGCTATTCGACTTAATGCTTTAGTCTCTGATGAGGATAAACCAGACCGTGAAGACATTTCAAATGAAAGAAATGGCGTGCAATTATCAGGGGTATATTTACCGACACAAGCACTATCCATTACCGCTGATGGCTACTATTTAGATGCTGAAGATGTGCCTGATCTCGGCAGTTATTATGACAGTGATGCAAGAGCTCCTGTTGAAGACATTCCTGTTTATGCACAAGCGTCAGACTTTTTAACCTCTAAAGTAAAAACATTCACCTTAAGAACTGAATATGAAGTGAATGATAATATTGTTCTCTATAACGCCACACGTTTTGGTGAGACCAAAAATGGTTATATTACTACCGGTGCAAGTGGTACAACCCGTGCCGCTAGCGATCTTCAAGCCCCAGGCGAAAAAACCATAGGTTTAAGCACCCATCAAGGTTATCAAGATGTTTCGTATGCCAGTACACAGTTCAACTTATTCTGGAATACTAAAGTGTTTGATTTAGAGAATAACTTTGTATTTGGTCTCGAATATAGTGATGAAAGCGTTAAAAATGGTGTTTATGACATTAACTATAACAACGCAACTAATTGCATAACATCTGGTCGTCGTGGTGATAGTGAAGGCTATTGTATTGTTGACGGTACGGGTAATCAGGTCAGTGATATTGCTCAGTTGATGGGAAGAACTTATACCCGCGGTGACAACGATGCCGTACTTGATATTGAAACAGTGTCAGTTTACCTTATTGATACCGTGCATTTAACTGACCAACTTGACGTGTCTTATGGTGCTAGGTTAGACAATTTTGATTATAGTAATGACGCAACAAGTAGAGGCACTTCGGCGCTTTATGCTTATTCAGACACTATGTATAACGGTAATCTTGGCTTAATATACGATTTTTCAGAAGACCTTAATGTTTATGCAAATTACAGCACAGCAACCAACATTAATGGTGGTGAGACTGACTTAGGCGCAAACTGTGGTTATGGTGGTGTTTGTGGTAATGCGACTCAAGTACCTGATTCAGAGCCTGAACGGGTAGAAAACATTGAGCTTGGCACTAAATTAATGTTGCTTGATGATAATTTCTTGTTTAGTGCCTCTATTTTTCAAATCACTAAAAATGATGTCATGGAAAGCGTAGGTGACGACGATTACGCCACCTTGGGTACTTTAAATACGGGCGAGAATAAAGTAAGAGGTATTGAAATTGGCTTTGTGGGTAATCTAACCGATGAGTTAAGTGTACAGTTTTCTGCAACGTCAATGGACTCTGAAGTTGTAGACTCTATAAATGAAGACAGTATTGGCCTAGCGTTAAGTAACTTTGCTGAAAAAAGTGTTTATTTACAATTAAGATATGAAATTAATGAGTCATTTGTTGTCGGTGGTGATTACGCTTACCAAAGTGAAATGTACGCAGGCCAGCCAGATACTGCTGCGGGTTATGATAGCGTAAATAATCAATACAGTGTTGTGGTTCCTAGCTACCAAGTGGTTAATTTATTTGCTAACTATTACGCGACAAATGACTTAAGTTTTAGATTAAACATTGGTAATGCCTTTGATGAAAAATATTGGACGGCGGCATATCGTTCTGGTTCGTTTATGTATTTAGGTAGTGCTACCAGTACAAAACTTACCGCAACGTATGAATTTTAATTAAAAAAGGCAAAGTAAAGTAATGATTGTTATTGAAAAAATATTATCCAAAGAAGAAGTTAATGCTTATCGTCAACAGCTCACTAACGATATTTGGGGCGACGGTAAAAACACCGCGATGGGCATGGCGGCTTCGGTTAAAAATAACAATCAAGCTGATGCCAATAATACCCATGTGCGTCAATTAGCTAACCAGCTATTGTCGCGCATCGGTGAAACACCTAAATTGGTTTCAGCCGCTTTACCACATAAAATATTTCCACCCTGTTTTAATTGCTACAGTGAAACGCAAGAGTATGGTTATCACGTCGATGCGGCGATCATGAGAATTCCTGGTACGACAGAGGTTTTACGTAGCGATATGTCAATGACCACATTTTTAAGTGAGCCTGAGGAGTATGAAGGAGGAGAGTTAATTATCTCTACCGAATTTGGTCATCAGTCAATTAAGCTGCCGGCCGGTTATGCTGTGGTTTATCCCTCAAGTAGCTTACATAAAGTCACGGCGGTTACTCAAGGTCAGCGAGTCGCCGCAATTACATGGATGCAAAGCATGATAGCGGATGTTAGTCTGCGTCAAAATCTGTATCAACTAGATCAAAGTATACAAAACCTGATCACAGAGAATAAAACCTCCCGCACAGAACTAGACAGTTTACATAATGTTTACCACAACTTAATTCGAAATTTTGCCCAGCTATAGTCATGACTTGGCTCGGTTGGCTTTTTTTAGTTAAGAAAAAATTAAGAAAAAGTTGAACATCAAAAAGTGCTGTTCAACTAGATATTCAGCGCAAAACTCAATAGCACACGTTTACCCGACTCAATTTTAGAGACACTATGCTCATACTTGTCGGGACGAAATAAATAAACCCGATTAAATAAATTTATAATACAGTGTGAGCACTTAAATACCCCACCTACTTTAGGCGTTTGTATAACAAAATTAAGCTTGTAATAACGCCCTGATTGCACGGGATCACTGTGTGTCATTACACTATGGTTAGTCGGGTAAGTGACATAATTAATAGAAAAAATTTGACTACTGAAAATTGCTCTGTTTTTTACTTTAGCGACCATAGCCACTCCATTATTTTACGCCTAGTCATCATTATCGACAACATACTCAATACAGATGGATATTGGGTTGATCTAAGTCAATCACAAGCGGTAAAGCTGTTGCGACTTTACCTAGTCATTAAAATAGTTGCTGGTTGGCTAATCCTCTAGCGTATCTAAATAAAAAGTTAACTGTTTTTAAAAGGGCTATCGACTTAGCCCGACCAACCACTACATGTTGTAGTCCCTTTCTTTTGTCATTTAGGTCTTGTTGGTGCTCAGCCTGTGTGAAAACTAATTATTGTAAGTTTTCATTATTGAGGGTTTATATCAGCTCTTTATAAGGCTTCGCGTAGCGAAGCCGATATTTATGAATATCCATGCTTTATATTTTTTATTCG
>NZ_JACGVK010000075.1:0-63786 GCF_014077185.1 Colwellia sp. MB02u-10
TTAATTGATTTAGCCGCTTGCTTACCGAACGCTTCGAGTGCTTTCTTATTCATAGTCTGCCTATCCTTAACCCTACATGGGTATTAATAATAGGCAGTTACACAGATTTTGTTACAGGGTCTGTATTTTAAAAAACATCATCAATTCGTCACTTAATCGCATTAAGTTTAGCATATTTAATGAACAGTTAGTAAGCAGTATTGTTCTCTCATATGCTTACTAACTCTTTATTCTATTAATGGTTAAGTTTAATCAACCTCAAACACTTCTTGATATTTACTTTCTATTTCTTTTACTTCGACATCAGTTAGTGCAGAGAACTCCTTATTTTTGGCCCTCTTCGATAATTGACCATTACTCTGACGCAAAAAATTAAGTAGTAAACTTAAACTCTTCTGAGGCATGTCGAATCGATTATTTACATAGTTCCAAATCTCATCGTATCTTTCGAGATAAAGAACTTCCTCAGGAAGAACGGTGTTTACTGTCTCTTTTACACACTCAAACAAAAACTCTACTTGGCACGTCATATCACCATATCGATACAAGTCAGCCGTTTCATTTATTACATGAACATTGTTGTCTTCAGTTGGCTGCCATTCAACATACTTTAAACGAGGCTGTGTAAACTGCTCTAACACGGTTTTGTACTCTTCTATCTTTTCTAGAATTACCGCAGAAACCGGGAAAATTACGCCTTTAGGCGTGAAGCCACTTTCAGCTAATACATGATGAATTAAGTAGCGATGAATTCGTCCATTACCATCTTCTAACGGATGAATAATCACAAACGAAAAAGCAATGATTGCAGCAGCTAAAACAGAATGAAATCCTGAACCTTTCATTAGTTCATAAGCACTTAGATAAGCAGCGAGCAATTCATCTAGATCTTCTGGCTTTGCAGATATATGCTTAGGTATTGGTATGTTGGTCACACGATCATGCTCACCTACAAAACCGCCAACGCAACGAATTCCCGGCAGGATAAATCGACGATCAGGAATTACGACTTCTTGCAAACGTTCTATCTCATCTACGGTTAATGGTTGCATGCCTGCTTGACCGATGATTTTCCCCCATCGCTCTATACGATTATGAGGAGGCGATTCTCCTTCAATGGTATACGAAGCCTTAGAATCTGAAAGCAACAGAAAAGCAGCGGCTCTTGAAAGTAAATCACTGTGAACAGCTCCTATGTTTTTTACCGCTTTTTCGTCTAAATTCTCCCCAATATACTGAACAAGCTTCTCTGTTTTTTTAATTAAAGGACAAAACCCATTAACACCAGGTAAGTTGTTATTTATTCGTTGGCGTGAGACTTTGGTTTTGGCGCAGCCAAATTGTAGTTCTTCATTTAGCGCGTCAACATAGTTTCCTGTAGTAATATCCTCAATGGGTAGTACTTGCGCAGTAAGCCATTCATAGAAAAACCAAATTCTACGGCTATAAGCACCTGTTATTTCATTTTCAATTAAGGCGGTAATGTCTTCTGTTGCCAAAGCGCCAAATAAACTTCTCATAATAGCTAAATCAACACCTTCGTATTTCAACGCAAATGTTAATTGTGCAAACCAATGGGATTCAGGCTGATAACGGCTTCCCCATATTAACCACCTTCCTTTACTGCGCTTAGCATTTTTAGCTGGAACAATTGCACAAATAGCATTAGGAGCAGGAACTCTTAGTTGGAATTCATTGATAAGCCAAGCATATCCAACCAACTCTGCCTCAGGCTCTGGGTATACTTCTTCATCAAAAAAATTTACGCGTTTAGCTAATACCATATTACCAACCTAAAAATGATGATTTACCATGAAAACGATTATCACCCATGAAAAATGATTATATAAAGTATCGCTTCATGAATAATGATTATCAACTATATTATGACTGAAAATTTAAATCAACTGCGTGAAAAACAATTATTAGTCGTGAAATATGATTATAATGAATGCCTCGACGTGATTTTTGATTATTTATTGGTGAGTGTCATAGTAATCCATTACCAATTATCATTACAAAAAAAAGAGTAATGCAAACGCATTACCCTTTAGCTTGTTTAAAAGATACTCTCATCACTCAAAGCCGACGGGTGAGATTTACCATAAACCTCAGCCAACTTAAATCGCGAGACATTAGTGTAGATTTGCGTTGTTGAAATATCAGCATGCCCCAACATTTCTTGAACCTGACGTATATCAGCACCGTTATCCAACATAGACGTCGCATGGCGAAACAAATAACAAGAGCCTGCACGTTTAATACCAGCTAATTTCACATAGCGAGATACCATATCTGACAACTTATTAGGTTTAAAACGTTTGCCATTATTTGCTAAAAACAATGCACTACCAGAATGAATAAAAGAGATGCGAGGTCTCACTTTACTCAGGTAGAATGCTATCCACTCACAACTACGACTGCTAATAGGAACGATACGCTCACGATCTCCTTTACCTTTTCGGACTCAAACTTGCTGCTCATTTAGATCGACATCTTCAATGTCTAAATTAGCAAGTTCAGTACGTCAAATGCCCGTCGCAAAGAAAGTTTCTAAAATTGCTCGATCACGCATACCAGTGAAACCAAACACTAAAGATTGATCTAATACCTTTTGATCTCAATTTGAGTGAATATTGCTTTCGGTAATGGGCGACCAATTTTTGGCAACTCAATATATTGAAGCGTATTACTGTTAATAAGTCCTTTAACAAACAGCTTCTCAACAAAAGTTTTCACGTAAGTAAGATAACCACGCTTGCTAACTACAGTCATCGGTTTACCATCTAGTGGTTTTCGATAACTATTAATAATCATCCATCAAATCTAGTGTGATCTGGTCGATGAAATACACGCCTTGTGTCAAACACCAAATGAAAAATTGAGCCAATCCTACTTTTTTATTTTGAATGGTGTCTTCCTTATCCCCTTTGGCTAGACAAAGCTCAAGGTAAAAACGAGTACAACGCCATATACGCTAGTGGCAGGCTTTTCCATAAATCACCTCCTTTACAAATGCTAAACTATTATGAACATAACTTTCAGTTGTTGGCTTTTGCCAATATATGACTTCCAATTGCCAGTGACGTATTCGTTTACCAAAACGGTAGCCTACAGCAGCAATAATGTTTCCATTTTCATCCGCCTCAGGGAAAAAAATACAACGACAAGGCTCTAGGCAACAGGAGACACCGAGGCATTAATCGCGCCAATCATGAATATGGATGTGATGGAAAAAAACTTATCATTGATTGCCCAAAAAGAGCCCAAAGGACGATACGCCGTGATAATTGTGGATGGTGCGGCTTGGCATCAAGCCCATTTAACCGAAAAATTTGATAACTTATCAATCATAAAGTTCACCCTATTCCCCTGAACTAAATCTTATTGAGCAAGTATGGCAATGGCTGAGGTAAAATGAATTAGCGAACAGATGTTTTAGTGGATATGAAGATATTGTTAATGAATGTACTCGAGCCTGGAATATTTTTATTTCAGACATATCTAGGGTGATAAAACTTTGCTCTAGAGACTGGATAAAAGTGGAAAGTTAATTAATGAAGTTGGTATTAGTCATGTTTTTAACAAGTTCAAAACTAAAGATCATCATCAAGTCGTTCTTGATTTATTAAACAAGCTATAATTTATAAATTATAACGGCTTAAACAAGCAAATTAATCGCAAAAAAGGCTTAACAACAAACTTGTTAAGCCTTTTTAATATCAATAAATTAACTGCCCTTTCATGGCTTATCTCATTAATTTACCGTCTTTAATAAGTGTTAACATGCTCAAAATATCAACTCTGCTCTGCTGATAATGGTAACTGTTGCTGATAGTTTTTTGCATCTAAGAAACCTGGTGTTGTTAACGCGATATCGGTTAACTGGTTAACAACATCGCCAATAACGATTAAAGTAGGCGGTGTAACTTTATGCTCAGCCGCTAAATCAGCAAGCGAAGATAATTTACCACGAAAAATTTGTTGTTCCGGTTGAGTGCCTTTGCGTATCAGCGCTGCCGGTGTGTTTTTGTCACGGCCATGCTTAATTAATTGCTCAGTGATACTCGACAAGGTGTTAATGCCCATATAAAACACCACGGTTTGACTACTACAACTCAAGCTTTGCCAAGGTAAATTAAGTTGGCCGTCATTTTGAATATGGCCGGTAATAAAGGTACAGCCTTGCGCTACACCTCTGTGTGTTAAAGGAATGCCCGCATAAGTTGTGCAACCTGATGCCGCCGTAATACCCGGACAAAGATGACAGCTAATACCATTTTTTAATAAAAACTCAGCTTCTTCACCACCGCGACCAAATATAAACGGGTCGCCACCTTTTAAGCGTAATACTTTTCGACCTTGTTGTGCATATGTCACCAACAATTCATTAATTTTATCTTGTGGCACACAATGCTTTGCTTGTTCTTTACCGACATATAAACGTTCACAATTTGGCGGTAAAAGCGCCATAATTTCATCACTGACTAAACGATCATAAATGGCAACCTCTGCCTGCTCAATAAAACGTAAGGCACGAATAGTTAATAATTCTGCGTCACCTGGACCTGAGCCAACCAGTGCTACTTCACCAGGTTGTAAAGTGGACTTTCTATTTATGTTATTCAAAACATTGCTACTCAATTTATTTTCATTAGATAACGGTGTTATTTATAGAACACCTTATCGACCCTTATTCTATTATAATATAAAAATCATCAGGCTTATAAATTTTATTTTGATAACTTAGCATTAATTAACCTAAGTTATTTTATTTACAATAATAAAAAATCACACTGCACTATCTTACAACTAACGTAAAATAAGCATTTAGATTTAAATTAATCAACGTGTGATAACTACAATGAGTTAAAGAGCTTAACAAAAGTGCTCTCAATTAGTCACCCGCCTTAAAGCGCTCTAACAAGTAAAAAGTAAAGGGTTGGTATTCATATTCAAAGGTGAGAAAAAAAATAAATATACAATTGATGTGAAAATTCAACACTAATCAATAAATGTTGAACCACTCCATTAAGCTAAAAGCTACGTTAAAGTCAAAGTCAAAGTCAAAAACTAAAGCCTAAACAACTAGGCTTTAATAAATGGATAACGAGCTAACTGGCTTTTATTACCTCATGCTGAGTCGTTGTTGACCAAGCATTCAGCACGGCTTTAACAAGCGTTGCTAATGGAATAGCGAAAAATACGCCCCAGAAACCCCATAAGCCACCAAATAATATCACAGCAATAATAATCGTTACTGGGTGAAGGTTTACCGCTTCAGAAAAAAGCAAAGGCACCAGCAAGTTGCCATCAAGCGCTTGGATAATGCCGTACGCTATCATCACATAACCAAATTCAGCACTGGTACCAAATTGGAACAAAGCAACGAGCAAAACAGGCAATGTAACAATCGTCGCGCCAACATAAGGCACAAGTACCGATAATCCCACTAATACCCCAAGTAATACCGGATAATTAAGTCCTAAAGCAATAAAAGCTATGGTTGATGCTGTGCCAATAATAATAATTTCAATCAATTTACCACGAATATAATTCATGATTTGCTGATTCATTTCTATACCTACTTGTTTTGCCATACGACGATCTTTTGGCAGAAATTGGCGTAAGCTAGTAAAGAGCACGTTTTTATCTTTCAGAAAGAAAAACACCATTAATGGCACTAAAATAAGATAAATCAACAAGGCGACAACATTAGAAATTGAATTAAGCGATGCCTTGAGCGCCATTTGTCCCCATTCAATTAGCTTATCATTAACTAAGGTTATTACATGGGCAATTTGTTCATTACTGACCAAATCTGGATATTGTGCTGGTAATGCGAGTAAATAAGTTTGTCCTTTCCCGAGCATTTGCGGCACTTCTTGCAGTAAATTGCTACTTTGCTGCCAAATAACCGGCATCAGTCCCAATATGCCGATTAAGGTTAAACCAACAAAAACAGAAACAACAATAATCACAGCCAGTACCCTAGATAATCCCAGCTGCGAGAGTTTATTCACTGGTAAATCTAATAAAAACGCAATGGCAACGGCAACAAATACCGGCATTAATAAACTACTGAAAAAATAAACAAACAAAAAAGTACAAATTAAAATAACCATTAAGGTTACCGCACTCGGGTCCGAGAAATTTCTTTTGTACCAATCGCTAAACAGAGAAACCATAATATTTACTTTTCCATTCTTATTATTAATTCAACAATATATTTATCAACATTACGCTGTTCGAAATAGAACCCTTGTTTCGTTAACAATTTAGGAATATCTTTTTTAGAACCATTATCGCAAATGCGTATCAAACAACTATCAATAGGGGTTAACTTTCTAAGTAACAAGCGTAAATTTACCAAAGGTACTGGGCATTTATCTTGTGTAGCATCGTATTCGTAAGTCATAAATAAAAATATGCGTAGTGCTTTAGTTTGATTATCTAATTTGCGACAATTGATTACAATGACATTTGTAAATTCTTTTAGTGTATTCTAATAAATTAAAGAGGTTAAATGAGCGAGCTTTCTAATAATTCCAGTCTTAAAGAAATCAACACCTACAAAAAAAAGATAAACTGGGGTGATATACCGACTATTTATCAGTTAGCAACGAATTCAATTAGTGATATTGATGGCATGTTAACGCATGGTTTTGATAATGCATTTAAACAGTTACTAGACAAACGTAACTGGAATATCAATATGGTAGATCAGCAAAACGATATTATGGGTAAAGTAATAACAGGTAAGCCAAAAATCTCGCTTCATCATCATATGAATGAACAACATTATGAATTACATTGTTATCCCATAATCAATAATGAACGTGTGCTACAAGCGCAATTTAACCATCCACTGTGCCCATTTGTAACCTGGAGGCCTGAAACGATGCAAATGTTGTTTAGATTGAACTCATTAACTCCTTTTATTGTCTACACCTTTCAAAAGGGCGATGTCGCAGATTATGCCCTTATTCGTTACGCCAACAAACGTGTTAAAGAGTTGATATTATTACTACAGCAATCGTTTGATATTACTGATATCGAAGGCTATACAATCGCTGAGTTTTGTCAAGAAATTTACCGTAAGCATTCACAATCTCAGCAAAACGCATAAAGATAATGTTGATAAACCTGACAATATGGAAAATTAAATTTGTTTAAATTAAAGCCACTCATTATTTCACTTGCTTTAGTCTCATCAATTACTAGCAGTGCATTTGCCGCAAAGAGTGAGACTAATAAAAATAAACTGCCCGAAATTGGCTCAGCGGGTGTCAGTGTTTTATCCATCGAAAAAGAGCGTCAAATTGGCGGCGAAATGATGCGTCAAATTCGGGCGTCTCAACCGATATTAAACGACCCTGTATTAACAGAATATATTAATGACTTAGGCAACCGCATGGTGCGAAACGCCAAAGACGTAAACTATAGTTTTGAATTTTTTGTCATACGTAACCAAGAGTTAAATGCCTTTGCTTTTTTTGGTGGCCATATTGCCATTCATAGTGGCCTGATAACTACCGCTAGCACCGAAAGTGAACTCGCCTCAGTGGTTGCTCACGAAATATCACATGTGACCCAACGACACTTGGCAAGACGATTAGAAGCACAAAACAAATCACAACCTTTAACCATGGCCGGTATGATTTCAGGCGTGTTACTCACCTTGATAAATCCTACCGTAGGTATGGCTGCACTGAGTACTACAATGGCAGCATCACAACAAGCGGGGATAAATTATACCCGCGGCAACGAGCAAGAAGCCGATAGAGTGGGCATTATGTTGCTCGCTAATAGTGGTTTTAATCCCCAAGGTGCCCCTGATTTTTTTGCCACTATGGCAGAGAAATACCGTTACACCTCGAAGCCGCCAGCCATGTTGTTAACTCATCCTTTGCCTGAGTCTAGAATTTCAGACGCCAGAATAAGGGCGCAAAATTATTCACCACGCCCCTTAGCTCCCAGTTTAGAATTTGAGTTAGCTAAAGCCCGCATTATGGCAAGATATGAAGGAAACGCGAAAGATAATGTCATTAACTTTCAGCAAAGTTTAGATAAAAAACGCTATGCTATAGAGGCTGCAGCACAATACGGTCTTGCACTTTCCCAATATGAAAATAAAAATTATCAAAGCGCTATTAGTCAACTTGAAACATTATTGCGCAACGACAAAAAAAACCTATTTTATGTTGATGCCCTAGCCGATGCTTATATTGCCGTAAAAGCTTTTGACAAAGCTATT
This sequence comes from Colwellia sp. MB02u-10, assembly GCF_014077185.1. Lineage (NCBI taxonomy): Bacteria > Pseudomonadati > Pseudomonadota > Gammaproteobacteria > Alteromonadales > Colwelliaceae > Colwellia > Colwellia sp. MB02u-10. The sequence goes on from NZ_JACGVK010000075.1 coordinate 8,258, forward strand.
ACTATGCTTAGCGAGTTAAATCTTTTAATGCCAAACAACCAAGTAGTGACATTAAACTACGCGAACGTTTTAAATGAGGCTGAACAATACAGTAAGGCAGAAACACTGTTACAAGATTTTTTAGTACTGAGCCCAAAAAACTTTATTGCCAATGATTTATTATCAGAAGTGTATAGAAAACAAGATAAAAAAGCGCTTATGCACGCTACTAAAGCCGAAGTTTATGCCCTATTAGGTGCTTATCCAAAAGCGGTTGATGAATTACAAACCGCTTACAACTTTGTTGAAGAGAACCCTTTACTACAAAGACGCATGAAGGGCCGCATATTACAATTGCAAGAACAACAAGAAAAGCTTAAGCGCTTATAAAAATCAGTTAAAATACCGTTAAATTTAATTTGTATAACAACAATCTAAGAGAAAAACATGTTAACGATTTATCACAACCCTCGTTGTTCAAAAAGCCGACAAACGCTAGCACTTATTGAAGAAAAAAAACATGATGTCACTATTGTTGAATATTTAAAAACGCCGCTTAGCATTACAAAAATTGAACAGTTACTATTATTACTTAAGCTATCACCACGGGAAATGATGCGAACAAAAGAAGCTGAATTTAAAGAGCAAAACTTGACCAATGCTGATGATGCCACTTTAATAGCTGCTATGGCTAACACACCTAAACTCATCGAGCGCCCTATTGTTACTGATAACGCCCGTGCTATTATTGCTCGTCCACCAGAAAATGTCCTTTCGCTAATGCAGGCTAATGATTAAAAATGACCAATAAAAAACGTTTATCTACGACTACACTCAAGCAGATCACTTTGTTTGGCTACTTCTCATTGCTTTTTTACATGCCGTTTTGGCTGATTATCATGAGTGATGACACCGCGCTATCAGTACCTTTAACGTTAGTCATGTTTGTTCTACCTTTATTGTTTCCATTAAAAGGGCTAGTACAAGGCAACCCTTATACATACGCATGGTCAAACTTTATCGTCATGATTTATTTTCTGCATAGTTTAACCACATTATGGGTTTCAGCTGATGAAAAATTATGGGCCTTAGGTGAATTCTTCTTTGCCGCCGTTATGTTTATTGGTGGTAGTTATTATGCAAAATATCGTGGCCAAGAGCTGGGTTTAAGCATTCGTAAAAAGAAAGAATAGTGTCACTGCCTCTCATATTCAGTAATTCATGGTTACGAACTTAATAGTGATAAAATTAATACAGAAAAATAAATGCCTAGACAGTTAAGCGCTAGGCATTTTCATCTACACGCCATTACTCATTAGTACTAAACAAGAGCATACCTACACGGGTGCTATTTTTTTGTTTCCGCCTAGTAAATTAGTACCACGTTTTTAAAACCTACAAAGCTATAAACACATTCCTTTCTTTACTCTAAGACTAAAATTGTTTAAAAATAGGTCTGCAGATTAACATTGCAACTCATTAGCATTTTTTATGAAGTTAATTCACCCTAAACAGGTCTTTTAATTTAACTCAGCATTTAAACAGAGGCACGGATGAATAATACTGACAGTAATCAAAAAGGATTTTCAAACAAAGTAACCACACTTGCGTTGACTTTAGCTGTATTGATTGTACAAGGATGTGGTGGTAGTGGCTCTAACACTAAAGAGAGTACACCTAGTGATGATTTCACCCCTGTTGTTACTCAAACCGGCATAGTCGCATTTGATGACGCCAGTAAAACCGCACAATCGATTGAGTTATTTCTTTACTACCCTGACGATACGCTGAGCAATATTAGTTGGCAACAAACCACAGGCAGTGAGCTAGTTTTTCATGCCGAACATTCCAAAGGTATTGCCTTTACACCGTCTGTGGCAGGCGAATATAGTTTTCAAGTCAGCTTTACCCGCAATGGCGTAAGTGAAACCTTATCGCATACCGTTATTACTTCAGATGAACGCAGCCAAATATCAGCAAGACTAGGTCATGCAGCATTAGAAGGTATTGATGTTTCTTTAAGAGTCAGCATAGAAAATGCCGCGTTAACAAACAACAGCATTGTATGGCAACAAATCTCTGGCCCAACGGTGACTTTTAGTGAAGTAACTGAGGGACAGAGTGCCGTTTTTTTCAAGGCGCCTGCGGTTAGCGCTGACAGCTTGCTAACCTTTACAGTTAGCGCTTCAGATGGCGCAACAGAGCAACAAGATACTATTGCCATATTAGTCGAAAATGCAGCAACTATTAGCAGCGATGATAACACGGCTTACGATTCACGATTAGCCAGCGTATTTCCTTTTAATGCAAACTCGCCTTATGCTGATGTTTTAGTTAACTGTGTTTATAATAATCGTATTGATTTTCGCACTAGCTGTCGCTTTGATGAATTACCACTAATAGCACAAGATACCACCACACCGACTATTGATGACATTATGGACCGCGTTGTGGTTTCTCATCAATGGATGGGGCAAAGGTTTAAAGAGTTTTTACAACACTCAGATCCGCAAGACGATTTTAAAAACTTGCTTCGTGCCACCACAGCCATTGTTATTTCATATGACATACGCCCTTCATATTATTGGGTAGTGACCGGTGCTATTCATCTTGACCCTGAAAACCTTTGGTTAACCCCCGATGAAAGAGATACCATTAATCAAGCCCCCGACTTTCGTGCCTCATTCGGCAATGAGCTAAATTTTGTTATGCCATGGCGCTATGTTAAAAATAATAACTACGCAAGCTTTTACTATCCAGAAAACTTACGAATCACTCGTGACGCGAGCGAGGGTGTTTTTGATTTAGCGTCATTGATGTATCACGAACTCGCACACGCCAATGATTTTTTTGCACAAAGCACCTGGGCAGACTTAGACCGAAATGATCGCATACTAGACGCCGCCGATAAGATCTTAAAATCAACCGGCATACAATCTGACCTGTTAAGCACTTCACTGCCGCTCAATGGCACACAAATGTATAGCTTAGCGCAGGTACGTTATCATGGTGAAACGGCGACCAGCAGCGAAAAAAATTACAATCCAAGTGACGTTACCGGTTTTTTTAGCCCTGAACGTGCCCCGCAATTTTACAATTACAGCAGTAAACGCGAAGACTACGCCATGTTGTTCGATGGTTTTATGATGAAGGCGCGTTACGATATTGACAGAGATGTTGCAGTAACTAGCCAGCCTCAAAATGCAGGAGAGCAATACATAGTGACTTGGGGGCAACGCGGGCGTATCGGAGACGTTAATATTAAACCCAGAGTTGACTATGTTACTCGCCGTATATTGCCTGAGTTTACTTCAGCCGCCAATATTATTAACAATTTAGCCGCACCAATAGCGATGGAGTCAGGTAAAACATGGGCAGAAAATTTAGCGATTAGTCCTGAGCTAAATCAAGCGAATAAAATAGTATTTGATAGTGTCCAGTTAACTAATTCAAAAGCTAACAAATTCAATGCTAACGGCCCAATGTTTTATGAAAAGCCAATCCCTAAACGTAATTAAGCGTAAACTTAACTAGGCTTAACTGTAGCTGAACCTAAGCAAAGCCGGGTCAGCCCAATGTAAACTTAGCTAGGTTTGAGCATAAGTAATTGTAAAAATTAACGAATAATAAATAATGAGAATACTTTTAAACTTTTAGTCTCAATATAGTGTTGATTTGATTTAACTTAAAATGATGTTATTTATGTTATGTACATATGCGTAAATTCGAACCTAGTGTTCATATTTAATCAACTTTCAAAAATGATAAAAAATTAGCAAATTAGCTCAGCCTAGGTTATTGAGGTTATTAGATCTGAATCAGCATTTATTATGCACATTACTTGCACATTTCTTTGTTATTATTACCTCAGAAATTTTGAATTATATTGAGGTTGACGTTTATTATATGAATATTCAAAAGAAGTTTTTTTTGATATTTTTTGGTTTTAGCCTGGCATTAGTTTTAATGTTAGTTTTGCTCATACAGTGGAGTATTGGCAAAGGCATGATTGAATATGTAAATACTAAGGAGAAGCAGACACTTGTTCCTATCGTGAAGAAGCTCACTGAAGAATACAAAAAAAATGGTGATTGGCAAGGATGGTATGGTCAGCAAAATAAACTACACCGCTTAATTGCAGATCATCTTTTGGAGAGTGAATTTTTAAACAGGCCACCTTTTTTCTCTTCTCAGCAACATAAACCTCCTGGCCCGCGGCCAAGACATGATAAATTAAGAAATGAATCTCCCAAAGGTAAACACCTACCGCCACCACCCCGCCTGTCTGATAGTTCAGCACATTATGCCTTGCTTGATAGTAATAAAACACTTATTGCAGGTATGGTTTTTAAAGGTTTGGAGTTCAGTAAAACAAAAATAGTCGTTAATGATAAAACTGTTGGTTTTTTGGCTGTCACTAAACGCGATCAATTAACACAAGGGTACGAATTAGATTTTATTGAACAGCAACAAGAATATTCATGGCTTATCGCCATGCTTTTAATGAGCTTAGTCACTTTAGTTGCCTTACCACTAGCAAGGCATGTGGTTGAACCTATTAAATTAATTACGCGAGGTGTACACAAATTAACACAAGGTAACTATAAACAACCTATTCATTTAAAACGAAAAGATGAACTGGGTGAATTGAGTCGAGATTATAACGAATTAGCCGTTACTTTGTCGGAAAATGAAACGGCTAGGAAGCGATGGTTAGCCAATATATCTCATGAACTTCGTACACCTATTGCTATTTTAAGTGGCGAACTTGAGGCTATGCTCGATGACATTAGGCCATTAACTAAAAGTAATATTTCCTCAGCTAACGACGAGTTACAGCACCTCAAACGACTTATAGAAGATTTACAACAGCTTACGTCTGCTGATATTGGTGGTATGCGTTATCGTAAACAGCATGAAGATTTAGCCGAGTTATTACAAAGTGAAATGGAAAAATATCGTTTCTATTTGTCTGATGCAGGAATGAAACTTAACTTAGAGTTTACCGACGAAAATATAGCAGTTTATGCTGATAAAACGCGGCTGTACCAATTGTTTGAAAATATAGTTAATAATGCTATTAAGTATTCAAACGGTACTGAACTCAACATATCTTTACGTGTTGACAAAAAATCAGCAGAGCCCTTAGCGTTGATAACTTTTGAAGATGATGGAGCCGGTGTAGATAATATGCATTTAGACAACCTATTTGAACACTTATACCGTGTTGAAAACTCTCGAAATCGTAAAACTGGTGGTTCGGGTCTAGGTTTGTCTATTTGTCGCCACATTGTCACTGCCCATCAAGGTAAGATCACGGCAGAACACGCCAGTTTAGGCGGCTTAGCAATTGTGATTAAACTGCCTATAGCCTAAGTTTTTTCGCACTAGCCAAATTAAAATTATTAGAGAATTAATATGATAAATTCAATGTTGATCGTAGAAGATGAAGTTAAGCTTGCAAATTTGTTATCTGACTACTTTAAGAACGCAGATTTTATTCCACATGTAATTCATCACGGTGATGAAGTTACATCATGGGTCAAAGAGCATAATCCAAACGTCATTTTACTCGATATTATGTTACCAGGTAAAAATGGCATTGATTTATGTAAAGAAATCCGCCAATTTTCAAATGTACCTATTTTAATGGTTACCGCAAAAGCTGATGAAATTGATCGGCTATTGGGACTAGAATTAGGTGCAGATGATTATATTTGTAAGCCTTTTAGTTTTAGGGAAGTTGTTGCTAGAGTTAAAGCGGTATTACGACGCATTCATAGTGTGAGTACTAGCCTTAATAATTTACACCTTGATGAGCATCGTTTTACCGTTACTTTTAACCATCAAGAAGTAAAGTTAACGTCGGTAGAATTTCAATTATTGAAGCCTTTAGTAGATAAACCTGATCGTATTTTTACGCGAGATCAGCTTATGGAGAATATGTATTCAGATCACCGTATTGTTAATAATCGAACGATTGATAGCCACATAAAAAAATTACGTAAGAAACTCGTGTGTATAAGTGATGGTAAGGATTGGATAGAATCAGTTTACGGCATGGGCTATCGCTTAGTTTTATAGAATCTTATACCTACAAACTTCCTTAATTTGTGCACATTCTTTGCAATTTCTATTGTTACGCTTGTCTTGAAAATTAAAGGAACAGGAAATTTCTATGAATGTTTATACCAAGTCAATAATGGCTATTGCGCTATTTCTTGGCGCAGCGAGTTCTGTTCAGGCAAGTAATCCTTTGCCGAATAAAGAAGGTGCACATCCGCCCCCCAGTTTTGAGTCAATAGATACGAATACCGATGGAGAGGTTGATTTTGATGAATTTTCATCACATAAGCTTCCAAATGATGACCATAAAACCGTTTTTAACCTTATAGACACCGATAATAATGGTGTAATAAGTCAAGACGAATTTGACAACCACAAGCCCCCATCTCCTAAACATGTGAAAGGAAGTCACCATGATTAATTCAATAAATTCAAACATGTCAATACCAGCACAGCCACGGACAGATAAAAATTTAACAGAAGATCAACAACTGCTTATATCTGAAACTTTGTCAGAATTAGATGCTGAAAGCCTCAATGAAGAAGATGCACAGAGTATCATCGCAGCTTTCTCTGAGGCAGGCGTTCAACCAGGAGCAGCGCTTGAAAAAGCAATGTCAGATTTTGGTTTTGATGCAAAAACAGTGGGAGAACTTGCAAATGTTGCTGACAAAGGTAGTATGCCTCCCCCTCCACCTAAGCAAAGTACTGAAGAAATAAGCTCAATTGTCGATTATTTGACAGAGCTTTTAGATGAAAAATTAGCAACAAGTAGTGAAAGTGTATTGAGTGATGAAGATAAACAATCAATTTTGACTCAGGTTTTTGAAAAATTTGGCATGGACGATGACGAGTCTATTATAAACACTTCGGCATAGAATTTAAGGATGACAAATTAATCTTCGAGAGCCGTTTTTTTAAGAAAAAGTGGCTCTTTTCTTTATACCAGATCCACATTAAAGAGTATTAAATTTACTCATGAAGTCATTAAGTTGTCGCAACTTACATGTTCCTCATTTTATGCACATTGTTTGCACACTTCTTTTATAAATTAGCATCTCAATTAATACTAATTTGAGATGAATTTATGAAATACACCCCCCTTTTATTATGCTCACTGCTAATAAGTAGCAGTATGATTGTTGGTTGTGGAGGATCTACTGACTCTTCTGATACTGATACTGATACAGACACAGACACAGATACCATAAGCCTATCGTCATCATCGCTAGTTATCAATGAAATTGTTGCTGATGCTGCCGATGGTGGTAACGATTGGATTGAATTATATGCGCTTGAAGGGACGGTAGAGTTAGCAAATTACAGCATAGTAGATGATAACAGTGACCATATTCCTCAAGCACTACCTGATGCGTCACTTGCTGAAGGTGAATTTATAGTAATTCAAGCAATTGATGAAACTGATACGCCACCTGAAGACGGTTATTACGTTACCTTTAAACTAGGTAGTGATGATGCAGTTACCTTATTTAAAAATGATGAACAAGTAGATGAACTTGACTGGAATGAAGGGAATGCTCCAGAAGGCGCTAGTTACGGGTTATTTATTGACGGAACAGGCAGTGCACAAACATTGTCGCCAACAAAGGGAGCACCGAATCAAGAAGCAACAGAAACTGAAATAGTAGTACGTGATTTAACACTCAATGAAAATTCATCACTACGTATCAATGAAATTGTCGCCAAAGATAGCGGTGGGGGATATGACTGGATAGAGCTATTTGTTACCGGTACTTATTCAGTAAACCTAAGTGACTATACCATCGCCGATGACAATGACGAATTGATGAGTTTACCTAATGTAACCTTAGCTTCTGGCGAGTTTTATCGTATTTATGCCACTACTGATGTTGTTACTGAATTAGAGACAGTGAATTTCAAACTCGGTGCGAGTGATCAAGTCAGCTTGTATCAAGGAGACGATTTAGTTGACCAACTAACCTGGAATAAAGGGCAAGCACTTATTGGCTACAGTTATGGGCATTTTCCTGATGGTAGCGATGCAACAACCACCCTTTCACCTACATCTGCAACAACGAATCAACGTTCGCCTCATAGTTCGCTAGTGATTAGCGAAATAGTTGCCAATGATATTAATGGAGGTGATGACTGGTTTGAGTTATACAACAACTCTAGTGAAAACATTGCGTTAGCTAGTTATCAAGTGATTGATGAAAGCGATGATATTGAACCGGCGAGTTTGCCTGATATTACCTTAGTACCTGGTGAATTTGTGGTGATTTTTGCCAACGTAGATTCTGATAATAACTATGCTGTACCGTTTAAACTAGGTAAAACAGATGAATTAAGCCTGATATTCAACAATGAAACTGTTGATTACCTGGATTGGGATGACAGTGATGTATCAGCTGGTTTTAGTTACGGTTTAAGTGCTGCAAGTAATTTATCCAATAGTTGGGATAAGGACTTTTTAATGCCAACCCAAGCCACTGAAAATCAATTAGCCACGGCTTTTAGTTCTACAGTTGTTCATGATTTAGCGATTACAATTACCACTGAAAATTGGCAAGATATTTTAGCTAACCCGCTTGCAGAAGAATATCATGATGCAAGTATCACATTTAATGGCGTAACGTTAGAAAGTGTTGCCATTAGAACAAAGGGTAATTCAAGTTTAAGTAGTGTTGCCAATTCAACTAGCGATAGATACAGCTTTAAAATTGATATAAATGAGTATGTTGATGGTCAAAAATTCTTTGGGTTGAAAAAATTCACCCTGCAAAACTCTTTCAACGACCCTTCCTACATGCGTGAAGTGATTGCTTATGATCTACTTAACGAAATGGGCGTAGCCACTCCTGAACATGCCTATGTCAATGTTTATATAAACGGTGAGCTATTTGGTTTTTACCTCATGGTTGAAGCCATAGATGGTGAGTTTTTAGAAAACAATTTTTCCAATTCAAATGGTGATCTTTATAAACCCGATGGCGTTGGCAGTGATCTACTTTGGATAAATGGCGATATTGAGAGCTACAGTGATATAAATTTACAAACAAACGAAGAAACCACAGATAACGGTGCTTTTATTAATTTTGTTGCCATGATGGATGAAGGTGCAACCGATATTATTGATGTTGATAACTTACTCAGATACATGTCAGTCAGTGTTGCATTGTCAAATCTAGACAGCTACCACGGTTCGTTGGCCCATAATTACTATCTCTATGAACAAGACGGTGAATTTAGTTTATTACCTTGGGATCTTAATGAAGCATTTGGCTCGTTTTCTCAGGGTTGCAATGGTGTCGACGTCAGAGAGCTTTATATAGATGAACCGATTATAGGCCCTCTTTCGGAGAGACCTATGATCGCTAATGCATTTAGTAAGCAAGAAAACTTAGCCATTTATCATGATTATTTATGGCAACTCATTGATGGTCCGTTATCAAGTGATGAATTTAGTGCTCGTATAGCCAGTATTGCCGACTTAATTAGTGAGCATGTTGCAAATGATCCTAGTAGCTTTTACAGCTATGACGACTTTGAACGTAATTTAAGTACAACGGTAGATCGCTTTTATGGCTTAACTGAATTTATGGAATATCGCGTAAATAATATGACTCAGCAATTACAAGGTGATTTACCTACGGCTGGTAATGGTAGCGGTTTTTGTAGTGGTAATGCCGGTGGCCCACCGCCATAAAGCTCAAGTTATTTGTTTATTGGCAAAAAAGAAGTTATCTAATTTTGCCAATAAACTCATCATTGCCACTTACTGCTATAGAGAAACAAATATGATGAATCAATCACCATCAACTTATGATGATCCAATGAACAACTTTCTGATTCATAGGTCTGAGTCAGGTTTGCTAAAAAAACCATTTGTACATGGTAAATCGAGATTAGAACAAACAAATACCGTTACCGACAAGTCGTTAAGCAAGGTATTAAATGAATTCAGTAGTCATGGTTTAAATGACCTTAATAATGCCAAACTGATGAACCGAGTGGATAGCAAATTTATATTACCCATCTCATTTTTACCTGACTTACTTCTTCAACTAAATAGCTTTTATAGCATCCTTGAAATAAACGGTAAAAGAACTTCACATTATCATAATCAGTATTTTGATACGCCTGATATGGCACTTTATCGTGCACATCATAATGGTAAGTTAAATCGCTATAAAGTAAGGCGTAGACACTACCTTGATACGAATACAGCATTTTTAGAAGTTAAACTTAAAAACAATCAAAAACGAACCATTAAAACTCGCATTAAACTGTCAGGGCAAACAGGTGAACACGCTTTATGTTCACAGTTTATTCAGGAACAAATGGGGACTACATCAAATAATTTAGACATTAGCCAGCAAAGTGGATACCAACGTATAGCCCTTGCTAATGAAGCACAAGCTGAACGGTTAACACTTGATTTTGATCTTTGGTATCAAAATAGAAGAGGAAATAACAAAGTTACGCTACCCGGTTTTTTTATTGCCGAGCTAAAGCAAGTCAAAAAATCTAAGCGGTCGCCTTTCTACCAATTAATGAGCGCAAATAATATATTTCCTAGTGCTTTCAGCAAGTATTGCATTGGCTGTGCTCTTTTATATAACTCGTCAATAAAGACAAATCGATTTAAACCTATTTTGTCGCAATTAGAAAAATACAATCAAAACCAAGCCATTTCATTTCATTTCATTTTATAAGAGTAATTAACATGACCGAATTAGATACACTTTTTATTTCCCGTTTTTTAATTAACCTGCTGTCGTTAATAGTGCTGTGTTACGCCTGTTATTTTCGTGTTAGTAAAAACTCCACAGTTGCTGGCTCATTTATTTTATTTGGTGTTGGTATTTTTATTATTACCTACTTGCTTCATGGTGTTGATATGTCAATGGAATTTTTCTTTGGACTATTTGCGGTTTTCACTATGCTTAGATACCGAACAGAGTCGATTTCCATTAAAGAAATGACTTATCTGTTTTTAGTGACCGCCATTTCTTTATTAACTTCCATTGGTCAAATGAATCTCGTTGACTTAATAACATTGAATGGTGTTATTTGCTTATTAGCTTTCGTAGTCGATTCAAACATTTTCGGTACTAGCTATGAAGAGAAGAGTATCTGCTATGAACGAATCGAAAATATTACACCTGAAAATAGGCATAAATTGATTAGTGACTTAAGAGAGAGAACCGGCTTGCAAGTTGAAATGGTCACAATAGAACATATTGACTTTTTACGTGATACAGCCCAACTAAAAGTCAGTTACCTTCCGCAACGTGCGCCTAAGGAGTACGTAAGTGAGCATAATAGCAAGATAAAGGTAACGCCATGATTAGGGCATATAAAGGTAACGCCATGATTAGGGCATATAAAGGCAAAAACTCAACAATATTTATCGCGATAACTTGCTTCTTAATTGCTACAAATACTTTAGCGAAAGATATAAAAATTAGTGGTGATTTAATGTTAGATCATGACAGTTTTGAATCCGGTTTTTTAGAAGATGAGAATGAAAGCGGCACTGAGCGTTTTTCCAAAATTCGTCGTGCAAATATAAGCATTAAAACAAAGCTAATGGATGATTGGAAAGCAAAGCTGAAAGTAGACTTTTCAGGCGATAGTACTGAAATTAAAGATGCCTATATTAAATACCAAGGTTGGGATTGGGCTGATGTAACAATAGGCCAACAAAAAGAAGGCTTTGGTTTAGAAAAATTAGTATCGTCTCGCGATACCTTAATGATAGAAAGAAGCTTAGTAACCACAGCATTGACACCCGGTAGATCCTTAGGAGTTAGTGTAACTGGTGGGTCAGCGTCTTATAATTGGCAGTTAGGATATTACCAGCCTGATGAGAGTGAAAGCGCTACTGCGGTTACTGGGCGATTAGCATGGTTACCTTGGAGGCAAGGGAATGAATTAGTACATTTAGGCGTCGCTTTTAGTGAACGAGACCTTAACGGGAGTGACTTTCGCATAAACGAAAAAATGGAAGTTTATTTAGCTGATTCATTAATTGAAGGAGAAAAGTTACTCGCTGACAAATCGTCTTTACAAGGCATAGAGTTTTTATGGCAACAAGCTGGATTTACCACCATGGCTGAATGGCAACAGGCAACAGTAACTGACATTAATAACACTGATTATGACTATCAAGGTGGTTATGTACAATTTAGCTATCAACTCTCTGGTGATAACAGAAAATATAAAAATGGCGAACTTGGCTCTGTTACTACACCTGGTTGGGAGTTTACTAGTCGATATAGTCAGTTTGAGCTAATCGAAGAGTCTCGCGAAGCACAAGTATATTCATTGGGGGTAAATTATACGGTGAATGAACATCTTAAATTTATGGCCGATTATATCAAAGCTAAACAACTTGAGGTAAGTAATGAAAGTGATTTTAGTGATGCAGTTTCGCTGCGAGTTCAATATGCCTTTTGAACGATAAATCATTCATAATTTCAACCAGATAAAACGTTAAAAATGAATATTTCTATATTAGACATAAATAAAAATGTCATTTTTAATTTCACACCAATATATGCTGTAGTAGTACAGCTAATTGGGACGTACCTTTAAATATATTTCGATTGCTACACCTCGCTCGGGCGGCGGTAGATTGGTAGAATTAATACCCTAAATTTAAGTGGATTGAAGCCTGTAACAGATTTTGTTACAGGCTCCGTAGCTTATCCAGAAGCCACACTTACTGGTTTAGCATTTTCTAAGCCATTACAAAAAGCGTTGAAATTCAATGATTATATTTTCAAGTTGTGACATGTATGGTCTCTTTATAGCGCCAACTTGTCGTTAGGAAATCTTTTGAAATAGCGAATTTTAAAGCAAAACTAAAAAACCATAAAACGGATTACTCTAAGGGTATTAACTGCCAAAAAGTGCCCTGTTTTAGTCGTGAATTTATCACTGTAAATAGTCCTATTGCCACCATTATAGTCATTCACATAATCGCATAAACATAATTTTTTGATGCGCAAAGCTAAAGGTAGTTAGTACCATATTTCACCTTTGGCCTGTGACAAGTTCTAACTCTTTGCGGAATTCTCTAGAGGGTAATAGGCTTTACAAATTTGGCCTTTTAGCTTTCAATTGATGGTTCAGTAACAGTTTTTGATGCCATAATCCGTGCTTTACTTTTAGCTCTTTTTTTCTTTTTTGAATTTTTATTCGCTAAAACTACTGTACTAATAAACTCTGCTGATTTTTTGCTGGGATTATAAGCAATCTCAATAATTTTACCGTTACATTCGATAATATCTCCGCGGCGAATTTTTTTACGCTTTTGAACTACAACTTCATTATTTACTGAAACATTACCTTCACTGATCATGGTTTTAGCTTCGCCGCCACCGTCAACCATATTGGCAATTTTGAGTAAGTTACACAGTTCTATAGGTTCAACACAAATGTCGATAATTGAGTGTTTTGACATGAAATACGCCTAATGATTTAAAATAATAATATTGCTAACATTCTAACATATATTTGGATAAAACTTATATTAAGGATACTTTATAATTCTGAGTCTGTATAGACGGTAACTACTTGATGCATTTAGCATTTTATAAAACCTTACGAAAAGCTTTGGTATTCACTGATTAAATTTTTTAAGTTGTGACATCTAGGGTTTCTTTATGGCACCAACTTGTCGTTAGGATATCTTTTGAAATAGCGAATTTTTAAAGCAAAACTAAAAATTAATACAACCGACTACTCTAAGGACAGTAGCGGCCAAAAAACGACCTATTTCAGTCGTGAATTTATCACTGTAAATAGTCCGTATTGCCACAAAAGTGATCGTTCATCATAAAGCTGCTAATGCGAACTTTGTGCGCATTGCTGACGTTAGCCTTAACTTATTTAACCTATATTTTCTAATACATTATTTCTTTCGTTTAATTGGTAACAGGCAAACTTAGCTTTTTTCATTTGCGTAAGCGACTATAAAGAGAAAATAGATTTTTATTGTGTCATTGGCAGACAAACTTTTTGATAAGACTTATTAGAATCAAGAAGAAATCCCTCTCCCACTAAAGAAATCATTCTTTCTTGTGATACTTGTGGGTTATCAATTTTAAACCGCATTCTTTCAGGCATATTTGCCTTTAAAATATCTGAACAATACTTTTGAAAGAAAAATTGATCAAACTCACCACTTTCTATCAGTCGTAATAACCCAACTCTAATACGGTCTGCTATCTCGGGGAATGATGGTGAAACATAAAAATAAGTAGCTAACGGGATTTCCAATAAAATACGGTTATCAACTACAAGATCAGGATATAAAGCTAAATGGCTTTCTACCTCTTGGTAGGCTTCGTTGATGCCTCTGCCAAAAGTAGTAAAACGCTGCTTTGATAACATCGCAAATAACGACTCATAACCACTTGCCGTCACGATAACAAAACCAGCCTGTTCCATCGCAAGTCTGGTTGACCATCCATTTCCAGAACCTGTATACAAAGCAGTTAGAGACTGTAAACTATCGACTTGGACAAGCTTTTCACGGTTTTTATCTTTAATGATAAATACCCTAAAGCCTTGAAGACCTTTTCTAATTGGAATAGGTACAGCAATTAAATTACTATCCCATTCCTTTTGAGGAGCTTCAGCAACAACATTAAGTAAGTTACCTTTCTTCAACTCAAGAAATATTCGGCTTCTGGTCATATTCATTTCTGTTGTTTTAACTTGAGCACTAGTATATTCAGGCGTCGCTTTAAAAATTAACTCCATTAGCTCATACGTATATTTATATCTAGGATCTAAAGGTGAAAGAGGCTTGTTAAAAATAACATCTTGACTGGCATTAGTAAGAATTGGTAGAGATAATAAAAGCAACCATAAGCCCAATTTTTTAACCATATTTATTCCTTAATTTTGTAAACTTCATTTCTGAGCTTAGATAAAATGTGTGTTATTTTCCTTAATATCTAAAGTATACTTTGCCTTATATTTAAGATGGTTAATTCTCTTCATCAAAACTCGCCTTAATCTTTTGGTCTAAATCATAGGCGGATGCTTTGCTGCAACTGTTTTTATTTAGGTCATGCTTGATTATACTTGCCTATTTTTGCGGACGTTATCGATAAAAAATATAATCCGAATCAGTGTTTTTACTATATTACTTAGTGTCCTCTTCGTGGCATTACTTAGCTACCTGAAATGGAGTCCCACTGGCAGGTATAAGCTTGAAGCGGGCGTTAGCCATAACGATCTGCTAATCTCAGGAGTGTGAAAAAAGTTGTCTCTATTTTCTAGCCGCTTGTGAAGTTTTTTAAAATTGCTCAGAAATTTTCACACAAAACATACGATTAATTTTTCTAACCTAGTTACAGCCCTGAAACTATTTAACTAAATCCTCACTTTATTTGAAGTTCCACATGAGCTCAAGCATAAGTCATTTGGCTTTTTTGGCTTTAACTAAATGAATTAAAAAGATTAAATTAAACGGATAATTGAAATGACTAGTTATAAGTCACTATTTTTAAATCATTAGTGATCTAAAATAATACATCTTTAATAAAGGGAATAGTAATGCGACGCTGCTCTCTGATTGACGCCTGATCAAGCTGTTCTAATGCGGCAATTAAGCTGGTCATATCGCGGGATAAACGATTAATTAAAAATCTCGCCACGTCATCATTCATCGTTAAACCCCGTTGTTGTGCACGGTATTGCAAAGCAAATGACTTCTCTTTATCTGATAAGGGTTTTAATTGTTCCGTTAAGCCCCAGCTTAGCCGAGACACCAAATCAGGCAAACTAATATTTAACTGTGCAGCGCTTTGATCACCGGTAATAATCAAGCATTTGTTTTGCTCAACCATACGGTTATATAAATCAAACACGCCTTGTTGCCAGATATTATTACCCGCGATCAATTGAATATCGTCTAGACAGACTAGATCAATATTTTCTAAACCGTCAAGTACATCAACCGAAAGTTGAGTAAGCTCAGAAAACGACAAACACAACGAGGTTATGCCTAATGTGTCAGCATAGGCACAACTGGCATGTAACAAGTGACTTTTACCGACATCGGTTAAACCAAACAAAAATAAACTGTGTACTTGTTTATTTTCATCACCTATGTGGTCGAGAAAGTGCGTTAACTGCTGCACAACCATTTGGTTGCTCTCGCTTTTAAAACTCGCGAAAGTTTCATCGTCAGGTAATTGCACAGACAGAGTGAGTTGCGAAACTTTCTTCACTTTTTACCCCAATAAAATACCGGCACTTGTTCTATGCCCTCAGGCGCAGCGAGGGGGTCAACATAACGATTGAGCTGTTCACTCAATTTTAATGAAGCAAGCAAAGCTTGTTGTGAGCCAATTAACGACAATTTAAAGCGTCGATTAGTACCTTTCGCACTGATCAATTGTACTGATTGTACAGCAGACAATTCTTCAAAAAAATCTGACACCGCAATCAAGTCTACTAATGAGGCGATATTGGCAACATCTATTTCAAACTCGTTACTGTTAGTTGTTGATAAAGCATATTGCTGATAAATAATATCGGTGATATCAGACAAAGCAGCGGTTAATAACTCATCAACGTTATTACCTAAGTATTGTTCGCTAAACATTTGTACGTGCTCATTTTGCGCGTCGGTCATTAAACTCCAGTCTACTGCTAAACTATTAACTTGGCACTGAGGACAGTCTAAAAGATCATTGTGGGTGGCAACTAAGCTTGAATTTGAGATTCTAATCACCACTACAGCTTCTGCCATATAACGCGCAGATGCTTGTGCTACTGGTTTTGAAAAACGCCCCCAAACATCAGTTAATGTCAAAGCATTAAGGTCAGTTAAGTCCATTATTGGCATGACTAATGGTAAACCACGCAACTGGGAAAAATCATCAATAACACGGGGTAACAACGAATTCGATGTTGCAGAAATTATCTTGCGTTTAAAGCCATCTTCCTCAACCAACCAGACCATCACTTGTGGTCTTAATTGTCCCCAGATCGGCAAGTCGCTGGCTTTAAACAATTGATTGATCTTGGCTTCGTTAAAGGAAACATTGAGCAATACTTCATTATTAGTACGAATATATTGATATTGCGTAACATACATACTGTAGTTATTTATTGCCTGGGTAATAAGCGGATGATCAATATCATTACCGCCCACCTTGACTAAAATTGCCCGCAAGGCATTTTTAAGTGCTTGATTACGATCGCCATTTGATTGTGACGCTACAGCAACTTTTGCGCTGTACAAGTTTTCGACCTCGATAGCGCTAATTTTAAGCGGTAATACAAGGCATAAGAATATCAGACAATTTCTGAACATATTTAGCATTAACATGTGTTTCATCATGTGTTTCATAATGAAGATCTTATCATAATGTTGCTGATTTTTATCACTTATAAAAAATAAATTATTTTAAAGATTTTCAGCACGTCTTTGCGCTGATAGAATGTGCGCCTTTATCATACAAGCAAACTAACAACATAATTGAGGTTTCCCCGTGAGCGAAGAAAAACAGTCTTTAAATTATAAAGATGCTGGCGTTGATATAGATGCAGGTAATGCCCTAGTTGAAAATATTAAAGGTGCCGTAAAACGCACTACTCGTCCAGAAGTTATGGGGGGTCTAGGTGGTTTTGGCTCTGTCTGTCAACTTCCTACTGGCTATAAAGAGCCCGTACTTGTTGCCGGAACGGATGGCGTTGGTACAAAATTGCGTTTAGCAATAGATTTAAAAAAGCATGACACTGTCGGTATCGACTTAGTGGCTATGTGTGTAAACGATTTAATCGTGCAAGGTGCTGAGCCACTATTCTTCCTTGACTATTATGCTACAGCAAAACTTGATGTTGCCGTTGCTTCAGCTGTTGTTGAAGGTATCGCAGAAGGTTGTGTACAAGCGGGTTGTGCATTAGTCGGTGGTGAAACCGCTGAAATGCCAGGCATGTACCACAAAGGCGACTACGATATCGCTGGTTTTTGTGTTGGTGTTGCTGAAAAATCACGTTTAATTGATGGCACTAAAGTAGCCGCAGGTGATCAACTTGTTGCGCTTGGCTCTTCTGGTGCTCACTCAAATGGTTTCTCTTTGGTACGCAAAGTATTAGAAGTAAATAACACCAACACCGATGATTTACTTGATGGAAAACCATTAGCTGATCACCTTTTAGCGCCAACAAAAATTTATGTTAAATCAGTTTTAGAACTGCTTAAGCATGTTGATGTGCACGCCTTGTCACATATTACTGGTGGCGGCTTTTGGGAGAACATTCCACGTGTTTTACCAGAGAGCGCTCAAGCCATTGTTGACGGCAATAGCTGGCAATGGCCAGCCATCTTTAATTGGTTGCAAGAAAATGGCAATATCAGTGAACATGAAATGTATCGCACATTTAACTGTGGCGTTGGTATGATCCTCGTAGTACCTGCTGAGCAATTAGCACAAAGCATCGACATTCTTAACGCGCAAGGTGAAAACGCTTGGCATATTGGTGAAATTGCTGATCTACAAGCAGGCCAAGAACAAGTTATTATCAACAAAGGTTAATCATTGATGCGAAGCCGAATTGTAGTACTTATTTCCGGCGGCGGCACAAACTTACAAGCAATTATTGATGCCTGTAAGCAAGACAACTATGGTGGCGAAATCGTCGCTGTAGTGTCTAACAAAGCTGACGCATATGGTTTAACGCGAGCACAAGATGCTAACATAGCAACCTCTGTGCTTTCACACAAAGACTTTGATAACCGAGAAAGTTACGATAGTGCCTTGGTCGCCGAAATTAACAATTATCAGCCTGATTTGATTGTGCTAGCCGGTTTTATGCGTATTTTAACCGCTAAATTTGTACAAAAATTTCAAGGTCGCTTGATCAATATCCACCCTTCTCTATTACCCAAGTATCAAGGTTTATATACCCATCAACGCGCCATTGACGCCGGTGATATTGAACACGGTGTGAGTGTACATTTTGTTACTGAAGAACTTGATGGTGGGCCGGTAATTTTACAAGCAAAAGTCCCTGTTTTTCCAGAAGACAACGCCGATGAACTTGCTCAGCGTGTACATCAACAAGAACATCGTATTTATCCTATGGTGGTTAATTGGTGTTGTACTAAGCGCGTAACTATGACAGAAGAATATGCATTATTTGATGGTGTAATCTTACCTATTTCGGGGTATGCTAGCGAAGAATAGTATTTAATTTAGAGAGTTTACCATGTTGAAATCATTACCTTATATTCCTTTACTTTTGTCTAGTCTCACTTTTAATGTCATGGCAGCAGACAAAGAAAATAGTGTAGTGATCCCTGCATTTAATGCTCAATATACTATTTTGCGAAGCAACAAAGCTGTTGGTGAAGCCACACGTAAGTTAAGCTATTTAAATAATGGCTTAGCGAAATACAGTTATCAGACAGAAATTGAATGGTTAATTTTCTCAGATAGTCGTGCAGAAAGCTCTATTGTTCAGCTTGAAGACTATAAAGTAACGCCAACAAGTTATGAATACAAACGCGAAGGCACTGGCTCTGACAAATATTATAAATGGCGTTATGACATAGCAAATAATAGCGCTATTGATGAGAAGAAACAGCAAACAAAAAACATAGACTTCCCTGAGAACATTCAAGACTCGCTTAGTTACCATCTGCAGCTTCGTCTCAATATGATCACTAATCCCGAACAAGAGCATTTTGTTTACCCTGTGATTAAAACGTCAGGTTCAATCAAAAATTACGTTTACCAATACGACGGTGAAGAAGAGCTAATGTTACCTTATGGCTTGGTAAAAACCATTAGACTTAAACGTGAAGTTGTTGAGAAAAAGCGTATCACCTACGCTTGGTTTGCACCCGAGTTAGATTACCTGTTAGTCAAACTTTATCAAATTAAAGCTGATGTTGAGCAATTTGAAGTACAATTAAAGTCAGTGACCAACAGCGATGCAGCGACCGCTTCAAGCAAATAATTAAACCTCAGTAAACTTCTAATAATTTTTCAATCAGTTATCGTAAAGTGATTAAATAAAAGTGTAAGAGTAACTGAATTAAAAATGATTAAATTAAAGGTGGTTAAATTAAAAGTGACTCAGTTAAAAGTCACTTTGCTTAACCACCTTTAAGCTTTCATTAATCTGGTTTACTTTCAAAAATTAGCTGGCCTTTACAAAATAATAAACCTTCGCCTACTTGCATTTTTTGCCATGTTTCATCGTCAGTTAATGGTTGAGTCGCGATAAGAGTAACAATGTCATTTTCGGTGGTTTCTTGATCAAAATTCACCACCATTTCTGCATCAATCAAACTTGCTTTACCAAACGGCGCACGTCGGGTTAGCCAATGTAAATTATTGGTACAATACACCAATAAAAAATCACCATCGGTTAACAATAAATTGAATACACCTAACTCATTGATTTGCTTACATAGCCCAATAATATAATGAAATAATACTTCAGCATTAGGCTGATCACCGTCAAACTCTTGTAACAGTTGATCTAATATCCAACAAAAAGCCTGTTCACTATCGGTTTCTCCAATAGGTAAATGATACTTTGTCGCTAACGTAGATTTAAAATCAGCTAATTGACCATTGTGCGCGTAAGTCCAATTTTTACCCCACATAGGGCGAACAAATGGGTGGGTATTAACCAAAGATACATTGCCAGAATTTGCCTGTCGTATATGACAGATCACTGTTTCACTTTTGATCGGGTAATCAGTCACCAACTGAGCAATAGGTGAATGTGCACTCGGTAGCGGGTCTTTAAAACTGCGACAACCCTTACCTTCATAAAAAGTAATACCCCAGCCATCTTTATGGGGCCCAGTATTACCGCCCCGCTGCATTAAACCACTAAAGCTAAAACAAATATCCGTAGGTACATTGGCACTCATGGCCATTAATTCACACATAAAATAAAACCAATAAAAACAAAAATTGATGAAACTAACACCAGAAAATTACCGTGTTAGCCGTTGAGGTATCAGTAAAAAAATAAAAATAATCTATTATGTAAACTCAAATTAATCAAGCTTACTTGACCATTTTACTTTGTTATAGTCAGTAAGTAATACCATTTTAATTCTTTACGGCAAATAATCCTAGTAAAGGCCGTAAGTAACGAAAATAATTTGAAATTATCTAGCAGACGAATTAAGCTTAAACTATTACGCTGGTCTGACCTTAAGTTCTGGTCTGACTATAAACTCTGGTTTGACTTTACCAACGTTGGCCAAAATATCAACATTAAGGGAAATATGTGGACTACTTAACTTGGATACTCATTGCTATAGCATTATGCGGGTTTATGGCTTATTCACGCGCCTCACTCTCAACATTTACCATAGCATTTACCTTACTGATGATCGTCGGAACTTTTTTCGATGTGATCGCTTTCTTCGGTTGGCTAATTTTTGTCATTATTGCCTTGCCATTAAATATTGCTGATGTGCGAAAACAGTATATTTCTAGTCCTTTACTGGCTATTTTTCGGGGCATTATGCCCGAAATGTCAAAAACTGAGCAAGAAGCTATTGACGCCGGTACTACCTGGTTTGAAGCGGAACTATTTCGCGGCACACCCGACTGGAAAAAACTTCATAACTACCCTAAACCAAGATTAAGCGCAGAAGAACAAGCGTTTTTAGATGGTCCAGTAGAAGAAGTTTGTCGTATGACTGATGATTGGCAAACAACCCATGAACTTGCCGATTTAACACCCGAAGTATGGCAATACCTTAAAGATAATAAATTTTTTGCGATGATCATTAAAAAGCAATACGGTGGTCTAGAATTTTGCGCCTATGCTCAATCTTGTGTCTTACAAAAGCTTTCCAGTGTCAGTACCGTTTTATCGTCTACCGTTGGCGTACCTAATTCACTCGGTCCGGGTGAATTATTGCAACATTATGGCACCCAAGAGCAACAAGATTATTATTTACCGCGACTAGTTAAAGGCGATGAAATTCCTTGTTTTGCACTAACGAGCCCAGAAGCGGGTTCTGATGCAGGTGCGATTCCTGACTTCGGCATTGTTTGTCGTGGTAAGTTCGAGGGTGAAGAAGTGCTTGGCATGCGTTTAACATGGGATAAGCGTTACATCACCTTAGCCCCTGTTGCAACAGTATTAGGTTTAGCATTTAAATTACAAGACCCTGACCACCTGTTAGGTGAAGAAGAAGACTTAGGCATTACCTGTGCATTAATACCTACAGATATCGAAGGTGTTATTACCGGTCGTCGTCATTTTCCACTCAACGTGCCGTTTCAAAATGGTCCAACCCAGGGTAATGACGTTTTCGTACCATTAAGTTTCATCATAGGTGGTCCTGAAATGGCAGGACAAGGCTGGCGTATGCTGGTTGAATGTTTATCTGTGGGTCGCGCCATTACCTTACCTTCAAATAGTACCGGCGGTATCAAGTCGCTAGCATTAGCAACGGGCGCTTACAGTCGTATTCGTCGCCAATTTAAAATAGCTATCGGTAAAATGGAAGGTGTCGAAGAACCCTTAGCACGCATAGGGGGTAATGCCTACTTAATGGATGCAGTAACGACTATGTCGACAGGCGCAATTGATATGGGCGAAAAACCCAGTGTGGTGTCTGCGATTGTTAAATATCACCTGACCGAAAAAATGCGCACATGTGTCGCTGATGCTATGGATATTCATGGTGGCAAAGGTATTTGTATGGGCCCTAGTAATTATCTTGCCCGTGCCTACCAGGGTGCCCCTGTTGCTATTACTGTTGAGGGTGCAAATATACTGACTCGCAGTATGATTATTTATGGTCAAGGTGCTATTCGCTGCCACCCTTATGTATTGGCTGAATTATCGGCGGCAAATAATGAAGATAAAACACAAGCACTGAATGATTTTGATCATGCCTTATTTGGTCATATTGGCTTTGCGATTAGTAATATTTGCCGTAGTGTTTGGTTTTCTTTTACCGGCAGTTATGCCCTTAGCGCACCTTTTAACGATGAAACTAGACGTTATTACCAACTAATGACCCGTTTTAGCTCAAACTTAGCCATGCTATCTGACATTGCTATGTTAACGTTAGGCGGAGATTTAAAACGTAAAGAGCGTATTTCAGCACGACTGGGTGATATTTTAAGCTATTTATACTTAGCGTCTGCCACCCTTAAACGTTACAACGATGAAGGTCGCCAAAGCGCTGACTTACCCCTAGTACAATGGGCCTTAGAAGACAGTCTATACAATATTCAACAAGCGATTGACGCACTCATTAATAACTTCCCCAATCGGATAGTGGCGAAAGTATTGCGACTGATCATTTTACCGCTCGGCTGTTGGTTGAAAAAACCGTCAGATATAACCGATCATAAAGTGGCGGCCTTACTACAGTACCCTAATGAAACGCGTACACGCTTAGGAAAAGGTCAATACCTTACACGTGAACCAGGCAATATTTTAGGGCAATTAGAACAAACGCTTGAAGATATCATTGCTTGTGAACCTATTTTTGAGAAAATTTGTCGTGAACTTGGTCAGCGCCTGCCATTTTATCAACTTGATCTTGTTGCTGCAAAAGGCTTAGCGGCGAATATTATCACTGAAAAAGAAGCCGCATTACTCACCGCGACAGAAATTTCGCGTAAAGCGACTATTGATGTCGATGACTTTGACTCTGATGACTTAAAAGCGGGTTAGTTTTTAAGTCAAAATATAGTTCTAAAGCCCCTTACTGCCAACAGCAATAAGGGGCTTTTTTTGTTCAACAATTGATTAGGTTGATGTCAGCCTACATCAGTATTAAATTGCAATTTCAACCAATAGTGACAAGACAAATATTGGCTATTATTATTGCCATAAAGCACTAATAACAATGCAACTAACCCTAAATAGCCAAGCTTTTCTGAATTAGCTAGGTAAAAAAACATCTACACATTAAGTGCCCAGCAAGAGTCTGCCAGGTATTTTTCTACTATTTATATTAGCCTCATGCCTATGATTTAATCTAGTATTGATAATCTAGTATTGGTAATATTAGCCACTGAAAATACCCATACGGGCACAAGCTATTATTATCAATTGCCGCCTTGAGTTTGTGCCATAAAATTATTTTTAATTTTAACCGTGACACAGCACTATAAATTTTGCATTTAGCATTCGATATTTACACAAAGCATAAAAGGTTAATAAAATGAAATATGTTCGATTAGGCAGTAGCTCATTAGAGATTTCACCTATTTGTTTAGGCAGTATGACCTGGGGATTACAAAATAATCAAAACGATGCTAATGCCCAACTCGATTATGCTCAATCACAAGGTATCAACTTTGTTGATACGGCTGAAATGTACGCCGTACCACCTAGTGCAGAAACTTATGGCAAAACTGAGGAAATAATTGGCCATTGGCTTGGTGCTAATCCATCACGTCGTAAAAACATTGTGTTAGCATCAAAAATTGCGGGTCCCGGATTCTCCTACATTCGTGATGGCAGTAATATATCAGGTGCCAGTGTTATTGCCGCCGTTGAAGCATCATTAAAACGCTTACAAACCGATTATATCGATCTTTACCAGTTACACTGGCCTAATCGTCAGTCTCCACACTTTGGTCGGCACTGGCCAAATGACATTAACTATCCACAGGTTAATGTTGAACAACAAAATGAAGAAATGTTAGACATATTACAAGGCTTAGATAGTTGCGTTAAAGCGGGTAAAATTCGTTATTGCGGACTATCCGATGATACACCTTGGGGCATTAACCAGTACTTACGTTTAAGTGCTGAACATAACTTGCCGCGTATGGTATCAATACAAAATGAATTTAGTTTGTTACATACAAAAGATTGGCCGTATTTAATTGAAAATTGTGTCAATGAAGATATCGCCTATTTACCTTGGTCGCCACTGGCAACAGGGTTACTGACCGGTAAATATCTCAATGGCCAACGCCCAGCAGGTAGTCGCTTTACCTTTATGCAACGCAATGGTCTTTTTAGAGATACAGCAAATACTGCTGCTGCGGTGCAGGCCTACGTCGACATTGCCAAAAAGCATAATATTTCGCCAGCTCACTTGGCTTTAGCTTGGTGTAAGCAAGTACATGGGGTAACTTCAACCATTATTGGCGCAACCAATATGCCACAATTGACAGAAAATATTGCGGCTTTTAAGCAACCACTGACCCCTGATGTACTGGAAGATATTAAGCAGGTATTGCAACGGTTTCCATCACCGTTTTAGCCAAACATATATTTAAAGTCCATAGGCAGATACACTAAAAAATAAAAAATTCACAACAAAACTGACGTTTGCTGACAGAATCAAAAAAGGCCATATTCCTCATGAAATATGGCCTTTGTATTTTATTATCTAGGTTAAATTTTACATAAAAACCTAGACAAAAATCTCAGCAAAAATATAGCTAAAACTTATTGCTTACAAGAAAGATAATAACTCTTCATCTAACTGCATTAAGGTTTTAGGATCAGCCATCATAGTGACCGCTAATGACTTAGTACGTGGTAATAAGCGTTCAAAGTAAAATTCAGCAGTTTTAATTTTTGCACGATAAAAATCTCTGTTTTCAACATCAGTCGCTAATTTTTCATACGCAGCTTGCGCCATTTGCGCCCAAAAATAAGCCATAACGATGTAACCTGAGTACATTAAAAAGTCTACTGAAGCAGAACCAATAACGTCACGATCTTTTTTAGCTTTAAGGCCTAAGCGAATAGTATATTGTTGCCATTTTGCTACCGATGTACTTAACGGCCAGATAAACTTGTTCATTTGACGTTTATGTGGATTGCTCGATATCATGCTGTGATCTTTACAGAAGGTCAGTATTTCTTTAGCAAAGGCATTTAACGATTTTCCACGTGTCATCAGTACTTTACGGCCTAATAAATCTAGCGCTTGAATACCAGTTGTGCCTTCATAAAGTGTTGCAATACGTGTGTCACGCACAATTTGTTCCATGCCCCATTCTTTAATGAAACCATGACCACCAAAGATTTGCAGACCATGATTGGCACTTTCTGAACCTAATTCAGTTAAAAAAGCTTTTAAAATGGGTGTGATAAAACCTAAACGATTATCGGCTTTTTTACGATCTTCTTCAGTTTTAGCATTATCTATATCATCAACAATTTTTGCGGTGTAATAGATCATCGCACGGCCGCCTTCACTAATCGCTTTTTGGGTCATTAGCATTTTGCGTACGTCAGGATGACAAATAATAGGATCAGCGACTTTATCGGCATGTTTTGTACCAGTTAATGAACGCATAGACAAACGCTCTTTCGCGTAAATCAATGAGTTCTGGTAAGCCAATTCAGCGGCACAAACACCTTGTAATGCCGTGCCGACACGTGCGGTATTCATAAAGGTGAACATACATTCTAAGCCTTTATTTTCAGGGCCAATTAACACCCCTTTGGCATTATCAAAATTAAGTACTGCTGTTGATGAGCCTTTAATACCCATTTTATGTTCTATAGAGCCACAAGAAACATTATTGAACTCACCCATAACGCCTTGCTCATCCGTTTGCATTTTAGGCACAATAAAGAGTGAAATACCCTTAGTACCTGCAGGTGCACCCGGCACTCTGGCTAATACAATATGAATAATATTATCGGTTAAGTCATGTTCGCCGGCTGAGATAAAAATCTTAGTGCCGGTAAGGTTATAGGTACCATCACCATTTGGCTCAGCTTTGGTTTTAACTTGTCCTAAATCTGTACCACATTGCGGTTCAGTTAAACACATAGTGCCGGTCCACGACCCTTCAATAAGGCGTGTAAGGTAAAGTGTTTTTTGCTCATCAGTACCATGAGTATCAATAGTATTCATCGCACCATGACTCAAGCCCGGATACATGGCCCAAGACCAGTTAGCTGTGCCCATCAATTCAGACATTACCATGCCTAATGATGACGGTAAGCCCTGGCCACCGTGCTCAACAGCATGTGACAAACTAGGCCAACCACCTTCAACAAATTTTTGATAAGCTTCTTTAAAGCCTTTAGGCGTTGTTACAACACCATTATCAAAGGTACAACCTTCTTCATCACCGCTTTGGTTAATAGGTAGCAGTTCATTTTCACTAAATTTTGCACACTCTTCTAAGATAGCATCGACCAAATCAGGCGTTGCTTCTTCAAATTCAGGATACTTTTTGTAATGATCGTAATACTTGAATACATCTTCAAACAAAAATTTGATGTCTGCTATCGGTGCTTTATAACTTAGCATGCTTAACTCCTACCACTTTTAATAATAATTTTTTGCATTACTGCACAAGTGATATTGAGTATACACAGATCCGAGCACTGGTCATACCACTATTTTATCTTTTACTAGGATAAACAGCGAAATAACAACATAAATCTTTTAAAACAAATGGTTACAGATATAAATCACATTATATAACATATGATTTCAGACAATAAATAAGTAATAATTAAAATTATAGTGAGTAAAAACCTTATTACGAACAAAAATCAAATGAATTTTCTAATCTTCAATAAGCCAATCAAGGTAACATTGCATAAATAGTTGCCAGAATTTCTGACCACCCGAAATTTCAATCAATTGTTGCTGTAACTGCTGCAATATGGCTTCATCAATCACACTACTGGGGTCTGGGAAAAATTGTGCTTGGGTTTGTTGACCATGATCAAACAGCAACTGCATACAAGCGATATAACTCACTAAACTCGTTGCTACTAGCTCTACTTCCCAACCTGCTTCAGCTAAAAATCCAGTATAAACGGGTAATTTGGCTTGATTGGTGTCAACAAAATACGGATCACCTAGTTCGGTATCTCGGGCAAAGACCTGCCATGAGGTTTGCCAACAGCCTTTTTCTTCGCTGGATACCTCATCACTGTTGGCTGCTTGACCTAATTCACTCATGCCAAAACCAAGCTGTGCCTCATTTAATTCGTTTTGAGTTGCTACCTGCTTAAAGCCTTGTGGGCCAAAAAAAACTTCTTGATTAGCTGAGGTATTTAAAATACTTATCAGTTTTTTATCTGTCATATTTACCTAATACATTTATAAAATTTTGAGAACGTGAAAAATCATACCAATTTCATTAATTAGGTGGTCTACTTTATACGCAGGAAAAATGGCCAAATATAAGACATTTATTTTAATAACGAGTTGTGCTAATTATTAAATAAATAACGCAGTAGTGGGTTATTTTAACCAGTAAAAATGATCAGATAATTAATGAGGTTGGTATTATACGCTACTCAAAGCCAGCGTATGTCAAATTAATTAATCCTTAAGCTATTAAATACCAAAGATGTATTACTCAAATATTGTAATTAACGCTGTTTGCAGTATATCTTTTGGTTTTGGTTTTGGCGTTACTGTCGACAATAAGTCATCTAATATAGGATACGACTAACCGTAAGCCTCAAGAAAATTGAGTCAGTAAAAAAATTTCAAGCTATAAGCTTAACTAAAAAGTAGAACTTATACCGCCAACTTGACGGGCTAAAGCTAAACTTACCTGCTAGGAGGTGCGAACTGCACCGGTATAATGAAAGCTATAACAATAAACATGGTAACTTTTATTACCAGAGATTTTTATGGTGTTAGATTAATAAGATGTTGAATTAATAAGAAATATTGTACGCCATCCCCTTACATTTTGTATAAATATGGCAGCTAGCCATATTGCTATTGACTAAGCACGAATCAAACACTAAAGCATTACCACCCAATTTTTGCGTTTTAATCTCTAACGATGAAATCAATGTATTTTGGTCAATCTTATGATCCCTAAAGTCTAGTTGGCAATAGTCAGACTCAACGTAGCCGACCTGCGCTGCGCCTAGTTTCCATACTTCATTGTAGGTATATCTTTTAACCGCATTTTTACGCATATGATTTTCTATTTGATTGACCAGGTAAGTATCAGCATTAGAATTTAGTCGCACTGAAGAGCAACCCGCAATCGCTAAAACAATAATAATAAAAGTCAGTTTCATGTTACTTCCCTGTTTCATGTCATTTCCCTATTAAACTTAATAACCTTATTAATGGTGCTATTAATAACTAAAATTGATTACCTAATTGTTCGCCTAATTGAGCGCCTAATTGATAAAAAAACCTAAATGCCATCAAAATAAAAGCAGCAGAAACACAATATAACGTGCGTTGAACTTACCCGTTAAAGAGCTAAAAAGTTAACTAGCCGTTATTAGTAGCCTGCTCTGAAGTTTTGGCGTTATATAGTAGTTTTAAGATTTTTATTGACGACTATGTTGTTTTTTAGCATTAAAACAATTAAGTACACTAAGTTCAGAGGCGGAGTAATACACAAAACTACACCTATTAGTGTCGCTATCTTAGGGTTCGACGTTTTACGTTTACCTAAATAATAACTTAAACCACCTACGATAAACATTGAGTAAAATATTAATTCACCCACAAATGTTATATTGATATTCAAAACAATTCTCCTTTTACTAAGGCCTATTCAAGAGGCTTTATAACTGAGTAAGGCGTAGATGAGTAAAAATAACTCACAGCATATTGTCAAAGTAGAGCATAGTTTTAACTCATTCGCTTTCAAAATGTAGGTTTGAGCTTATTATAAAAGCACAATAATTCAAAACATTAGCTAAAGTATAGGTACAAAAAATCGATAAGGTACTAGTTATAAACGCCCTTTACAGTAAGGTATTAAAGTAAGAAAGCTGATTTTGTATTTTCATAAGCTAAATTACTTGTTAATTTTTATTTTGATTTTTATCACAGCGTTTGTTAAGCAACGTCCTGCACTTTGAAGGCCACCATATGTTAAAAACGTGCATCAAAACACACAACAATGCCCTCTTTCAAGGGCAAGTAAGCTTTGTTTATGCCTTTTCTAACGCTTGACTAACATCAGCAATAATATCGTCGATGTGTTCAATACCAACAGAAATTCGGATCAAATCAGCACTAACACCCGCTGAGGCTAATTCTTGCTCATTCAACTGTCGGTGCGTGGTTGACGCTGGATGACAGGCCAATGATTTTGCATCACCAATATTGACTAGTCGTAAAATCATTTCAAGTGCGTCAATAAAACGTGCACAGGCTTCAATTCCCCCTTCAACCCCAAAACTCAAAATACCTGAGGCTTTACCATTGGTAATTTTTTTACAGCTATTAAAATAAGGACTATCAGGCAATGCCGCATAGTTGACCCATTTAACTTTTTTATGTTGTTGAAGGTAGGTGGCAAGTTTTTCCGCATTTTCGCAATGACGGTCCATACGCAAACCAAGAGTTTCAAGCCCTTGTAAAATTTGAAAAGCATTCATTGGTGATAACGCCGCGCCAGTATTTCTTAACGGCACTACGCGACAACGGCCAATATAAGCAGCAGCACCCATAGCTTCAGTGTAAACAACGTTATGATACGAAGGATCAGGTTCATTCATGACCGGGAAACGCGCTTTGTTTGCCACCCAATCAAATTTTCCTGAATCGACAATCACACCACCAATCGAAGTACCATGACCGGCAATATATTTAGTCAGCGAATGTACAACAATATCAGCACCTAACTCAAAAGGTCGGCATAAATAGGGCGTAGCAACCGTGTTATCAACAATCAATGGCACACCGTGTTTGTGTGCTATTTCTGCCAAACGAGTAATATCAACTATATTGCCTGCCGGATTACCAATAGATTCACAAAATACTGCTTTAGTTTTTTCGTCGATAGCTTTGTCAAAGGCTGCAAAATCGTCATGTGAAATCATCCTAGCCTCAACACCTTGTCTGGGCAAAGAATGAGCAAAAAAGTTGTACGTACCGCCATACAATTCACTTGTGCTAACGATATTATCGCCCACTTCACAAAGGCATTGAACCGCGTAAGTAATAGCCGCCATACCAGAAGCAACACATAAAGCGCCAATGCCTCCTTCCATTGCAGCAATACGTTTTTCCAGCACATCTGTGGTTGGATTCATAATGCGGGTGTAAATATTGCCAGGAACTTTTAAGTCAAATAGATCGGCCCCATGCTGCGTATTATCAAAAGTATAAGAAGTTGTTTGGTAAATAGGCACGGCGGCAGACTTGGTTGTTGCTTCTGATTTATAGCCTTCATGTAAGGCAATAGATTCTAGTTTCATGCTAATTCTTTCCTATGAAATAATATTTTATGCTAATTAAATTAACGACTTGGTATGGCCTGAATCAAGTTGGACAATAACTATTTAACAGTATCTTTATATTGATGACCTTAAATAATTTAAAGTAATCCTTGCTGTATAGCTACAAAATAAGTTAACAATATTGTAATTTTTTTATCTTATGAAGTTATCTACTGACGCAGACTAGCAGGAGTAACACAGTAAAGTTTCTTGTGACTGTGTGTACTTAAAAGCAGAAAGCTATAGGCCAGTTATAAATGCTATTATTTTGCGCTAATACTCAGGATTAACTGGCTGTAATAATGAAAAGTAATTCGTTAGCACTGGTCATTACTTTTCATCTTGATTTTTTATTTTTTATTTTTTAAGGAGTTTAATAGCAACAACAAGTTGTTACTGCTTGAAATTTACTCATCTAATTAAAGCTAAAATTTCTTTAAACTCATCAGCACGACAATCTTTAACAAGTTCATATAAGCACATTTCTAAGCCTGAAATAGCTATACCTCGATTATCGAGTTTATTTATTGCTAAGTGTTTATTGGCTAGTGTACGTGAAGACACACAATCACTAACGAGTTGCACCTTGTAGCCCAACTGTTGTAAGTGTAGCGCTGTTTGATAAACACAAATATGGGCTTCAATACCACAAACAAGCCAGTTATCAATATTAGCTGCTTTAACTTGCTCGATAAACAAAGGCGTTTCACAGGCATCAAAAGTAAACTTAAGCGTTGGCGTTTGCTCGGCTAATAAAGCGCTAAGTTCAGCAACTGTAGCACCAAGTTTTGCCGGATTTTGTTCAAGCCAAATAATGGGTAAACCAAGTGCCTGTGCACCTTTAATCAGCTTGCCACAATTAGCAACTAGCTCCTCACTATCATAAACCATGCGGGCAAGTTTACCCTGAACATCAATAACAATAAGTCCTGTACTCTCTTTTTTTAACATACAACTCCACCTTAAACTGAAACCTTATCGCACTAAGGATTTGAAACAAATAAAATGATTAACAACTATTCACCATAATACTCGTGTTAGTAATATCGAATTAAAAGCAACATTTTCCAAGATAAAATAGGCGTAGAGCTAACCGCTAACCCATTCATATAATTATAAATAACAGCATTTAAAAGTAACAAAAGGAGCCTGAAAATCCACCTTTTTAGATAAAATATCCAACGCAAGGCCTTATTAAGATTAATGCTACTGTTTTCAGCTCACTGGGGTAATAAGGAAGAAAGGCCAAAAGCGATGTTTTGTCCTTTTAAAAAAGTCTATTTGGCGTGAAAGGTTAACTGTTCTGATATTAATAAATACTACAGCTTCTCATTTCTTTCATCTATACATTCATCTGAGCCCATCTCAAATTCACGACAAACCCATGGTCTGTTTTCATAGATTGAACACATTAATGTATCTCGATTAAGGGCTGAACATTTACCATCATCTAAGCGCCGCATTGATTCATGCCCATACGCATCAACATATATATGGTGATGTGGCACACCAGTATCTGAAATAATTCTAACTTCTAAACTACAACAACATGCCTGACAGTTTGAACATAAGATTTCAGATACCGGCAAATTCTTTACTTTAATATTCATAAACAACAATAATAAGCTCAACAGCCAACAGGATACGCTATAGTGATAGGGTTCTCGAGCTAATAATACCAAGGCTCAAATAATAGCGAATAAAATAAGTAATACAATAGCTAGCTAAAGTGTCGCCTTGAGTAAGAACAGCACATTATATTTTTATGTTTTAGTGGTTAAGCTACTTTAAAATACACAATACTCACTACTAAAACCAGTACAACATACGCCAAAAATTGCATACCGGCTTGTCGGTGTTTACTGGCTAATTTACCTACTGCTCTATTGAAAAAATCTCTTGATAGCGATGAAGCACTAGGGGAGATAAATACAAAAAGTATTTAACGTGTTGGCAACCTTTACTTCAAAGCTCATCGCTATTGCGCCTGTTGAGTTTATTCATAAGTGAAATAATTTTTATTAATAGTAGGTCTTTAATTATATCTGCATAACTATTTATTCATTCACCACATCAATGCGAGATTTTTATGACAAAAATATTAGGATTAGTTTTATCAATTTCGGTGCTTTTTTATGCATCATTAGCCAACGCAGATAAAGCAATTTTAGCGGGTGGTTGTTTCTGGTGTATGGAATCAGATTTTGAAAAATTACCTGGCGTTACAGATGTTGTCTCAGGCTTTACTGGCGGTAAGATAAAAAATCCAACTTATCAAGGTGATCATCGAGGCCATTATGAAGCAGTAGAAATAACCTACGACCCAGAAAAAGTGAGCTACCAAGATATATTAGATCATTATTGGGTAAATATTGATCCTTTTGATGCAAGAGGTCAATTTTGTGATAAAGGGCCAAGCTACCTAAGTGCCATCTTTGTTGCTAACGAGCAAGAACGAACATTAGCTGAACAATCAAAAAAAGCAGTGATAGCAGAGTTTCCTAATCAAACCGTTGTTACACCTATATTAACCACTAGTACTTTTTATCCTATTAAAGGTAATGAAAGCTACCATCAAGATTTTTATAAAAATAGCCCTATACGATATAACGCTTATCGTTGGCGCTGTGGTCGAGATCAACGTTTAAAAGAGATTTGGGGTGATAGAGCGACTCATGGTTAATAAAGATGAACTTGCTGATTTTAAAGTAATACATACTAGCAAAAGTATTACCTAAAGCACGGCGAAGGCTAGGATTAGCCTCAACAGACATGACTAACATTTACACGTTAATATTAGTCATGTTTAACGGCACAAGCTACACAATATCCGTTTAAAAAATTATAGATCAGTTTTTAAAAAAATCGTCTTTTAAAATTTAATAACGCCGTGGCTTTTCTACTTTAACCATTGAAAATAAACAGGTAATTAACAACCATCAGATAATAGTCTAAATAATGCTTGGTTAAAATTGTCTAGCGAAACCTCGTTAACTGTTACCTATTCTTGTATATTTTCTCGTTAATAATTTTACCAATCATGCTTTTCAGGATCTGTTTCGTTACGAAGTTTATCTGATAATTTAGCAAGTAAAACTTCATCAACAAGCCCTTCCCTACGAATTAACATAAGTTGTATTCATGCTTTTGACCTACTATGCCCATCAAAAAGTATCGCCATCTGCTTATCTCTATTTTGAAGTGATTTATATAATAAAAAGTACCGGTTATGTACATTATTTTTTTGATCTAAAATGACTTCTTGTGATTCTCCCAGTACTATATATAACTAAAGTGCAGTATTTTTCAATTGCCTTATCCTTGAGCTTAGTGAACACTTTCCAATCTGATTCTTTCATAGCCACTTCCTATTCCCCAGTCACCCTGAATGCACAATACCTTACTAAACAACAATAAAATGCTTGGCTAAAATGTTGAATGCAATACAAACAGCCAAGTGTTTATTATTTTCATATCATCCTCTGTTTAATATAGACATTTTCCTGTTGCCCCGCTAAGGAGCTAAAAAAAGGAGCTAAAAAAAGGAGCTAAAAATTTCTTGCTAATATGTGAAGCACGAAAACCCCAAACTGTTATTTGTCCTTCTTGAGTAGCTTGCATGACAAACACTTGGGTCGCCAAAGTTGTTAAAGGTTCTGAGCTGGAATGAGTGAATTTAAAAAATCGAGCGCCACTTAATTACTCACCATGATTTTATCCTGTTGAATCGATATAAAAAACGCCTGTAAAAAGGGTCTTGGCCTTAGCGCCACTCTCAGTTATATTATGGCTACATTTACGATTATTTAACGACTTTTTATGAATATTCGCTCTAAACTAAC
The DNA here is from genome assembly GCF_014077185.1 of Colwellia sp. MB02u-10. Taxonomy (NCBI): domain Bacteria; kingdom Pseudomonadati; phylum Pseudomonadota; class Gammaproteobacteria; order Alteromonadales; family Colwelliaceae; genus Colwellia; species Colwellia sp. MB02u-10. The sequence continues at coordinate 43,309 of NZ_JACGVK010000075.1, forward strand.
GTTGAGTTTTGCCGCTACGGTTATTTTGCCTATTATTGCTATTGCGATTGTCAGCATATCAATGACGATCTCTAAGTCTTCAACTAGCTTTGTAGAACGCACTCAGGATGAGTTAAGACAAGTAGACAACGGCTTTCAACTCTTCTTTCAACAAATCAAAGCTAACGTAAAATTTTTAGCTCAAAATAAATTGACAGCCCAACTTCCTGATAATACGCATACTTATATTGACTCTGATCATATGATGGAGCCAAAAAATGATTCTGTCGAAGAATTAAATTTATATAAGCTGTATGAAGATTTTGGTTCATCACACCCTGATTTACTTTACGTATACACAGGCACCAAAGAAGGTGGCTTTGTTCAGTATCCATTAGAAGTGCTTGGAGGTTATGATCCAAGACAACGTCCTTGGTATAAACAGGCACTAGCCTCTCCCAACGTTCCAATTATTACTGAAGCATATCAAGATGTTATAGGGAAACCTGTAGTAACGTCTGCGTTAGTGGTCAAAAATAAGCAAGGCGACATCATAGGCGTACAAGGTCTAGATGTTACCCTTTCAACATTAACAGATATATTGAGTAATACAAAACTAGGTGAAAGCGGCTATCTCATTCTTATTGATGAATCAGGAACCGTATTAGCTGATGCCAAAACACCAGAGAATAACTTCAAAAATATTAAAGATCTTTCATCATCATTATTTTCCATATTACAAAAAAATCCAGATCAAGATCATTTTTCTACCGAGCATTTAGGTGAAGATGTTGATGTTGCCAGTTATTATTCAAAAGAACTAAAGTGGCGTTTTGTTGGCGTCATCCATAGCGATGAAATTTTAGCGCCTGCATATAGTATGAGTCAGACCATTACCCTGATTGCCTTAATCATGGTGACATTATTTATTGCCATGGGATTTTGGTTAGCCAATCGTATTGTTCAACCCATTAACCGTGTGGCTGAAGGTTTGCGTGATATCGCACAAGGTGATGGAAACTTAACTAAGCGACTAGAGATTATTGGTCAAGATGAAGTCAGTGAATTAGCTCAATGGTTTAATCAATTCTTAGACTCGATTCATCAGCTTGTTGTTGATATTAAAACCTGTGCATCAACATTAAATGTGGCGGCTAATGAATCGGGTATACAAATCGCTGATGTAAAAGCAGTCAGCCATAAACAAGAACAATCAATAGATAATGTCAATAACCTTATCGCAACAATGACAGATATCGCACATCAAACATCAAACGACTGCCAAGAAAGTTCAACGACTATTATGAAAACTGAAGAGTACTCAAAAAAAGGAATTTCGTTAATTTCTGTCACAGTAAGTGAAGTGAGTTCATTAAATAAATCGTTAAGTGAATCATCTCAATCGATGAAGTCACTTGAACTGGAAAGTGAGAATATTACTAAAATATTAGATGTTATCAGAAGCATTGCTGAACAAACTAATCTGTTAGCACTTAATGCGGCCATTGAAGCGGCGAGAGCTGGTGAGCAAGGGCGAGGCTTTGCTGTGGTCGCAGATGAAGTGAGAACATTAGCGCAACGCTCGCGAGGCGCTACCGAAGAAATTGATGCTGTATTGATGAACTTGCTGGATAAAACACGTGTTGTTTCTCAACAAATGGCCGTGAATGTCGGACAATCGAAACAGACTATCGAAAAAATTGAACAAGCGAATCAATCATTTAACGAAATCAGTTCTTTAGTTGGACAAATGAAGGAAAATATCTCACGTATTACTCAAGCCGCAGATCAACAGTGCAGTTCAACGGACTTGATCAATGACGATATTAGTGGCATTAATCAATCGGCAAAAGGTATTGTTAATACAGCTGATACATTGGCCGATGGATCGAATGACTTACTTGTTTTATCCAAAGATTTAACAAATTTAGTCGGCCGCTTTAAAGTCAATAATTAATATCTAGTATTAGTATTAAATAACGAACCCGTATATTTTTTCATTTGAATACTGCCAAGTTCGTCTTGGATTGTTCAACTTGGGCATAGAACATCTCATCTTTAGTTAGATTTTGGTGTCCGTTATAGCGGGGGGAGATCATTGTCCTGCTTGATTGCCTTACTAGTTTTTGGTTTGTGACACTTTATCTGTTTTTCACCTATATGGTAGATATTATTAACCAAGACATAGCTGGCTGAAATTATAGCCGATGTGGGTATACTGATAATTGCCAACATCTCATCATTCCACTCGTAAAAACTAGTATCTCCATCAGTTAGATTTACTAGTTTTAAAACTTTCATCTCTGTTGATAGTGCGCATTGGTATTTTTGTGTGTAATCCTTTTCAGGTAATACCACACAACTAGTACAGCTTAATATTAAAAGTAAAATTACTATTTTATGCATCATCTAAAATCCTTTTAAGCACCCAGACACTTTGAAAAAACTAACACTTACATAAGTGAAAACAGCCAACTGTATTTTACATTTGATGTTCTTATTAGTAGTTTTGAGACCTACGTAAGTCTTCCATTACAACTAGAAGTAGTGTGGCAATAGGTCCAAGTAATAACGATATAAGGAACCAATTTAACCCTTTACGACCTTTTCCTTGAGCTAAGCCAGCGTTTATTAATGCCAAAGTTCCCCAGCCAACGAAATACGAACCCGAGTTTGAAATAGTTTCCATAATTTGAGATATCCTTAATAATGACTACCCCCTCGTTAAGAGGCAATAAAATAGTTGACTAGAACTAGCGACGAAAGAGCAAAAGCCAACTGTTTTGTGTCCTTGTTTAATTTATTGTTAGGCCTGTTGCAGACTTAAAAAATAACTAAAAAAGCCGCTACCTTTTTTATAACCCAAAGATTCATACAAAGTTTGAGCATTTACATTGTCTTCTGCTGTTTGAAGAGCGATCCCCTTAGCATTCGTGCTTTCTGCAAAAAATTTGGCGGCTTCCATTAATTTTTTTCCTACGCCTAACCGTCTTGCCGACTCAGAAACATAAAGATCATTTAAAACCCAACTGCGCTTCGCTGAAACAGAAGAAAAATTTGGATAAAGCTGTGTAAAACCTAAATAAGTGCCTGTGTTATCTATTGCATAAAATATAACAGATTCACTATTATTGATTCTTTCAGATATAAACTCTTTTGCTAAATCTAAATTACTCTTTTGACTATAAAAAACACGATATGAATTAAACAATGCACTAACTTCATTTACATTTTCAAATTTCGCTCGATTTACAACAATGTTCATTTTTACTCCTGAAGGTCTAACGCCCGCTTAAGCGCCTATTATGTGCTCTTTTCATCGTATATAAATAACCCAATAATTGCTTCTGCAACAAAGATTATTCCATATTGAAGCGCAATTGCATATCCAGAACCAATCACATCATTTTGGCCCGAAAACAACATTTCTATAGCAATTACACAAACCAATGCTCCACTTAAACTGTTATTTTTTCGTTTAGCAACTTATTTATTTCCACGATTTATCCCAAGCACGTGAAACAGGTATGAAAGACTTAAAAGATGTTAAATATCAACTTAAAGCACTATTGTTACGTAACACTATTCCCTGCCTAAAGGCGTTTCTAATTCCAGCTGAACCCTACATTATGAAGGGCCGCGGTTTTAGAGGTTTTCAAAAAGTCTAAAAGCCACTTTCTCTTATTAAAACTGAGACAAATTTAAGTAAAAATATTTTAGCAATACTTCTTCTTACACCGCTTACAACAAGCGTGCCTTTTGTTCTGATTTTAAAGATTCGATTACTGTTCAATACCGCCGCATTTATTTGATAATAAGCCTTTTCACTATACATTCGTTTATTAAAATCATGCCTTGTCGCTATATCTCCGCCATATTCAGAGCTTAACTCTGGATATCTTAAATAAGGTGTTGATACTTCGGAAATAGAGTTAATATCAACATCGATAGTATCAACTTCACTAAGATTCGATATAAAATATGAAGCTGAGTTAATATCTACATCTCGAACTCTTTCTTCAGGGCAAAAGGCTCTTATTTTAAGCTTGTTCGGATCGTATATTGATAATATAGGCTCTTTAGGGTTAACCCATTGGTTTACACCATAAGTATCATTGAAGTATATATACCCGTCAAAAGGAGCAACTACAGTTAGCTTTGCATTAACGCCAAGGAACCCTTCTAACTCTTTCTCTTTACGTATTAAATTCTCTTCAAGTAAGAATATTTTTGCGAGTATATCTTTTGAACCCGCCTGTTTTTTTAGCTCCAATTTAATCGTCTCAATTTCTTGTTTACATTTTTCAATAGAGAGAGATAAGTTTGGTGACTCTAATAAAAGTAACACATCACCTTTATTCACACGGTCACCACTTTTGAAGTTAATAGATACTATTTGTGACTCTTTGTTCGCATAGATATTCGTATAATTTTCAACTTGCAATATAGCCGGCAAATTTATTTTAGCATTCCAAGGAACAAAGAAAATAAAAGTCATCATTAAGATAACGACTAAAGATATTTTATTATTTTTATTCAGAGTAATTTTCTCTTTTTTATTCCACCAGATTTTCAACTCCTTATAGATAGGCAATAAGATAAACCAAATAATCTCAACTAAAAAGAGGATGATCCCCAAGACTTTAAATGCAAAATAATAAACTAAAACAGCAATACCAAGAAACAGAAAGAATCTATATATAGACGTTAATATTGCATAAATAATAAAAAAATTTCTTTTTTTACTGCTTAAATACTCCGGTGCTTCTTCTTGTAGCCCTAAAACAAGACCTCTTATATACCATTTAGCCATTGCAAAAGACCGTGGTTGCAGATTTTCACTTTCGCTCCAATCTGATAAAGCGTAATAGCCATCAAATTTCAAAAATGGACTGATATTTAAAAGTATCGACGTTATCCAACTTGTCGTTGCAATCATAAATAGTATGCTATTTATGATTCCATCAGGGGTAAATGACCACAGAAAAGTTGCAAGCATTGCTAAATACAATTCAACTTTTATACCAGCAAAAACAATCTTAAGACGTTTGTTTTTTGATTTTAGTTTCCAAGAGTCGGACGTGTCGGTATATAAAACAGGAAATAACACCAAAAATGCGACCCCGATAGAGGGAACTTTGCATCCATATTTTTTGGCCGTAAATGCGTGCCCTAACTCATGAAAACTCTTAATAAATAAGAGAGTGATAAAGTAAAAAAACAAACCCTCTTTGGAAAAAAAATGTTGAAATGTAGAAACATAAGTATCCCAATTTCTTAACACCAAAATAATGCCTATGCCCCCTAAGAAAAGGACAATATTTCGCCAAAGATTGCTATAAAAAAAGTGCACAAAACGTAAATTATCACTCAACCATTTATCGGGTTTGAAAACAGGAATTCTTATAAAAAGATAATTATGTATCAACCACTTAAAAATATTTTTTTTAGCCAATTCAGACGTATTTACTAATCTTAAAACACCCTCGTGGTTGTCAGTAACCGTCAAACCGCTTGCGACTATAAAGTGAATAAAAGTATCTAGACTCGCTTGGTCAAATTCGTAGCCCTCTTTTTGCAAATCAGCCAGAAATTCACTGCCCGTTTTGTTTTCATTCCATTTAGAAATAAGCTCAAAAGTATCCAGAGCAATAGTGAAGTATTTATTTTGTATTGGGTCAAACAGAAGCCATCTTTTCGATCCATCTTCTCCCGCCGAGGTTTGAAGTATTTTTAAATCTTGTCTTAACTTGGGCAGTTTTTTCTCACTTTCTTGGTTCATCACCAACCAACCCACTGTCTTATTGTCGTAATAGGTTTTTTAAACAAATAAAAGAACAGAGTCACCTTCTCTGAGTATATTTTTGCAGTTCCCCGTAAACCTATTTTAGGAATATATCCATTTTCATCAATTTTATCAAAATCAGCGATGATTTTATAAGACAAAACCGTTTGAGGCGTTAATTCAGGCTCATAATATATTTGAGATATTTTACCGCTCCATGTATTTAAAGGGTCGTTATCAAAGAAAATCTTTACCAATGCCCCCTTATTTAAAAAGATGGCATCACTTACGGGCAGCATTATTTTAAGCTGTATGCTTTTTTGATCCGCTATCAGTAGAATTCTTTCCCCAACAACAACTGATTTACCAACCCACTCATTTGGATCATTGATAACTACCGTTCCCGACTCTTCTGCATAAATATTAGTTTTTTCAAACTCATACTTTGCAAACTCCATCTCAGCTTCTTTTAACCGTACCTCTGATTCAATAGTCGCAATTTGGCTTTTTTTACTGTAATCGACAAAGCTATTTTGCTTCGTCGTATGAAGTTGGGCTTTTGCAACTTCGAGGGTTCTTTTTGCAATAATATAGTTATTGTTAAACTCGGTATCTTTTAGTTTAACAATCAAAGCACCTTTTTTTACCACTTGATCAGGGAATACGTTAACTTTATCTACAGCACCATTTAATGGTGAGGTTATAACAAGAGGGTTTTTAGCCTTAACTTCTAAAGGCGCCAAAACGGTTAAGTTTATCGGGACGAACATTAGCAATAGTATTAATGCTAATGCGACTTTTACATACTTACTGTTAAAAGATCTGTTTTTTAGCCATATATTAAAACTAGATTTATGTAATGAATATAAAAAATAACTGTATGACGAGGCAAGATGTTTTAAAAGCGACTTTTCATTATCACTCCATAAACTGTTTTTAAACAGCATCAAATAAAACTCAACGTCTATCTCTTTTTTAGTTGTTAAAGGGATCCATAATATATTCGACGGACTAAAATCTTTAAGTTCAGTTTGCTGTGCAAGCGTTAAATCGCTTTGTATATTAACGACATGTAAAGATGATGAATCTTCTAAGTCAAGCAAGTGATTTGCTACACCCTCAATCCACTGAGTAAAGGGAGATGTCGTTTCTACGACAGAAATATCAGAAATTTCTTGTACTCTCAACTTCGCTCTTATATCGGGTGATATAAGAGCAGCTTGATCATAAGAGATCAGATCTCTTGTCTCATTTACTATGATGTAACCTAATTCTTTTGCACTATCACAATTGCGACAATTCTCTTCAAGCTGCAATAACTGCGCAATATTTTTCAAACTTTAAACTTCCTTCTGCCGTTTAGAACAAAAAATAAATTTTAGAACATATTATCTAGGTGAAATTCAGTTGGATAATATGCTCGATTTTATACACTCACTATTTTTTATGCTAGCTACACGGCAAACAGTTTAGATAACTCATGACCATAGTTATTTATATTCTCACTTTGCATCTCTAATTGATCATTCAGAGGTATATACACTACTTCAGCGGTAGGTGTAACAGCATTTTTTACTTCATTAACATTTATTTTAATTTTTAAAACTGTTGTCTCCTTTGTTGTTTCATTATAAGCAGAGACTTCTAATTGAATATTTCCTTCTTCATCCACCATATCTTCGGGAATAGTCCCCGTAATCTGACCTGTTTCAGCATTTATGCTTAAACCTGATGGTAACGCTTTACCACCACCATAACTTCCTTGATAAAAAACCTCCTCTTTAGAATCATGCTCATCACTAATATCAACGGTGATTGTATTTGATGTGAAGCTGATATTTTGAAGTTTAAAATCGATAGCCTCAACGGTATCATCAAAACTAAGTTGACCATTTGCATCGACACTTACTGTTACATCAGCAGTTACTACCGAGTTATCAGAGTTATCAGTATCATAACTGATAACGTCCTTGTTGCCAGGAGACGTCAAAATAGCCAAAGATTCGTTATTTTCAGCATTGTTTGCATTATCTTGTGAGCCGCTTCCTGCTGATTTCTGAGAAGCATCTTGAATTAAGTCCTCTCCTGATGATCCTCTTGCTAAGTCAAATGGCTGTTCTATAATTTCTGTTGTTTCTGCAACTTCAACCTCTATGGTTGGCGCAACGGCTTCTGCCGGAGCAAGAATTTCTAACTCAAATGTTTTTGTTGTTAGCGCTTCTCCATCATCCACGCTGATAACAATGGCAAAGTTACCTATATCGTTTAATCTACCTGAAATAACACCACTATCTTGATCATATACCAAGCCATTTGGTAAGCCAGAAATTGTGAAAGTCATCTCATCAGTTAAATCAATATCACTAAACTGTGTTGATATGTCCATAGTGAAGTCAGTACCAAATGATTGCTCTAGTGCATCAATATTGTCCGTTGAAGCGACTATTTTATCATTGCTACCTGTTAGCGTAATAACCACATCTTGTGTCGCTGTTGCGCCTTCATCATCCGTTACAGTAAGCGTAAATACCGCGGTAACTGCCTCTCCCTCGGCCAAGAAATCTAATTGACCTTCAGTAATGGTGTAATCCCAAGCAACCGTGCCATCATGGGTATTTGTATCTACATTAGTAATAGTAAATGCAGCTTCAATATCGGCTTGTTGTTGTGCACTTAATGTTAATACTGTCGTACCATCTTGATTCAACGCGGTAACGGTCGCCGTTGCCTCTGTTGCTACTGCTCTATCGGTTAAATCGACATCGCTAAAGGTGACTGAGCCACTATCCGTTAAGGTAGTACCTTCAAGGATTGTACCCGCTACGTCGACTATTTGTATCTCAGGGGTATCGTTTGTTCCTGTAATAGTAATGGTGACATCTTGTGTATCTATTGCCCCCTCATCATCTGTGACGGTAAGTGTAAAGACAGCCGTGACCACTTCACCCTTACCTAAGAAATCTAATTGACCTTCAGTGATGGTATAATCCCAAGTTACCGTGCCATCATGGGTATTTGTATCTACATTAGTAATAGTAAACGCGGCTTCAATATCGGCTTGTTGTTGCTCTGATAAAATAAGTGTTGTTTCACCATCTTGATTAAGTGCCGTAACTGATTTTGTAAGCTCTGTTGCTACTGGTGTATCAGTTAAATCTACATCAGTAAAAGTGACTAAGCCAGTATCCGTTAAGGTAGTACCCTCAAGAATTGCGCCTACTACGTCGACTATTTGTATCTCAGGGGTATCGTTTGAGCCGGTAATGATAATGGTGACATCTTGTGTATCTGTTGCGCCTTCATCATCCGTGACGGTAAGTGTAAAGACAGCCGTGACCACTTCACCCTCACCTAAGAAATCTAATTCACCTTCAGTGATAGTATAACCCCAGGTAACCGTTCCATTATGGGTGTTTGATTCTGGATTAGTAATACTAAATGCTGCTTCAATATCGGCTTGTTGTTGTGCTGTTAACGTTAATGCATCAGTACCATTTTGAGCTAAAGCACTTACTGATAGAGCCTCTGTTGCTACTGATGTATCGGTTAAATCGACATCGCTAAAGGTGACTGAGCCACTATCCGTTAAGGTAGTACCTTCAAGGATTGCACCTGCAACGTCGACTATTTGTATCTCAGGGGTATCGTTTGTTCCTGTAATAGTAATGGTGACATCTTGTGTATCTATTGCCCCTTCATCATCTATGACGGTAAGTGTAAAGACAACCGTGACCACTTCACCTTCACCTAAGAAATCTAATTGACCTTCAGTGATGGTGTAATCCCAAGCAACCGTGCCATCATGGGTATTTGTATCTACATTAGTAATAGTAAATGCAGCTTCAATATCGGCTTGTTGTTGTGCACTTAATGTTAATACTTTCGTACCATCTTGATTCAACGCGGTAACGATCGCTGTTGCCTCTGTTGCTACTGCTCTATCGGTTAAATCTACATCGGTAAAGGTGACTGAGCCACTATCCGTTAAGGTAGTACCTTCAAGGATTGCTCCTGCTACGTTGACTATTTGTATCTCAGGGGTATCGTTTGTTCCTGTAATAATAATGGTGACATCTTGTGTATCTATTGCCCCCTCATCATCGGTGACGGTAAGTGTAAAGACAGCCGTGACCACCTCACCTTTACCTAAGAAATCTAATTGACCTTCAGTGATGGTGTAATCCCAAGTTACCGTGCCATCATGGGTATTTGTATCTACATTAGTAATAGTAAATGCAGCTTCAATATCGGCTTGTTGTTGTGCGGTTAATGTTAACGCTTTCGTACCATCTTGATTCAACGCGGTAACGATCGCTGTTGCCTCTGTTGCTACTGCTCTATCGGTTAAATCTACATCGGTAAAGGTGACTGAGCCACTATCCGTTAATGTAGTACCTTCAAGGATTGTACCGGCTACGTCGACTATTTGTATCGCTGGCGTATTGTTACTGCCATCAATGGTTAATGTCACTGTTTTGGCAACTGAGCTGGCATTTCCTGACGTTGAATCATCTTTAACTTGTACGTTAAATGATACGACTGCACTTTTACCCGTACCTAGTTTCTCTATGCCTGCGCCCGTTAAGGTATACACACCAGTCTCTGTCATAGAAACAGTAATAGTGCCTATTCCAACACTATTTGTATCGACTACTGTGGTTGCTGCATCGGTAAACGCTATAAACGCATGTGTATCGCTTGTATCTACATCGGTTTTACCGACATCGGCGAGTGAAATTGAACCGGTTAATGTGTTTTCGGCTACATTAGTCACCTCGGTATAATCTGACAGTGTCGGTGTATCGTTACTGCCATCAATGGTTAATGTCACTGTTTTGGCAACTGAGGTGGCATCTCCTAACGCTGAATCATCTTTAACTTGTACGTTAAATGATACGACTGCACTTTCACCCGTACCTAGCTTTTCAATGCCTGCGCCCGTTAATGTGTACGCACCAGTGTCTGTCATCGACACAGTAATCGCGCCTATTTCGACACTATTTGTATCGACTATGGTGGTTGCTGCATCGGTAAACGCTATAAACGCATGTGAATCGCTTGTATCTACATCGGCTTTACCGACATCCGCGAGTGAAATTGAACCGGTTAATGTGTTTTCGGCTACATTAGTCACCTCGGTATAATCTGACAGTGTCGGCATATCGTTACTGCCATCAATGGTTAAGGTCACTGTTTTGGCAACTGAGGTGGCATCTCCTGACGCTGAATCATCTTTAACTTGTACGTTAAATGATACGACTGCACTTTCACCAGCGCCTAGCTTTTCAATGCCTGCGCCCGTTAAGGTATACGCACCAGTCTCTGTCATCGACACAGTAATGGCGCCTATTCCAACACTATTTGTATCGACTATGGTGGTTGCTGCATCGGTAAACGCTATAAACGCATGTGTATCGCTTGTATCTACATCGGTTTTACCGACATCCGTGAGTGAAATTGAACCGGTTAATACATTTTCGGCTACATTAGTCACCTCGGTATAATCTGACAGTGTCGGCATATCGTTACTGCCATCAATGGTTAACGTCACTGTTTTGGCAACTGAGCTGGCATTTCCTGACGTTGAATCATCTTTAACTTGTACGTTAAATGATACGACTGCACTTTTACCCGTACCGAGCTTCTCTATCCCTGCGCCCGTTAATGTGTATGCACCCGCTGCATCCATAGAGACGGTGATTGCACCTATACCCACTGTATTAGTATCGGTTACTGTCGTTGCCACATCGGCAAGTACGACAAATGCATGTGTATCGCTTGTATCTACATCGGTTTTACCGACATCGGCGAGTGAAATTGAACCGGTTAATGTGTTTTCGGCTACATTAGTCACCTCGGTATAATCTGACAGTGTCGGCATATCGTTACTGCCATCAATGGTTAAGGTCACTGTTTTGGCAACTGAGGTAGCATCTCCTGACGTTGAATCATCTTTAACTTGTACGTTAAATGATACGACTGCACTTTCACCAGCGCCTAGCTTTTCAATGCCTGCGCCCGTTAATGTGTACGCACCAGTGTCTGTCATCGACACAGTAATGGCGCCTATTTCGACACTATTTGTATCGACTACTGTGGTTGCTGCATCGGTAAACGCTATAAACGCATGTGTATCGCTTGTATCTACATCGGTTTGACCGACATCGGCGAGTGAAATTGAACCGGTTAATACATTTTCGGCTACATTAGTCACCTCGGCGTAACCTGAAATTTCCGGCGTATCGTTACTGCCATCAATGGTTAAGGTCACTGTTTTGGCAACTGAGGTAGCATCTCCTGACGTTGAATTATCTTTAACTTGTACGTTAAATAATACGACTGCACTTTCACCAGCGCCTAGCTTTTCAATGCCTGCGCCCGTTAAGGTGTATGCACCCGCTGCATCCATAGAGACGGTGATTGCACCAATACCCACTGTATTAGTATCGGTGACTGTCGTTGCCACATTGGTCAGCGCGACGAATGAATGGGTATCGTTGGTATCAATGTCTGTTGTACCTACATCCGTTGTAGAGATTGAGCCTGTTAAGGTGTTTTCTGCAACATTGTCGGCTTCTGTGTAAGCAGAGATGGTGGGCGTATCATTGTTCCCGATCACGGTAATCGTTGATGTTGATGTTGAAGTAGCTCCACTCTCATCACTCATGGTGTAAGTAACTATTACATCTTCTGTAACACCTAATGCCAAGTAATCAAAGTCAGTTGCGTTTGCTACAAATACTAATTTGTTTGCAACGATTGAAACTGTTCCTTTATTTACTGGAGCCGATACTGTATCGAGTGTAAATGTAGCTCCATTGTCTATATCTGTATCATTTGCTAATACATCTACTGTTACGCTTGAGTTTTCATTTACTGCACCTGTATCTACTACTGCAACTGATGCGTCATTAGATCCATCAATAATTAGGGTAATGGTTTGTGCCAGTGACGTCGCATTGTCTGCACCAGAATCGTCGACCACTTGAACATCGAAGCTTGCGGTTGCACTGTCGCCTGCACCAAGCTTCTCGATGCCGGCACCGACTAGTGTGTAGTTACCCGCCGCATCCATTGATACGGTGATGGCACCAATACCCACAGCGTTGGTATCAACAACAGTCATTGTTGCATCTTCAAGCACAACGAACGCATGTGAATCATTGGTGTCGAGATCAGTGATAGCGACATCTGCAAGTGAAATTGAACCACTCAAGCTATTTTCAGCAATTAGCGCTGGAGATGCTTCAAATAATACTGCTGAAATATTTTCAACTTCTAGTAGGTTAGTTCCATTCTTGTTAGAGATATAAAGACTATCGGTAGCAGAGTCATATACCATATTACTTAGATACGAAACGCCACTAATGGATAACGTTATATCAACATCGTCAAGTGTACCGTCTGTAACATTAAATGCTTTGCTTATATGATTGGAGGAATATGAATCACCAAGATAGAGGTTTTCACCTACCAGAAAAGCATAACCGAGAGTACCCGCGCTGAATGTACTTTGAGAAACCACACTTAAGTTCGATGCATTAAGCTCTGTAACAACCCACTCACCACTATTGGTACCAGACCCTAATACAAATACACCTGCATCACTTTGAAAAGTATTTAGAGCAGAATAGCCACCCCAATTAAAGCCACCCGTGTCAATATTAGGTATAGAAGCGGTATCTATTAGTGCGCCAGTTTGAGCATTCCAAGATGAAAGTGAAGTGCCGCTAGAGCTATGGCCAATGATAACACCATCAACAGCGGTAAAATATGTGCCGAATATATCGCCACTCGAAAGGTTAATAGTTCCAGATAGACTAGCACTTTCAAAGTCTTGAACATTGTCATAGACATTTACTGCCGTATTATTACTATTAAGCCCCTCAGAAACATATACCTTGCCCGTTACACTATCTATGGCCATACCAACAAAACTGGTAAAATCAGTCTCACGGACATAATCTGTTGTAGCAGTGATAGGGTCGGTCACGATTGTTGATAGAGGCCCTGCTATTGTCGGCTGGTCGTTAGTACCAGTAATGGTTAAGGTAATGGTTTTTGCAACTGACGTCGCGTTTCCACTGCCTGAATTATCGATAACTTGAACATCAAACGTGACCGTCGCACTTTCACCTGCGCCTAGCTTTTCAGTGCCTGCGCCCGTTAATGTGTATGCACCCGCTGCATCCATAGAGACGGTGATTGCACCTATACCCACTGTATTAGTATCGGTGACTGTCGTTGCCACATTGGTAAGCGCGACGAATGAATGTGTATCGCTGGTATCTACATCAGCTTTACCGACATCTGCTAGTGAAATTGAACCGGTTAATGTGTTTTCGGCTACATTAGTCACCTCGGTATAATCTGACAGTGTCGGCGTATCGTTTACAGAATCTAAAGTGATAGTAAAAATTTGTGTTGTTGTATCATCACCACTATTACCTGTACCACCATTGTCTTGTAGTTTTACAGTAACGGTTGCACTTCCATAGACATTTGCAGCTGCTGTATAGGTTAATGTTCCATTAGCTGCAATTGTTGGTTGGGTTGAAAACAGACTATTATTATCATTGGTTGTAGTAAATGTTAATGTTTGAGAATCTTCATCTGTTCCACCACCTTCATCTATTCCAGTTACAAAGTTTGAAACAATTTGCACTCCAGCATCTTCGTTTACGGTTTGATTTGAACCGACGGTAAATGTAGGGGCATCGTTGACTGCAGAGATTGATATATCATAATCTGCATTTGAACCATATGATGAACCATCCCATCCTTGCCAAGTAAAAGTTGTAGACCCATTATAATTACTTATAGGTTCAAATGTTAAATTTACATAATTTGTACTTGTTATCACTTGGCCTAAGGTAACATTTGTTCCTGAGAGTTTTAACACTCCCGCTGTGGCATCAGGCAGAGAAGTTATTTTTGTTTGAGAAAACGTTGAAGAACCTGATTTAAAGGCATCAGAAGCAAAGGTAAAAGTTGTATCTTCTGTTATATCTCCAGCTCCTGCCAAGGTAGCTGAATATTCCATGGCGCTTGGGATTATTTTTTGTACCCAATCACTTGTATTTTGCGTACCTGTAGAAACATCTGTCGTATATTGAGTAGTACCAGATATTCCTGTACCAGATATTCCTGAATTATAAAAATCATATCCTAAAAAGATAACATATCCTGAACCATATTCAATAACTGCAACAGTGGCATTATCATCAGTTCCATATATAGTTGTAAAGTTAGCGACAGTACCTTTGCTGATAGAGTCTGTTGCGCTTAGATTAGATAAAGAAGCTGGACCACCTTCAAATGGAGTGCCGGCTGCATTTGTAGTATTTAAGGACCAACTAGAGCCACTTGTTGTAGTTAAATCCCATCCGAAAATTGTATTTAAGAAATTAGTGTCATTACTCGAATAAGTACCAGTCATCATCATAACCCCACCGTCTGAAACCCAATTATTTATAATTGTTTTTGAAGCATCGGGTAAAAAAGCTTGATTTAAAGGATTTTGACTTTCCATATCAGTCATAAAGAAAAAACCACTATTATTTAGTTTTGTTGCGAAACTTGAGTCAGTAAAATTTTGGATAGATGTATCTAAACTATAATTTCCACCTTTATTTATATTATCTTGAACAATACTTGCTAAGTTGGCATTTTCATTATTATTACCAGGACTGCTATCTGTACCATTTAAGTTTGGAAAACTAAATACCGCTACTTGAATCGTAGCCAATGTATCATCATAATTTTCAATACTTAAATCATCAACATCAATAACACCCGTATCATACTCCAGATCCCAATCACCACCCAATGCCTGCGCACCAGTAATATCATCAGAAGCAGCAACATCAGCATCGGTCATTGCTGCGAGTGTATTGACAAAGTTTTCACCTTCGCCATTTGCACCTACGTTACATCCGTAAAGTAAAATATCACCACTCTGCGTTAAACTCTCGCCGATTGTCTCAAGCGCAGTGGATGAAAGTGAGATATTTTCTGCATTTAAAATGCTACTGCCAAGTGATATTTCACCGGTACTACCATGAGAGATAATATGAATCGCGTCTATTTCATCTTTCGACTCAAGAATAGCAGCGATCTGGGCTAGTCCGTCAGATTCTGCATCGATAATAAAGACTTCAACATCCGCACCCAAACCATCAACAATTGTTTCATAGTCTGCGATACCACTATCAACAAATACCACTTCATTTCTATCTCGAGATAAAGCTTCAACCGCCGCTGGTGTAGTGTTTTCATCTAGTAATGAACTTTCAGTTGCAGTAAAATCACTGTTATCTAGTGCGTCTACCGCGGTTGCGACAGCCGCGCCATCAAATAACATTCTAGGCTCTAACGCGCTTATTAATGGTTTGATTTTACGTGATTTTTTAGGTGACTTTTGAGGTGAAATGCTCATTACTAAATCCTCGACTCTAATTTTTAGAATTATTTTTATAATTAAACGTTGCTGTACCACTCATACCCGCAATTATTTTGCCATAAGGTTTGAATAGTTTTGCTCTTATTAATACGGTTTGACTGGTAGGATCAACAACAGCACCAATCTCTTTAACGATAACTTTTATATCTGTTTGGGTTTCATCAACATTTAAGGTGAGTTTGTCACCTTTTTTTAGCCAACTTAGCCAAGTGGCATGAACAACCACTATCGCTTCTAAATTGCCTGTGCCAACTATTTCTAAAATCTCTTGCTGTGCTTTTATGCTTTGATGCAGATTGACCTTTTTTTCAACAACTCTGCCGTTAAATGGCGCATAAATTTTGCATCGCTTTACATTGACAGAGACGATATCTAGCTCAGCACCTTGCTTGCTATATTCCTCTTGAGAGATTAATACTTCAAAAGCCCCTATAGCGTTCAATTTATTGAGCTGTTCATTTTTTTGCATCTGGTAAAGGGCTATCTTTTTTTGAATCTCAATTTTTCTCTGTTGAGCTTCATAAATTGCACAGTCTATTTTAGCTAAAAGAGCCCCTTTTTTAAAATACTCACCGTCTCCCGTGGGAAGATAAACAACATTACCAGAAATTTCCGCCGATAATATTGTTCTATCTATAGCGCTGACAACCGCTCTCGCGGTCATCTCTGCTTTTGCCGGCAGCAAAAAAAACAGGCTCAATAAAACAACTGTTTTACTCATATTCATCAGTTATATGTGATCCTGCGCTGTTCAATTAACCACAAATTGTTTTTAACAATTTCTTTCATTTTTTCATTAAAGCTTACGGCTAAGTCAGATAAGGTATCATCTTGTTGTACAATATATTCCTCACCCGTTATATTAAGCACCTCTCCCACGTCGATAAGAATATGGGTATTAGTGAGGTCCTTGGTATTGACATCATCTACTGTGGCTACAAAAGCCCCTGGCTCAGTAAGCTTTTGATCAGGTAATAGTTCAGCATTTTGTTCTTGGCTTACTTGACTTTCCTGCGCTTCTTGCACTGTTGTTTCACTATCATCTACCACGGCCTCTTCTCTAATAGGCTTAGCGAGAAACGTGTCATTTTTTTGCTCTGATATATTATCTTTTGGATACTCTACATCTGAGTCTTTATTTATACCCATCGACGCATAAATTCGTCCATAACTGTTTTGCATATTTGCATACGCTGCAGAGTGCCTTAACGTAGCGAGTAGATAGCTTAGCTTCTCTTTTATAATCAGAAGATCACTACTCATATCAAGTTCATTGGCATTCATCGCTTGTTCATAGATCCCTTCTGAAATATTTAAGTAATCTTTAGAAAGTTTGTACTCACCAACGGCTTGTTGATATCTAACAGTGGAAAGATGTACCTGAGTGATAACCGCCAATGCAATGGCCAGTTTTTGCTCTTTTGCTAAAATTATTTTTGCATCTGCCGCGTCACTTAGCGGGCTATATTTAAAGACATTAAAAAGGTTCCATGTCACATTTGCACCTAAACTATACCAATTATTGTCTAGTGCATATTGACTGTCATTTGCGTTATATCCAGCATTAAGACTCACACCAGGAAGCATGCTGAGCATAACCACTGATAATTCTTTTTGGCTAATACGCTCTCTATAGCGACCCTCTAAAATTTCAGGTCTATTTTCTAGTGCTATCTTTTCCATTGTAGAGAGGTTAAACGGAACAGTGAGTAACTCATAGCTGCTCTGTACTTTATCAGCAAGTTCAAACGCTGTGCCTGGTTTAAGTCCCATAAGCTCTGCAAGCTCTAGTTTAGAAAAGATAAGAGTTCTTTCTAAACTAGCTAAATCTCTTAGTACGTCTAATAATTCTCTTTGGTAGGTGAGTGCTTTTATAGGCGACTTTAATCGTAGGCTTTTTACCTTATCAGAATCTTGCAGTGCGATTCGCACCTCTTTCATAAGCGGATGAATTCTGTTTAACAACTCCTCAGCAGTAACCGCTTGATAATAAGCTTTTCTAATATCTTGAGTGATATTAAAAAGAACTTTTCGCTCACCTTCTTTTGAAATGAGAAATTTATCAGACTGCTGCTGAGCTTTTACATAAGACAGACCAAAATCTAAAATATTCCAACTAAACGTTATATCTGCTGTCGTTTGTTTTTTCGCTTGACTAACAGAGTAAGTTGGACTGTCCGCTAATTCAGCAGGTTTTCCGTCTTCAAATACGGTACTTGCCGATGCTGCATAGTTATTTCTTGTCGCATAACCGGCATTTGCCGCTAAGGTTGGCAGCATATCGAACTTCGTTAAGTCAAACTGTTTTTCAGCAAGTGCCGATTGCATCATACTGACTCGTTTTTGACGATTATACTTTACGCCACGATGGATAGCTTCATCCAAAGATATTGCCTTGGTTATGGCTTCAGTTTTATCTAACGCAACTAACTCCTGCTTTGAAGCATCTTTAATTTCATTTTTTTCCCACGCTTTGGGCGAAATCGAACAACCAGTAACAATAAAAACGGAAAGTAATGGTATCGAAATATTTTTCCAACGATTAATTCTAAAGCTCATAAAAAACCCTTTTCTGTATTAAAACAACAAATTAAAAAAACAGTTTTAAACACATTTACATTGGTTACTGGTAAAGCTAAATTTGTAGTAAATTGCATTGGAAAGTAATTTACCGTTTGCTTAATAACGAATAGATAATTGAACTTTCCACACCGCGTTTTTATATAACTCTAATGACAGTATGTATCAAAATGTATCTAAATGTATCTAAATGTAATACATAAATACTACAGAGTAAAGGGTTTAGGGCAAGAACATAAACGTTCGAAATTGGTGTTGTTTTTTTTAATAGAATTTAATCTGAAGTTGCCGCCCCTATGACTGAAATAATTATAGATATAATTAAAACTCGCGGGAAAGCTGCTGATAGGCAATAACCACTATAACAACTACCGTAGGCAGATTAGTTTATAATTAAAGTGATGATGAAAGTAGGTATAAAAATATAGGAAAAATTTTTAAGTTTATTTCCGCTTAGCACACAAAGTTAGCATTAGCATTTTTATAACGGCGATGAAATTGCGCACTGTTTTAGCGTCCGACTTCAACGCCTTATAGTTGCTGGTAGTTCAAACCACCAAGCTTACAATAAGTTCTTGTGCTTAATGAATAGGAGGCAGAACCAAAGAGCGCTTCCGCATAGACAGCTAAATATGAAATTTGAGCCTTAAAAACTAAAGCGATTAAAAACATTAATCTGCGAAAGGCGAAAACTGGGTTGGGCAACAAGGAAGGTAGATTGAACGGCACTTCCATTGCCAAACCAAAGAATTGAACCAAGTGCAAAATCTTGTGTTGAGCACTAAACGCGAAAATAAATCATTCGTTCTTGTGCCGACAACTAACGAGCTTGTAGAATAACTCGTTTATTATGAATTCCCCCTAAAAATAGGGGGACCAAATGCATTGCCTATATCGAATAAATCGTTTACAGCGCGATACAGGAACACAAAAATTTAGTGATTTTGGCTGAATTAGTTATTTTACAGCCTCAACGCCTCGTTAAACGGACAAAAATAGTGGGTTAAAATGCGCAGCGAAGTTAGATATAACCCACTGTTTTTGTTATATTTAAATTCCTTGTTAGTTTTTACATACACTATAGTCAATATCTTTGGGTGCTTCACTTGGCATTTTATCAACTTGAAAGTACCCCCAAATAGAAAAAATAATGAGGGTTATAGGGATTAATAGCTGAAATACTGACATTAAACTACTTTTCCAACCTCGTACTATTTTGGTTGGTTTGAAAACGTTAAACCCTTTAGGTGGAAATTGTTTTTAGATGAGTCCTTTATAACCGATTGGGGCCGTAAATGGACCGATCACAATGGCGCATAAAAGTGGTAAGCCTACAAATAAGGCATACCACACCACTGAAATACCGGAGTATCCGAAAGGAGTATGGCAATGTGCAGTATCAACATACCAATTGATAAATGGAAGATACCATTTATCATTAATAATATATGCCAAAACACCTAGTAAAAGAGCTAATAATATTCTCTTGAACTTTTCTGGTTTTGAGTACTCTTCAGCGTATTCGATAACTCACTCCTTGAGTAAAACTAGACATAATGACTCCCCACGAGGTGCTAGCCTCCTATCGTGGGTTAGCTTGAAAAGCCAGTGCCATAATTAGTGTGTCAAACAACTAAAGCGGAGGCTAGCATGAATAACCATAGCATAATTT
>NZ_JACGVK010000076.1:0-204 GCF_014077185.1 Colwellia sp. MB02u-10
GACCCTGTAACAGATTTTGTGTAACTGCCAGGTTTAAATAACATCTTTCAAACGGTCTTCAAATTCAATCATAAAACGATTCAAGGCCGTTTTCCAATTTCTTATCGGCATCGTCCACTTTTTAGATGCTTGTTCAATCGCTAAATAGATAACTTTTTTAGCCGAATCATCATGCGGAAATAGTTTACGCTTTTTAATGGCCTT
>NZ_JACGVK010000077.1:0-100458 GCF_014077185.1 Colwellia sp. MB02u-10
TATGCGACGCTACGTGAATTAACAGGTGGTTTTACCTCAAACGTACTACAGAATTTAATCTACGGAGCCTTTTTACGTTGATATTATCCAATTACGCAAGTTCGAAATAGTTTTCACACAGGCTGGCCACAAAGAAGACATTAACTATAGAAACTAATCAAGCAAGGTGGATTAGTTTTTGTATCAATAACGCCGAAATCAGGTACAGCTATGCTGTCACCTGAATTTTCTTGTTACGTGTTGATGCTATCAATTTTCGATATGCCTGTTCCAGATTTAGGGCTAGCGTTTCTCTGCTACCATTACTGTTACGAATAAGTTTAGGTGCCCACTGAAGGCAATACGTAAAGTCTCGAAAAGCCTCATCGGAAACTGAATTCTCACCTTCAAAGTACGGAGACACTTCAATCATTCTATTAAAGTTAACACTTCGGATGTCGCCGCCATTAATAGCATTTATGATTGCGCGACCAGCAATCTCATACTTGCCATTATGTAGAGACTCATCCCATATAGCGTCGACAACTTTAATGTTTTGTTCTTTAAACTGCTCCCACTTTTCTTTTTTCGACGTTTTTATTAGCCTCGACGAATGCCCATAAGAGGTAACAAGATAACGAATTTTATTATCAAAGCTCTCTGTTCTCAGCGCTAGCTTATAACTAGCAATTGCGCATCTTTCTCCCCATTGTGTATCAAATTTTCCAATACTCCGTAGAGCATTTTCGCAGACATCTAATATTGCACTACTACTCCCGCTATTACTTTCCGTTTGATACCACATTTCAAAAAAAACTGGCTTTCGCTGACCTTTGATGAACGCTTCTGAGAAAGACTTCCTAACAACCTCATCATTAATATTAGGATCCTCATAATCCGTCTTAGCGAGAATGAAATATAGGTCACTGTTTTCCTTATATCTTGGTTCTTTTATAAGCGAAAAAACTGTATTTCTTGAGTCTTCAAACCTTTTTTCTTTCAAGAGAGAATTACATTGTCTCACTGCTGCACCAACTTCAGGTATATGCACTTGAGAACTTGCTTCTAAACCCTCGCATATTTCTCTCAATCTGATGATATATTCCTGAGAATTTGGAACAATATCGCTTGCTATGGAAAGTACAAGCTTGCTGATTGAGGAAGTACTTTCAAATCGAGGTTCCTCCTCAATAAATTCAATGCTACTAATGAGAAATAGGTTTCCAAGCTGCTCAATTGCTTCACTAATTTCAATATTTCCGAAATCTGTGTATTGGTGTAACTCGCTTCGTGATAAGGATCCTATATAGCTAATCGTCAATAGTATTTTTGTCGCTTCAGGTGAAAGCTCCAGAACCTCTTTCCTTAACGCCGCTTCTCGAACTGCATCTCCACTCTTTCCAGACCAATCCTCTATAGCGTGTTCTACTGAAAGACCTAGTTTACAAAGTCTTAGTATTGATTCAGTGAATAATGGTGATCCTTCAGATACTACGTTTAACTTCTCAATATTATGATCATTATATTTTTGAAGCCCAAGAGAGCTGCAAAGAGAGTTAACTAATTCTTTATATTCTTCGCCTTCCAAGCCTGGAACTAGAATTGAAGAATCGTTCGAGTAGATATTATTAGCCCTCGTGGTCATTAATATTCTGGATGAGGTACTAGATATAGAACGTGCAATCTCCATAATGCGTCTTTGTTCTTCTGGAGAATTTGAATCAATATCATCAATAACAACTAATGATGGAATCAAATTCAAGCCATCTCTAGTTTCCCTTTGAAGCTGCTGCAAGGTAAGTTCATTTACCTCTTCCGATAAAGACCCTGTTCTCAAACATACCTCTTTGAGGAGAGATTCGAGATCATTGTAATGTGTTTCTGGCGTTTCGGCGTATTTATTATAAGAAGCTTTAAATTGTTGTTTCTTGGCGGTCAGCCACATCACCTGCTCGAACAAGCCAGTTCCGGACTTAATTATGAGTTGGCAAAATTCATAAGCAATAGAAGTTTTTCCCTTGCCTCCATCAGCAGCTAAAACCTTGGTATATTGAAAATCATCTGATAGCCAAGACCACAATTCTTGAAGCATCTCAAATCTTCCAATAAATTCTGGGCATATGAAATTTTTATCTGGTAGATTGTGTTCAATTACATTTTTTCTTACTTTTTTTTCTTCCCCCTCAGAATAAAAATCTCTACTGGACACAAGGAACTCAAAATCAAGCTGGGAGATTACCTGCTTACACTCATCTATCTTCCTAATATACGCTGCATCCTTAGCTAAAATTATTTTTCCTTTTGAATTAGTCCCCTCACTTGTCGCTGCTATTGAATGAGTTTTATTGTCCCTTTTCGGGATGTGAAGTAGACCAACGAGAATATCGCCGTTCCCAGATGAAATGTTTATTTCTTCATATGTAAGATCTAATCGTTGACTAAAGTATCGATCAAACCGCCCCCTAAGCCTCTGCTGGTCAATAAGATTATTTTCAATACCACAAAGAACAAAAGAAGTATCTTTCTCAGTCTCATCTACACCGAAAATTATGTACCCACCATAAGTGTTATGGAAACTAATTATCGACTTTAGTGCTTTAAGATATGCATCATTCGATTCTTCAAATTTTTTTTTATAATCCCAAAGCTCGCACTCTTTCGACAGCAACGTTCCGTCGTTTTTTACTAGCTTTTCTACGACTGATTTAGAAACATCACCATTCAATATTGACTCATATATTTCTTTCTTGATTTTAATAATATCCATATGGCTCATCTAATCTAATTTTCGGCGTGTAGTTGACACGTAACGCCCACTTAAGGGGCAAAATTGAGTTGGCTAAAATAGGTGAACGGAGTGAACAAAATAGCCAACTTTATTTTGTCCCTCTTTAAGTTGTTAGGCTTTTTTAATACTTCTCACAATTTGCTGACGCATAACCATCTTTTGATTCGCAATCAGGGCATAACTCTGCACTTTCGTTATATTCACAAGATGAAAATATGTAAGGCGAACTACACCAATTACAATCTAAAACATCTTCACGGTGGCTACAAACTAAGCAAGTCTCTTTATCAACATCAAAAGATACGTTATGGCATGAGGAGCACTCTATTACGTAAATTTCATCTTCTTCAATTTGCACTTCTGCTTCTTTTAGATACTCATTATAAAACTCAGTATATTTTTTAAATTCAGGATGTTTTTTTTCTTGGAGATGAAGCGATTCCCATCCTAGATTTAATTTTTTATCAGAAAAGTCGAATATAAATAGTAAAACTTGCCCTATTAATACATTAGCTTCTCGTTCTGAAATTGAAAATTCAAAATGCTCAATTTGATTTCTTTTCTCTCGTGCAGTTTTAATAGCTTTAAGAGCGTCTTTAGAAAAATCAATTTTTCCAATTGTTTCAAGTCTTTTACAGGCAAGATCACAGCTAACAGTATGTGCAGTTATAGAAGGATATTTATCAATATTTGTGAAAACAAAAGCGGGATGTATTTGCCTTAATTTTTCTTTAAACAACAATTCAACCACATGCGCTAGATCTACAATGATCCGTTTCCAGTTACCAAGTCCATCATTTTCAATAGACCCCATATGCCTTAATGCATGTTCTAAAGAATCATTTGCATTTTCGATTAAATTAAATTTATTCATCGACACCCTAGATTAAAAGCCTAACGCCATGTTAACAGGCAATAAAATAGTTGGCTAAAATATGCGACGAAGGAGCAAAAACCAACTGTTTTTTGTCCTTGTTTAACAGCTGTTAGGGGCGCAGTTAACTGAGCTGGTATTCAAATTCCATTTCTCGCAGATTTGATATCTAGAAGATTAATTTTTCCAATTTTATCCTTATGGATAATAATCTTAAGTTTTGCGGGGTGTTTAAATCGCATTTCACTAATACGAAACGTCCACAACATTATTTTTAAAAGATCTTCATCGCTTATGGTTTTGTGACCTTTAATTCGTGTTATTCCTGAACCAAATATTGGTGTTGACACATTCTGTTGCGCATATACATTATTGACCTTGTCCCAGAAGTTTATTAAAAACTCTAAGTACTCAGGCATAGTAAGTGATGCCTTGTTATTATCATCAAACTTAGTAAATGCGGTTAATAAGAAATTTTTGTATACACAAACGGATCCGACTTGATATCTAACTTTCTTTCCTAGCACTCTATTTTTGTTACTTCCAATTAATTCACTTTCATCAAATGAATAATTATCAATATAGTTATCCAACTTCGAAATAGGCTCATCAAGATGGCTATCAATAAACACTCCATTTAGTGAATTTTTTGAAATAACCTTATTATCTACCAGAGTGTCAAAATACTCATTAAAAGCTATTGCTTTTAATCCCGATTCCAAGAATATATCACCCACTTTTATAGTTACTTCACTTCCTTCAACATTGATATCAATCTTATTAAGGTTGTTTGACCAAATCCAAATAACTACATAAATGACAACTAACGAAGCTATAAAAATCCACCCATAAGTAGTCTTACATTCTTTAGGTATATCTACAAAAAGAACAATCAAGGACAACGCAACACTTATTATTGAAATTATTTTTAGAAAGTTATCGAAAACTCTTTTGTCGAAAAACCTAACTTTAGTCATACGTTATACCAATAATAATCTGCGCTCGTTTTTGTCGACAACATAAAATCATTATTATTTAATGCATTTTCTATTATTTCTTTTTTCATTGGAATATGGAGTGTTGGAACACTACTCATTGAATTATTGAAAGCTGGCAATTTAGTCCAAAGATTTTTTACTGACTGCTTCAACTTTCCGTTGACAAGAAGACTCGATTTACTGTCATATTCAGGGTAAATAACAATCACGGGAAGTCCTTGGTTGTTAATTCCGTAATCGATTTCCTCTCTAAGTGCTCTTGAGTTCAAAGTATTAGAACTTAAAAAAAGCACTATATTTTTAGAGCTCCTGATACGTTCCCTTAACCTTGGTTTTAACGTTGTTTCCCAGAGGCTATTATCACGGACATTGTAGGTTTTACCATGTGAATCATTAAATGGAAATGATGCTATTTTTCCTTTCCACGCTCGCAACATACTATAATAACAAAAATCTTTTGTAGCATGCGCTCCAAGCACACTTGAGTTGAATGGTTCTGCAACATGAAAGGCTGCGTAATTTCCGTTTCGGTATGCCATGCTTTCTCCATATTGGATAAATTCTGAGGGATATTGATTAGCCCCCTAACGCCCTATTAACAGGCAATAAAATAGTAGGCTAAATTAGCGACGAAGAAGCAAAAGCCAACTGTTTTTTATCCTTGTTTAACAGTTTGTTAGGCGAAATATTCCAACCCATACTTTTTACTATTTTCTTGAACGTTATCTAATGTTTCAATTACTGAATAGTGCTTATAACCATGTCCCATATCAATTTCTTTACAGAAAATTAAACGTTCATACGGTTCTTGATTTTTTTCCGAAAAGTGACAGAAAATATGAGGAAAATAATCGTATTCGTCACCATCAAAATTAATAGTTTCAATATTAATGAAAGGTATTTCACCTACGAGAAAAACCCTTTCTTCACCTTGCTCGCCATTTTTTGTATCTCTGAACCTATAACTTCCATCTTCACAAATCGAAAGTGCACCAGCTTGTAGAAATACTTGAACACCTCGATGGTAGAGTTGTGCTAATTCAACTTTGAACCAAGGTGATATTCCCTCATCATCTGATACTTCAGGATAATGATCTGCGCGGTCTAGATCTCGAAGAATAACTCGACGCTTTAATTTTTCGTGATTGATTTTTTGAATATATTCAGAAAGCCGCTTCCTCAAAGTTTCTTGATGTTTAACTTTGTCTCCATTGCTGGAAAATTTAGGGCCAACAACTTTTGGCTGTTTGGCGTAGGGCTTTAAGGCACTAACAAATGACTCAATTAGCTTTTCCTTAACTGTCGCTTTATCAGAGAAATTTTTATCACTTAAATCATAACTAATTGGCCAACGCTTATGAGCTAAATCAAAAGGTATATTGTTCTCTGGTTCACCAAACGCAGTATTAATAACGTTAATCACTCTTTCATCACCCAATGCATGCATTGCATACCCTAATTCGATTAATACATTTGGGTTGGATAAAGCTCTATTTTTCTCAGAGAACGATACAAAAGTAATGTCACCAATAAATATATCGCTGTTTTCTATTTTGGATAAAATAGTTGTAGCGATATCGGGAGAGCCAGAAACGCCTTTCGTATCATGATCTTCTCGCATTGATTCTTTAAGATCGAACTCTTGATTGACTTTCTTTACAGCAGCTTTAAGGCAATCTAGTTGAAAATATCGATTGTATTTCACATTGATATCACTTTGCCAAGAATAGAAAACCTTTATTGTCACAGATATGCCTTAATTTTAGTTTCGCCTAACAGCATATTAGGCGGATTGTCTATTTTTACGCATACTATCTATATGTTTAATATCGAAGTATTCGCAATGAATAACACACTGTTGGGTTTTAGTAACAAAAGAATAATTATCTTCCACACTCTGGTCAGGATTTATAATGTGGATAGTTCTTTTATGTGTCGCGATAGAATCCGTTAAATATGGCAAGGTTGACAAGAAATAACTTCGAATAAAAAAATCATCAGGAGCAAGACTAAGACCAATAATATAAACATCATGAGTAGAACCAAATACAAATTCAGGCTTATACCACATAACAGCGTTAGCTCTTACATCGAATGATTTTCCATAACCTGGTAATACAAGAAAGGGCTCAATTTCAGAATTTCGTATTCCATTAAACCAATGATGTTTTGACAATACACTAGTTGAAAAATACATTTCTTTATCCATCATCCCTTCTGTATATTTCATTGACTTCCAGCCCAAATCAATTGGTGACTTGGCATAGTCAGGAGCCTCACCTAAGCGCCAATTAACAGACCCATGTAACTTGCATATTGTTATTTTTTTATCTTCGTATGTGTATGTATAAGCTTTATTTACGAAGTCTAACGCGCGCTCTAACAAAGGATCCCAATTGAATGAAATAACGATATCTCTTTCATGTAATTCATTAACAAAGTCTATATATATCCTAGGGATATCGTTTTCGGATGGTGTTATTTCAATCAAAGTTTTAGCTAAAAAGTATCGAAGGTTTATTTTCTCTTTTGAGCCATTACTCGACCATCGCTCACCTCCACCATATTCTTTTAGTTCGATATATTCTAAAAACGTACATAGTTCCAAAAAACCAACTTTAGAGTAATCAACCACTTCATTTTCATCAATTTCAAAACATTCTCTAGCGTAATTATTAACCCTTTGAAAGATACCATTACACTCGTTTTCAAACTTACTCATTGCCTTCGAAAGAAGTTCAGCAGTTAATGGAACTCCAGCACCAGCTGAGAATCCAGCACCTAAAATGAAAGTTCTACTTTTTCTTATCTCCTTCATGAATAAATCATCTGCTTTCATTGATACTCCTGAATACGCCTAACGCCTAAATAACAGGCTAAGTAATGGTTGGCTAAAATTGTGTAGCGAAACGTAGCCAACTGTTACGTGTCCTTGTTGATTTTTTTGTTATGTATATTTACTCAGAAGTTGGTTTTACTTGTTTTTGTATAGATAAATATTCATCTACTGATTCTGCTTTTTTATCTAACCAATTTGATAAAGCAGCATCTTCTGTTTGCTTTGAGTAATTAATAAATAAATCAGATTGTTTTTGCAAAAACTGATTGAAATTTTGATTAAAGCTTTCTTTGTCTTCGACTGGCATCATGACATAACTAAGCATCACACCAAACTGAGAAGATTGTGCCCACATCATTTCATCTTGAGGCTTAGCTGTTGACTGCTTGGGTATAAGATACCCTAGGCTTAAACCAATAATAAAGATTAAAAATCCATATACTACTTTATTCATGCTTGTGATTAGACTCCAAAATCCAAGATATACATAACAGCATATTATGTGTACGTCTCAGTATCACACGCACCATAAGTAACGTTAAATTAACATTAATATCACATACTTTCAAAGCATTAGAAACTAGTAATGCTAAATCACATGTATATTAGGGCGTGTTACTAACACCTCTCAGTAATACAACCTGAACAAAAAATAAATTAAATACATTAAATTCAGATGGTTAAGTGACTTTATTTAGTGTTTATTATAATAAATGGCGTGTTACTAAGGCGTCTTATTAACACACCTCTAAAAATCATACTGACTTCCATATAAAAGGGTATTACAGCGTTTACGCTAGTAGTTAATTCATTAGAAAATATATGGCAAGATTTTTAGCTGGAATGTCAGGAATGCGGCTTAGTTAACCATAAACTTAATTACTGCGTTCAACATTAATCATTTCATTATTCACATGCTGAAGTAATGGTTCAAGGTCTTGAGGCGAAGATTGAACCAAGAGTATTTATCTTCTTCGTAATAAATACGGGCATTCGTTTTTGTATTGAAAGGCGTATTAAACAGCTCACTCACTATAGGTGAAATTACTTTGTTTACGCTAAATCGACCACACATATTAACCTCAACAGTTTATCTTAGGTATTTCTGACCAGTTACTCGTAGAGCGAGGTGATAAGAAGTTTCGTCTCATTGCCCACTTTTCGTTTTTTTCAGCGACAGCGACTTCAACTGCGCCTCTACCATAGCGATGATTTATTTGGTCATAACATTTCATTAAAGGCGGGTTATTCACACTAAGACTAAACATATCTTGTTGCTGAAATTGACTATTCTCTAGTTCAACGCCACCTACTCCGCAGCGATAAAAGCTAACACCTTTACTATAAATACTATCAAATACGTAAGAAATAGCACCTACTAGCTTTAAGGTATTATCAGTCGCAATGGGGAATTCATAAATAACAGATTTTTTATAGTAACTGTCATCATGTGGCGAGCTTGATGCAAAAATAACTAATCGTTTAATCAAAGAGCCTTGTCTTCTAACTTTTGCCCCAATAAGACTGGCGTGACTTGATAGTGCAGCTTTAAGCGCACGAGGGTCAGTTACTCGCTGACCAAAGCTACGTGTAGAAAATATCTGCTGTTTGTCTTGCCCTATTTCATCCCAATTTAAGCACTGCATGCCATTCAGTTCATTTACAGTTCGCTCAACGACGACACCGAACTGACTTCGCATTGCTTTAGGTGATTGATTAGCTAAATCCCATCCATTTTTAAGCCCTAATATACTTAGTCGTTTGCCCAGCTTATTGCCAATACCCCACACTTCGGTCAGTGACATTCTAGAGAGGATTTCTTTACGAGAGGCTTTATCATCTATCACAGCGACACCATCAAAACCTGATAACTTCTTCGATGCATGGTTCGCGGCTTTGGCTAATGTTAAGGTCGCGCCGAAGCCAACACCAACGGGTAAACGTGTTTCTCGCCACACCGCCTTGCGTATTACATGGCCGTATTCGTGCCAGTTATCAACACAGCTAAAGTTTTTGAAATGTAAGAACGATTCATCAATAGAATAGACATAATGGTTATCTGAGTAACGCGCAATAACATTCATCATTCTTTCACTTAGGTCTGCATACAGTTCATAGTTTGAAGAACGAACAACGACACCGTGCTTTGCTAGAAAAGACTTAACCTTAAAATAAGGGACAAATTTAGGTACTCCTAGCTGCCTAGCGATAGGGCAGACAGCACATATACAGCCGTCGTTGTTCGTTAAAACGACAACAGGTTTATGCCTAATGCTTGGGTCAAAAACCTT
Source organism: Colwellia sp. MB02u-10 (assembly GCF_014077185.1). Lineage (NCBI taxonomy): Bacteria > Pseudomonadati > Pseudomonadota > Gammaproteobacteria > Alteromonadales > Colwelliaceae > Colwellia > Colwellia sp. MB02u-10. The sequence goes on from NZ_JACGVK010000077.1 coordinate 9,770, forward strand.
CTCTGCACGTGCATAGAAAGAAACAGCATCAACTAACCCAAACATGACAGCAGTACGGGGAGTTTTTTGTGCAACCTGAAGGATACATTTACTACTCCTTCTATTTGAAAGTCATCGCTTTCGCTTATTTTAATGGGCTTGTGTTCGTCAGAGGCAGATAACAACAATGCATTATCGGTATCAATTATTTTGCACACAAAGCAGCCATTAAAATTTGCTACAATTACAGAGCCATTACTAATATGCTCCACCCTATCAACAACAAGTACATCGCCATTAAAAATCCCTCTGCCTTCCATTGACCGTCCATTAGCGAGACCAAAGAAAGTCGCATTAGGGTGCTGAAGAAGTAACTCCTCTAATGAGAGATTTAGTTCTTGATATTCTGCTGCCGGTGATTCAAAGCCGGATATGCCTGCTTCAATATAAACGGGTATTACTTTCATAAAAAAACCAATTACACTGTACATAAATACAGTATAGTTGGTTTTGGGTATATTATGAAGTGCGATCATCAATTAGGTATAACTAGAACCAATGGCGCATAAAATATTGGTAATGAATTAAACTTAATGCTTTGATGCTAAATACTATTAAGGTAAGTTGAGTATTACTAGGTTGGTCTTAATCACTGTGGGTTTTCAATGTGACCTTCTATGAACTTCTTAATAACGTCGCCAGTCCTCCATAACTGAGAAGGCTTAAAAGCCAAAGATATATTCCTAAAGTTACTACTAAACCAAACATTTATTCGGTACTTATACATGACATTCAAAAGTTTATTATTCCCTTGCATACTGCTCAACCTTATTTTACTGACACCTTTAGCCAACGCTAACACAATAAAAAAATCAAACTCCGGTATTTGCCACGAGTCAACTAGTCCGTATTATGAACGCACTAAAAACTTCACTTCATTTGATAGTTTAGCGTCATGTATAGATGCTGGTGGCCGACTTCCCAAAGGTTCATCCTCATCTTCAGTATCAAAACAAAAATCATCAAACTATTCACGAAAGATGTTTGGTCATGGTTGGGCTGACAGCAACAAAGACTGTCAAGATTCCAGAATGGAAACACTTATCACTTATTCCTTGTCCCCTATTCAGTTTAAAACAGAAAAAAAATGCATGGTCATCTCCGGAAAATGGATTTCACCATTCTCAGGGGAGACTATATATTCGGCCTCAGAGATAGACATTGACCATGTTGTACCGCTCAAGTGGGCATGGATTCACGGTGCGAATCATTGGACTAAAGCCAAGCGAGTGAAGTTTGCAAATGATCCAGCAAACCTATTGAGTGTAGAAGCTAGGTTGAATAGACAAAAGGTAGCTAAGGGATTAAATGCGTGGCTACCACCAGCGAATCAGTGTCAGTATATATCTCGTTTTATCAGAGTTTATAAGACATACAACTTAGAATTGAGCAACAAAGAACAAGTGAGTTACGATAAAATTAGACTACAATATTGTAGCTAGATAACCCAAGGCCCTCTTTGGCTTATAAATGGTAATTAAATTTGCTAAAGCTTGCCTATAACTCAAATAGATACGTGCTTACAGTAAGTAACTTTATTGCCCTTAGTTTCTCATTAGGTCAGATACTTCCATACTATCCAATAATTCAAGATACAGATGAATGGTGCCGTTCGAGTAATCTAGAGATATTATTAAGCAAACTACCTTTTTGAGAGCTTTCCCACATTTATGCTCTTTATTGAGCTGTATAAATTATACGAGGCCTTCTTTTCATGGCTACGCTCCTTTACTTTAAGGATAGCGTTGTGTTGACCATTTGAGCTCAAGCCACAAAGAAGACCTAATTAAGGCATGAATTTTCTTAATAAATAGTCCGTTGAGCCACCAAAGCGGTCATAGGGGTTTAAAGTCAAGCTGTCAAAAAAAGACAGCTTGTATTAGTTCCGATTCAATTTAAATTCATGGACACCATCATATTTTACATTAATTATTATTCTAATATCTTTGTAAGAGAGTCAATAAGCTCTGTCATTTGATCTAAAATCTTATCGAATGCAGTTATTAGGTCGTTATCGTCAATCTCAAGGCGATTAATAGTCTTTTCATACGTTTTACCTCGTCTATGTGCTACTCCCGAAGAACGAACCCCTTGAAGCCCACCCAAGAACCTAGCAGCATCAAAATCTATCTTTTTTGTTTTAATAAATGCAGAAAACAACTTCATAGATTTCGTTTCATCACTAGGCATAACCGCTTTTATACCTTTCACATTTATCGAGTCGATTGTTATTTTAACAAGTGATAAAACTTGTGAATCAAATTCAGATTGTTCACTTTTGGTTAAGCAATGTAATGTATTAAAACAATGTTTATCAGAGTCCGTTAAAGGTAAGAATAAATACCAACCGAATTTTTCAAACCATTCATTTTGAAACCTTTCAAACACGCCCTTAAAGATTAAGTCGGGGCTTTCAGGATTTGACCATTGCCCTAACATACTCCTTTCAAAGTATGTTTTGCTCATCTTTTTATCTTCTGCCCCAATATTGAAGCATTTCCAATATTTTTGTTCCGAATGGGGTAAGTCCTTTCCTAAATCACCTAAAAAGACACAAACATGATCTTTTGAATTATTATCAATTCTTAACTGCCAATATCCAATTTTATAAATCATGCTATCTGAAACTTCATATTCTGTAGATGCATTAAAGTATCTTTGTAGAACATCTTTACTAAAAAAGACTTGAGTTAAATAGTGTGGCGAATCGGGATTACCACCAAAATAATCAGCTAGAATAGATGGATCACACGAATGAGATTTTGAATCGTGCTCATCTCCTTCAATGATAAATTCTTCATAGTCTTCTTCTAAACTAACAGGTGATGCATTTTGCTCTGTTAAACCTAGGCACTCTATTAATTTTTTACCTACCACTCTTGTAAAGTTCTTATAACCTTTTACATATGAGTCATTGGAATATTTATCGTATCTAATACTGTCTTTTTTAATTATCTCTTCGTTATCAAAATTTTCGTTAAAATGAAAAGTGCTTTCAAAAAACAAAAGTAAATTCATTTGTTTTGCTGCCATGAATGCTTTTAAGAATGAAGCTCTAATTACAATTTCTTTTTTTGAATATCGAATTACTTCAATCTCTTTTCCATTATCATCATCAATCACATATTTAGAGTTTTTAGCGTCATTGTACAATCTCAAGTACAATACTAATTCTTGAAGAAGTTCATTACACTTTTCATTTCTTCCTATAAAGTCTCGAACATAAACCAACGGTAAAAATTCAGATGTATGTTCTTCATAACTTACATCATCACCACACGTTATTATTGAAGGACAACCGCTACCGTATGATAAATCCCACCCGTAAGAGTCCATATAAACTTCCCTTCCGACTATTGGAGATAAACAAGAGTATTGCGAACCATCAACCGTTTTATCATCAGAATCGAGGTTTCTAAATAGAGGAATCCACGTTTCTTTACCTAGTTCATTCTCACAATAAGTAACAAAGTCTGATATTTTATTTTTTGACAAAAGAATCCTTCCTAAATTTATTCATAAGGTATTTTATATGCTTATGATAATACCATCTCAAGGTATGACTATGTTTAAAATCAATATTTAACAGTGTTGCTTTTTAGAGGCGACATACTTCAATGAATTTAGTATTTGATGAACGATTGATGTTTGAACTTCGCTCTCTGTAAAAGTAGTCCTTAGCGCCTCGGAAATCCCGTTAACATTCTGAGAGGAACTATCACTGACAGCTATGAGCTTGCAGGAGTCATACACTCTAAACTTGATTGAACATCATCCTGACTGGCTCCTGAGCCACCAAAGCGGTCATTGAACTTTTTAAAAAACCTGATGAATTAGAGCATTAGTTCTAAGGATCTTTCGTCCCAAAGTGCCAAAGAAAGATTATTTCGTATTATCCAAGGGAGCTATTTTCAATTAAATAGGGAAATTCAGCACTACAACTAAGAACTTGATAATTAATAGCTATATACAAAAAAAATTTCCAACTCATTTTTCATTGCCCATTTCAGTATCTCCACCCATGTCATCATCCAAAAAATCATGGTCATCATAAGCGGTGCGTAAGTTGGTACATTCGCAATAAGTTTTTGATGATTTTCAATTTCGAACTGCGCTATAGAATATAACCACTTTTGGTTTCGCTCATGACTATTCGCTTAGTGCGTATCACCTAATAAAACGTTTATATCACAAATGGGTTTGCCATTATTATAAGCAATCCCCCATGCATTTTGGACATCATCTTTACCAGCACCAGATAATGCTTTTTGGCATGAAGAAAACATGACTTTAAATAATTTAGGTTGACTAGGTGCTGTCTTAAACACAGACCCGATACAGTGAAAGGTTCTGTGATCCCAAATTTTTCATCTTTAGTTCCAGAAATATTAATTTTTTAACTATATTGAGTGTCCGGTTCCAGCCCAACTAAAGGTAATCGTGTGCCTTCATAAGCTAAATTTTTGTGCTCTCCTTCCCCACATCGCACCACTTGAAGCGGTAAAGGATAAGGAATGGAATTTATGTTTGTAGGATCATCTACAGGAAAATAAGTAACTTGTGCTGTTGTGGGATACAAATCGAGAGATTCAGAAGGTAGTTTATCTTCTTTATATTTAGCTTCAATTCCAACCCAAACGGTGAATGAATCGGTTTTAACATCACCAATCATGTAGCCTACAATTTATGAACTAAAAGCCATAATACGTCCTTGTTATTAAGTTTATGTCCTAGATTTTAGTTAAGAACTTAAAATTAGCTAATTTTATGGCAATAAATAGTTCATATCTTTCAATCGTCAGAATTAGTGACTAGTAGAATTATCATGTGCATTGGTATAACCCCCTTCTAAATAGACAATAAATTTCGACTGCGTAATAAAGTATAGATGCACATCAATAGAATTATCTTCGGCTTCACTTGGACAAAGTCAGGGGACTCCTGAGTAAATACTTTTACTAATAGAACATAATTCGGTTAAATTTTGATTGAATTACATGATTTATCACCCCTTATTTTGAGGGAATAATTTTTGAGCATTAGACAAAAAATTTGTCCAACCTTCAGATCCTCCTGAAATTACCCAACCGGTCAGTACTACATCTACAGCGTCAAAAAACATGACGTGTGCTTGGCTACTAAATTGCGGTGGATTTTCTAGTCCTCCCAATATACGAACTGCACCAATAGAAGCTAAAATACATCCTACGGTTAGTGATGCAATAAGGCACATTCTGCCTGTCTCCGATGAATAGTCATTTACAATGCTCCGCCACAATTTAGCAGTGCTAGCTAATTCAACATTATTGGGATCTTTTGCTAGTGCTTCTTTAGCCGATATGAATTCATTCGAATATTCTTCAGATGTGCGACGACGAAATGTTCGTTTGAAGGCTTCAATAATTCGTTCATTTATCGCAATGACAAAACCAATAAAGGTAACTTGAGCTAAAAATGTATTATCCGATACAGTGGTTAAATCTGTCGTTAGTGTAGTAAAACCGTAGTGACTAGCTATTAATGCAATCAAGAAAAACACACAAGATAGTTTCAAAATACTATAAAGATAACCTTTCCTGGTATTTATTGTCATTTGATTAATTAGTTCTTCTTTAGTAATCATCATCATCTCCTGTAATATTTTTATCCAATTCTCCCCCTACATTTGGGGTTGTTTTTTAACTCGATTTGTTCAGGATTTTTAACGCTTATTTTCAACAGTTCCGCAATGACGGGTATATAATGTTGTTCATTCTCTCCCTCGAGAAGGGTAATAAGCGAAGAAATAGTACGTCTGGACATGGGCAATGTAGACGTCTTAGACTCATTCGAATTCTTCATCACCCATAAGTCATAGCTCTTGCTAGTTGCTGAGTAAATGAGCTTCCAAAGATAGTCAGGTGTTTCCGGTAATCCATGGCTTTGGGAGTAAAAATCATTGCTTGGGTCATTGCCAAAAATCACCCCTGCCAAAACGGTAAGTGGCGTCAGTTCAACATCATCCCTGTAGCACTCCGTCAACGATTCTGTCTTTTTCCATGCACCGTTTCTATTAAAGGATTCAGCCTGTGGGACCATATTAACCATGGTATTGGTTTGCAGTGCTTGTATTTTGTTGTCATCAAAATGGTCGATGGCTATTAAATGTCCTACGTCAAACCCCTTTTTTTGAGAAGCATAAGTCTTATCTGAAGTCTGTTGGCAATCAAGTTTTGATGCTGACTCATCTAAATAGTATTTTCTACTTGAAGTGTCCTCTTTACCATTATCAATATCAATTTGCGCCATTGACAGTAATGCTGCTTTTTGCTGACAAGAAACCCAAATGCTGAAGCGTTCATATTCACAATAGGCAATATTGGTGGAAGTTGATTTCACACAGTGTGCGTTTGCTTGGAGGCTTACTAGCAAAGTAAGTAAGATACTTAATGTCTTGTTCAATTACATCTCCTTTTTCTATGGTGGTCCATTTGGCTATAAATACTCTTTATATTTCTTATACACAGCTTTGTTCTCACCAAAGAATTCTAGTAAATCGATGTTAAAGAAAATACTGCCGTTATTATCACTTCTGTGTACGTATCCGAAGCTATATTTATTTTTTATATGAAGAGTAATGCCATAGCCAAGCGCATCGGTTTCGGGTCTATCGTGATATATACTCGTCAACGAAAAACCAATCCCTTCTTTCCACCAATTAAAGCCTATCCATTCAATAGCAATACTTACATCATCCCTATTCCCTTTTTCTAACTCATGTATATTTTCGTAGACAATACTTGGTCGTAAAAGGAATGCCTGCCAATTAGGAGGACCGACTAAATCAATACCACTAAATTTGTTTTTTTGGAGTGTTGTGGTAAACCACACATCAAGGGGGGATTGATAACGTGCAACTTTAATGAATTCCTCCCAGTCACTTTTAAGTCCACTCAGGCGCTTGTCATTATTATTCAAAATTGCGTTATTAACGAGACTGAATGCTGGTTTCATCGCAGATTTAAGGTTCTCGGCTGCATTGTAACAGTCTAAGCCAAATGATGTTTGTCGACATCGATTATTATGCTCATCATGAATAGTGAACAGCAGATTTGCTTCAAAATCACGTTGTAATTTAAACCTCATTTTAAATCGGTCTTTTCCTTGATCCATTCCCTTAGTTTCTGGATCTATACTAATGGGATTTATGTAATCAAAATTATGTTTGTATTTTTTTAGCTGAATCTCCCATGTTTCTGTGATTTTCCTCACACCAGGAAATATGTCTTCCGGGTAGACGTCTTGTACAGCTCGTTTTGCCATTTCAGCGTATTGGAATAATGTGCTCTCAAATGACTCAACTTCCTCGTCAGTGATGAGTAACAAGTTTGAACAAAGCTTAGGGCCGACTTCTAATGCCAAATTTTGAAGTTCTTTATGTTTTGTTGAAAAGCCATCTAGGAAATTATCGGGGTAGTCACAGCTTATTTTCTGTTCGTTGTCTTGGGCAAATAAAAATGGTGTAAATGTTACGGCAACGAATGTAACGATTAACTTAATGTTCATCATATATCCTCCTTGAATATTTAGTCTTGCTCTATCATGACGTCAATTCGTTCTTTAAATTCGTCGACGGCTTTTATTAAATCAATTAGTAACTCTATTTTACCGGTGTGACTGGGTTCTTCTTTCAGATCGTGAAATTTATTGTTTAGCGCGTCGTAACTGTAGTTTAAGCTAGTGAGTTTGTACTTAGCGATCCCTTGATTATATTCGTCTTCAGTTACGATAATCCCTAATACGTTTGAGAAAAAAGCTTCCGCTACCGCTGGTGCTTTAACATATTCTTTCAAGTCGTGTGTATTAACCTTGCGTACGGTTTTAACAATGATATGCCTACCTCCGTGCTCAATAGGACGGTCATAACGTTTAAACCAAGTGAAGGGGTCAAATTCGTTGCGTACATTGAATAGTAATTTGGCACACCCATTATTGTCAGATGACACTATTGAGTGATTTGGGTCCGCAATATCGTTTAAAACATTAAGTAACCGGCTAACATTCGCAACGGTCCATAGCGAGTCTATTTGGAAACGGTCAATATCTAATTGAGGGATTTCTGACGTTATATCAGCATCTTTTCTAAACAGTTTTGCTAGCGTGTCGTGCAATACTGCGGTACCTAAACTATGGCATATGATATGGAGTTTTCTATTTCCCAATTCGCGTTCAATCATTAAATCATTTATTTTTTTAGCAAGGTCAACGCGAATTTTCTCTCCCCAAAACATGAGACCGTAATACACAACATCCATCCAATGCGTGTAAAATATTTTGTTTTCATCAAAATCAGCAAAGAATTCCGTCAGTTTAGCTGCTGATTTTTCACCTAACCCATGACCTTGTAGTAGACCTATATGTTTGACTAATTCACCTGCTTTTGCGGCATCTTTAAGCCGTATTTCATCTAAAAAGTCAGAGTAATTAAATTGGAAGAATTCAACTTTTTCATTGATATCAAAGTTGGTGAGACCGAAATTAGCTGCGGCTTGATTGAACCCGTCAGCAATTTCCTTTTTTGTTTCGCCCGATTTATGTGTACCCATTCCGTGTATTACTAGGACCATTGGCTTATTCATTATCTAACCTCCATGTGAAATCGAATTATTATTTTGATCTTAAAGGTATAACATGAATTGTATACTATTCAATCAATAGTGCTTTAATTATCTTTATTAGAGGAGTTTTATTCGAAAGTAACGTGTGACTGTGCCACTCAATTACATACAGCGTTGTCGCTTAAAAAATAACAGATATTCTATAAAGTAGTCATCAGATTAACTATATGAAATGACCGCTTGGAGCTTGCAGGAGTCATACACTCCCATCCAGATTGAACGAACCGTAACTGGCAACAAAGCGGTCAAAGATGCTTTAATTCAAAGCTGCATCAATTTAGACAAAATACATAGTTATTCTAACGAACCTTAAATTTTACCTCTTTAAATGTTACAGAAAAGCAATTGATTTTGTTTCAGGCAGTTTATACGCAGACTTTTAGATTAAAAGTTCTAATTGCTGCATATTTAACCATCATCATATTTTCTACACTTCAATCTGATAACTCTGACAACAAGTGCTCATGTGACATGCCGACTTGCAAAGAATCCCATACTTCGAGCACCTTTTTTCGATTTCGCTTTAGCCAATTTGAAACATCACTATCGTATTTTTTCGATAATTCTCCCTTAATTCTCTGTCCTGAATCTATGGAATAGCTGGCAGTGTGACGTTTTTTGCCATAGTCGATATGAATATGTGGTAATTGGTGACCTTTTTCTTGGTAAATTTTTATTTTCATATTTTTTCTCTTTAACAAGAGAATCTCCATGAAGCCACTTCCTGCTGAGCGTATTGGCTCAGTTAATAGATCTTTCTGAGCAAAGAGCTGTTGGAGATCATCAAATTCTTTATCAAGGCTCATATTTTATCCTGAACATATAACCAAGTTTTAATTGGAGAAAAATTATTGGCTACATTAAACAAAACCAACCGTGTGATTTTTCTATTGCTCTGAATCCAGCATCCTCTCTATAATACATCCCCACTAGAGTTACCCCAAACCTTAGTAAAGCCTTTAGGTGACATTTTAAAATCGAAACCTTCGCGCTCTATTGAAATGTTATTTGATTCACGTTGAAACAGGTTTATAACAAATTGCTCCCCTTTTTTGGAAGCAGGGTATGTGAATATCGAACCATCTCCATCTGCATTAATATCGCACATAATAGTCATTAAAACCCCCTGATTATTAAATTGCCAAACACTGTCATTATCCCAAGTAGAAAACTCACCTTTGTCACAATCAACTTTTGTACCGTATATTTTAAAATAAATATGCTTTTTATTATCTGATAAATAGCCAACTTTTGCTCTAAAATATGTATCTTCATATATATTACTAATATGGTGAGTTAATGCAGAATTAGGACTATACTTTTTATTCCAACCTTCAACGGTTTTAGTTCCAAAACTATCGACTATTTCTTGTGCTTCTGATAGGCCTCCTTGTGCAGCTTTTCGATAGCTAGTAGCAGAGCTGATGTGATCAGGTTTTATATGCCAAACTGCTTTTTTATTTTCAATATGGTACACACCATGCTTATACATAAAACCCAAACTATAAAGTGCATTGGCATCTCCCTTCGAAGCAGCTAGGCTCAACCACTTCTTTGCTTTTTTTCCATCTTTCTCTAATTTAGCCTGGAATGGTCTCAGGTCTTTGTTATCTTTATAGTAATTAACACCATAAAGATAATCCTTACCATATTCTCGCTGAGCATCAACCAACCCTTTTTTCGCAGCAAATATCATGAAAAAAAGGTTTTGTATGTTGTCTTCGCCATAAGAGATTTCGCTTATCAACTCATAATCGCTTTTTGGAACATGCTTTGATAATGCCTTGGCTAGCCATTGCTCTGCTATCTCAATATTGGCAGAATATCTATCTCTAATGTACAGAAGATGGAGGCGATAAGCAGCAACACCTGCGTATTTCCCACTATTGCTTGACGCTTTTTCTAGCCAACTAATAGCCTTGTTTATGTCATAGTCCACATAGCTACTGTTTGTTGTAAGGAAATGCTCTCCTAAAAATAACTCAGCTTGAACAAAATTAGAATTAGCTGCCATTTTAATATATTTTAGACCTTCGATTGGGTTTTCTACCATTGTTCCATATATATACATCGCTTCGATGTGTTCACCAGATGCAGCCTGCTTTAATAACTTCATTCTTTTACTTAAGTCACGCTCAACACCAGAGCCAATCCAATAGCGGTTACTCAGTTCAAACTGAGCTTTTGCATCACCTTGCCCTGCTAACTGGATGAGTTCATTTGTTGAATAATATTTAGTTGATGCAAAAACACATGCAGACAAAAAAACAAGTGAAGAGGTTATTAATAATGCTATTTTTTTCATTTTATATCTCGGTCGCTAATGATTAAATAATCAATATAATGTGGAAAATCACGTTAGGTATTATAAAATTTTAATAAACTGATGAAAAAAGAGGAATGCACCCTTTCGATTCAGTAACTTTACTACATAACTTAACAAAAGTTCAATTACGGCACAAAAGTATGATGAGTATATAAATCATATTGGAAGAGCTTCATATTTGGATATTTCGCAATTCCTACAAAATATTCAAGGAGATGATTTACGTTTAAATCAATAATAAATAGACAGAAATAATATACATAAAGTAAACTCGTCATACCACCAAGTGATAATAAGACCAACCGCACACAGCAAGGAAAAACAAATGGATTTCACACAAAGGTTAACGAATTTTTTAACAGTTTTTTATGTTTCACATCAGTTGAAAACACATATACTAAAACACTAAATGGCAGAAGGTATTTAGTTTTACCATATATCAGAGATTCAATAAGAGAAAATGACCCTATCAGTTGGCACGTAGAAACACTCCAAACCACATCAAAAGACTCAAACTATATAATAACAAGCTCTTATAGAATGTCAGGTGATAAAACCTGTGAAATAATATTGGACAGGGTAAGACAATCTTTGACGATTGACACTTAATAGGATAAACAGAGCAAAGAAATAATGATTATTATTGGCAGTTTTAATTAAACAAAATGTATGATTTTAGCTCAGAGTTAATTCCAATTAATGGAAGGTCAAACGACAGCTATGAGCTTCAAGCGGACGTTAGGATTAATGTGCTAACGTCTCCAATGTAGGCGGAGAAGACGTTTTGGATCATACTATCGTGCCTGCATATAAAGAAATGACTCGAAATACAGAACAATTTAAATTCCTTACTGACAATAGACACACTATATGTGCGAACTTTTTCGATAATCGGTATTTATAAAAACATAAAAGGCGAATCATTTCTGATTCGCCTTTTATGTTTCACAAACTTAATTAATTTTTCAAACTTAATTAAACATTCACAAACTTAATTAACAGATGACAAACAATTGGTTAGTCTTGATAACTAGAAACCGGAGGACAACTACAAATTAAATTTCTGTCGCCATAAACATCATCTATACGGTTAACCGTTGGCCAGAATTTATTCGCTGCAGCCGCAGGCACTGGGAATACCGCTTCTTGAATCGTGTAAGCACGATCCCAAGGTGAGGTAATATCCGCTAGTGTGTGTGGTGCATGATGTAATGGGTTGTCTTCACTTGTCCACTCGCCTGAGGTAACTTTACGCACTTCGCCGTGAATAGAAATCATAGCTTCGATGAAGCGATCAAGTTCCACTTTTGACTCAGATTCAGTGGGCTCAATCATAAAGGTACCCGCTACTGGAAACGACATGGTTGGCGCATGAAAACCGTAATCGATTAAGCGCTTGGCGATATCGACTTCAGTAACACCTGATTCTGCCTTAAGTGGGCGTAAATCAATGATACATTCGTGGGCAACACGGCCATTTTTCCCTGCGTATAACAGTGGGAAATGTGGGCTAAGTTTTGTTGCTACGTAGTTAGCATTAGTAATCGCGTATTTAGTGGCATCGGTAACACCTTTTTTACCCAGTAAGGCACAGTAAAGGTATGAGATACATAAAATACCGGCACTACCATAAGGTGCTGCTGATACCGCGCCGTTACCTTTAGTTTCTTCATCAACATTAATTAATGCATGGTCGGGCAAAAATGGTGTTAAGTGCGCTTTAACGCCGATAGGACCCATACCTGGACCGCCACCACCGTGTGGAATAGAAAAGGTTTTATGTAAGTTTAAGTGTGAAACGTCAGCACCAATGAAACCCGGTGATGTTAAACCCACTTGGGCATTCATGTTTGCGCCATCAAGATAAACTTGACCGCCGTGCTCATGCACTATGTTACAAATTTCTGCAATGGTGGTTTCATATACACCGTGCGTAGACGGGTAAGTAATCATGATACAAGACAGGCTGTCAGCTAACTCACTTGCTTTCGCTTTTAAGTCGGCCATATCAACGTTACCGGCTTTATCACAAGCAACCACTACCACTTTCATACCTACCATTTGCGCTGATGCAGGGTTAGTACCGTGTGCTGAAGATGGAATTAAACAAATGTTACGATGCGCATCACCACGGCTTTCGTGGTACTTGTGAATGGCAATTAAGCCAGCATATTCACCTTGTGCGCCGGAGTTAGGTTGCATTGACATTTTGTCGTAGCCGGTTAACTCAACTAACCATTTGGCTAGTTCGTCAATCATGTGCTTATAACCTTGCGCTTGATCAACAGGGGCAAAAGGATGCATGTTAGCGAATTCAGGCCATGATACTGGGATCATTTGCGCTGTCGCATTTAATTTCATGGTACAAGAGCCCAATGAAATCATGGAATGATTAAGCGCTAAATCTTTGTTTTCTAATTTTTTGATGTAACGTAGCATCTCAGTTTCACTGTGATACGAGTTAAATACTGGGTGCGTTAGAATCGCAGACTCACGTTGTAAGGCCTCTGGAATTGACGACTGCCCTGCAGCGATAATTTGCTGGTCAAGTACTGCTACGTCTAGGCCGTGATCTGCACCTAATAAAATATCAAACAAGGTTTGCACGTTTTCACGGGTAGTTGTTTCATCTAATGAAATACTAATTTGACCGTCAACATCAGTGCGGAAGTTAGCGCCATTAGCTAATGCACGAGCAACAATTTCATCTTTATTGCTGACGTTAAAAGTTAAGGTGTCAAAATAGTGCTGATGAAGTGCTGGTAAGCCATTTGATGCCGTACCTAAACATAAAATATCAGCAAAACGGTGAATGCGTTGTGCGATAGTTTTTAAACCTTTAGGGCCATGGTAAACAGCGTAAAACGCCGCCATGTTGGCTAATAATACTTGTGCGGTACAAATGTTTGAGTTGGCTTTTTCGCGGCGAATGTGTTGCTCGCGTGTTTGCATGGCCATACGCAGTGCTGGGTTATCGCGTGTATCTTTTGATACACCAATAATACGACCTGGTAATGAACGTTTGTATTTTTCAGAGGTCGTGAAAAATGCCGCGTGTGGTCCGCCGTAACCCATGGGCACACCAAAGCGTTGAGTTGAACCAATAACGGCATCAGCCCCTAATTCGCCTGGTGCTTTTAATAGCACTAAGCTCATGATGTCGGCCGCAACGGCAACAATGCCTTTTTTCTCATGTACTTTGGCAATTAAATCGCTGATGTCAGTGATTTCACCTGTGGCACTTGGGTACTGTAATAAGGCGCCAAATACGTCGTGTTCAACAACTTCTGCAGCCGGAGCTACAAGGATGTCGAAACCAAACATTTCAGCACGTTGTTTAACTAAGTCGATAGTTTGTGGATAAACGTCACTTGAGATAAAGAACAAGTTTGATTTCTTGTTTTTTGATACCCGTTTAGCTAATGCCATGGCTTCAGCTGCGGCAGTGCCTTCATCAAGTAGTGACGCCGACGCTAGCTCTAAACCGGTCAGGTCGATACACATTTGTTGGAAGTTTAATAACGACTCTAAACGACCTTGAGCAATTTCTGGTTGGTATGGCGTATATGCCGTGTACCAGCCTGGATTTTCTAACACGTTACGTAAAATAACGTTAGGCGTTAGTGTGCCGTAGTAACCTAAACCAATATATGTCTCGTTTACTTTGTTCAAACTTGCTACCGCTTTCAAGTCGGCTAAAGCTTGTACTTCAGTTTTGCTTTCTTCGATAGCAGGTAAATCAGCTAAGCGAATATCATTAGGTACAATTTCATCGATAAGGGCATCGACAGATTCTGCACCGATATCTTTCAACATGGCTTGTGTTTGCTCATCACTTGGACCAATGTGACGTCGAATAAAATTTTGTCTTTGCTCTAATTCAGTCAAAGATAAAGAGTCATTATATTGAGTAGTCATAAAACAGCTTCACTATAAAGTTAATAATATTTAATAAAAAGAAAGCCCTGAACTATTAGATCGAGTTAAGGGCTTAAATATCGTTTTTGATAACAATCGGCTTTTAGGCACAAATAAATGGCTGCAAACTTAATCTAGTACTTAAACCTAGTACTTAAACTTTGCACTTAGGTTAAGTGTTTGAGTTCAGTAGTTACTTTAATATAAGCAACACGATTGATGTTATGAGTTGTACGAATTTAGTCGACTAAATGATCACAAAAAATAACAAAAACAAGGTGTATCGCAGCATAATATGCCTAAAATTTAATCTTCGTCGATTGAGTTTGCATAACCTTCAGCATCAAGTAAGTTGTCGAACTCACTTTCATCTGCAATTTTTAATTTAAATAACCAACCGCCAACGAAGGCCTCTGAGTTAACTAACTCAGGTGAGTCTTCAAGGTTTTCATTCACTTCAATGACTTCACCGCTCATCGGTGCGTAAATGTCTGATGCAGCTTTTACCGATTCTGCTACAGCAACATCGTCGCCCGCACTCACTGTGTCGCCCACTTCAGGTAACTCAACAAATACCATGTCACCTAAAAGGCCTTGTGCGTGCTCAGTAATACCAACAGTAACAACACCGTTGCCATCGTTGCGTACCCATTCGTGTGATGTTAAATATTTTAATTCTGAAGGAATGTTGCTCATTGATTTTGTCCTAATCTTTATTTTTAAATTGGATATACCAAGCAGATTAACTAATTGGTACTAACGACTATAGTATGAAGCTTGCCTACATTAATCATCCCATACTATAGCTTAAATTTTTAGCATTTTTTGACTAGGTTTTACCGCTCACTAATGAGCGTTGACCTGCCCCTAAGTAGTTAAAAAGCTTTTTTGCCATTACGCACAAAACTTGGCTTAATTACTTGAACCTTAACTAGCTTTTTACGCATTTCAACTTCTACTGTGCTACCTAGCGCTACACTACGTGGTAAACGAGCCATTGCGATACTGTAACCTAAAGTTGGAGAAAATGTCCCTGAAGTAATAACGCCTTCGCCTGCTTCAGTGATCACTTTAAGGCCACTGCGCAATACGCCTTTTTCTTCAAGCACTAAACCAACGAGTTTAGGTTGGTCGCCTGCAGCACGTTGCGCCGCTAATACTTCACGACCGTTAAAGTTACGATCTTCAGGTTCCCAGCTAATCGTCCATGCCATATTAGCGGCTAATGGCGAAACGCTTTCATCCATGTCTAAACCATAAAGGTTCATGCCGGCTTCTAAACGTAAAGTATCGCGAGCACCTAAGCCGCAAGGCTTAACACCAACATCAAGCAATTGTTGCCATAGGTCGGCAGCTTGGTCAGCAGGTAAGGCTATTTCATAACCGTTTTCACCGGTGTAACCAGTTGTGGCAATAAATAAGTCGCCGGCTTGTGCCGAGAAAAATGGCTTCATGCCTTCAACAGCAGCCGTTTGCTCAGCGTCTAATAGAGTGGCTACTTTAGCTTTAGCTTGTGGGCCTTGCACGGCGATCATGGCAAATTCTGGACGTTCAGTTATTGCTACGTCAAATGCTGATGCTTGCTCGTTGATCCAAGCTAAGTCTTTTACGCGAGTCGCTGAGTTAACGACTAGGCGGTAATCGGTGTTACTGAAAAAATAAACGATTAAGTCATCGATAACGCCACCTTCAAGGTTACACATACCTGTGTAAAGTGCTTTACCGACAACATCTAATTTAGCTACGTCGTTAATCACTAAACGACGTAAAAACGCCTGTGCATCAACACCTTGAACATCAACAATAGTCATGTGTGAAACATCGAACATACCAGCGTCTTTGCGCACCGCATGATGTTCTTCAATTTGAGAACCGTAGTTGATCGGCATTTCCCAACCATAAAAATCAACCATTTTAGCGCCAGCTTCTAAGTGCTTAGCATGTAATACTGTTTTATTTGTCATCGTACGTTTCACTCACGTTAGTTGTTTTATCTAAGTTTGTCAGTGCTTAAAATAAGCATCACGATTAAACCTAGGATAAAGACGGAAGATTTATAAAAAGTACGGATGATTATAGCCCTGAGTAACTGTTGATTCAACAGATAATAAAGCATATTTGAAATTTAAAACCGACTAAAGAAACTATTTAAAATTATATTTCCAAAAAGGCCTTTTTTGAAAATATAATTCCTTGAGCGTATGAAAAGTTAGCTTGTAGCAAACTTAAATTTTATATTGCTGAAAAGAATAAAAGTACTATTTTACTCAAACGGCCCATTTGTTATTGGCTGATTGAGTAAAATAGCGTTTTTCTTGACTAAATAGTCAATAAAATAACGCGATAAGTGTGACGCTATGAGCTATTTTTTTGTTGTGGTACTTGTTGCGGTACTTGTTGTAGTGAGTCCGATGATTGTTGTAGCGTTTTTTGTGGAACTTGTGGTGAAACTTGTACTGATAGTTTTTGCGGCACTTGCTGTGAAAGTGCGGTAGCTAATTGGGGTAAATCATCTTTAAAACCCAAGGCTTGATTAATCATTAATGCTTTTGCCGGTTTAATATTATCGAGTAACGACATACCCAAGCCACGAAGTAATTTAATCGCGCTTTGCTGAGGGGTAAAGGCTTGTTTTATCGCCTCCATCGAGGCAATCATTGCTACTGCTTCACTTTTGCGCCAGCGAGCAAATTGTTGTAACGATTTGTTGCTATACCATGCGTTATCATCAAGCGTGCCCTTAGCTTGTGCTTTGCAAAGTTGCTCGCAAATGGTTTGTGACAAAGCGGCTGCATCAAGCAAGCCTAAGTTAGCACCCTGCCCAGCTAACGGGTGAATAGTATGTGCCGCGTCGCCCACCAATACCATTCTGCCTTTAACAAAATCTTGCGCAAAACGCATGGTTAACGGGTAGGTAAATCGCTCACTTGCTAGCGATACTTGCCCTAATTTACCATCGCTAGCGGCGGTAAGTTCTTTGCCAAAGTCTTCTGCTGACAAGGCAGTTAATCGAATCGCCTCTTCAGGGCTTGTTGACCAAACAATAGAGCATAAATCCGCTTGATATAAAGGCAATAGTGCTAATGGGCCGATATCTAAAAACACTTGCCAAGCCGTGCTTTGATGGCCTTGTTGACATTTAACTGTAGCGACGATCGCGTGGTGATCGTAATCTCGAAAGGTTAATGGTACGTTCATTTGTTGACGTACAAAAGAGTTTGCCCCGTCAGCACCAACCACCAATTTTGCCACTATCGGCATAGGTTGGCTGTTGGTATGACTGTTATGTTCGAAGGTAGCAAAAACTTCATTATCGCTAGGATTTAATTGCTGGAGTTTGCTGTCAGTAAAAAACTCAATACCGCTGTCTTGCGCCGCTTTCTGCCACAAGGCGTTACGAATGGCTTTATTTTCAATAATAAAACCTAATTGCTCTGGGCTATTACCTAAGGCTGGGCGGCTAACATCTTTTAAAGCAAAGTTTAGCTGTCCATAACCGGCCTTGTCCCAAATGTGCATATCGTAATAAGGCTGAGCACGTTGCGCGATAATATCTTGCCAAACATTAAGGTGGCTAAATATTTGCTGGCTGGCGGCATTAATAGCACTAACGCGCACCTCAGGTTCAACGCTTAACGCTTCAATAGGCGCGTTATCAACAATAGCGACACTTAACTGACTTTGTTGGCGAATAGCAAGTGCCAGTGTTAAACCCACCGTACCGCCACCGACAATTAATAGATCAAATTTTTGCATTGTTTTTCACATTTATGTTATTCACATTCACAAGCCCAAAAGGTTGTAGGTAGCTGATTATTTTCCTGCCTATGCACTTGGAACAGCAAGCCAGCTTTAAGGCTTAAATCACCGGCAAGTCAACGTTGATTGACTACCTAACAACTAAGCCATCAAGGCTTCAATTTCAGCAATGGTTTTTGGTGCATTGACCGTTAGGTTTTCATAACCTGTTTGGGTTACTAGCACATTGTCTTCAATACGTACGCCAATACCACGCCATTTTTCGTCCACGGTTTGATCATTTTTTGGAATATAAATACCCGGTTCGATAGTCATCACCATACCGGCGACAAAAGGGCGTAATTGCTCTCGCTGTTGACTCGCATGGTAATCACCCACATCATGCACATCAAGACCTAACCAGTGTCCAAGGCCATGAATAAAGTATTTTTTGCAGGCTCGTTGAACTAATAATATGTTTAAATTGCCTTTGAGAATGCCTAAATCATGCAAACCTCTGGTCAGAAAATCACACACTATGCGGTTTAATTCAGCAAGGTTTTGTTCTGGCTTTATCGCGGCAATGGCAAGGTTTTGGCTATCAAGCACTAATTGATAAATCACTTGTTGTGCCGCAGTAAATTTACCATTAACCGGAAATGTGCGTGTAATGTCAGCGGCATAACCCGCTAACTCACCACCGGCATCAATAAGTAATAAGTCGCCGTCGTTTAGCACGTCATCATTGTCAGTGTAATGTAAAATATTGGCGTTATCACCGCCAGCCACAATTGAGCCATAAGCTGGGTAACGCGCACCATTAGTGGCAAATTCGTGCAATAACTCTGCTTCTATTTGATATTCAAACTTACCAGCTTTAGTTTGTTGCATTGCTCTTTGATGAGCACCGCCACTGATGACATTAACCTGGCGCATAATATCAAGTTCAGCATTTGATTTATGTAAGCGCATTTCATCTAGCAAGTTACTGCAATCAATTAAGGTCGTTGGTGCTTTAACACCCGTGCGACCTGCCTTTTTAATCTCGGCTAACCATGAAAGTACTTGTTGCTGGAATGCCTTTTGTTCATGCTGGCAAATTAATACGGCGGTTTTACCTGCCATTAACGGCAATAATTGCTCATCTATTTCTGCTAAGCTAAAACACTTATTAAACTGATAAACGTCAACCGCTTGCACTTGACCAACACGTCGGCCATGCCAAATCTCTTGCTGAGGATCTTTTTCACGAGAAAATAAAACACTTTCTGCTGACCTTGTGTCATCACCTTTAATTAAGGCTAAAATGGCATCGGGTTCATTAAAACCGCTAAGATAATAAAAGTGCTTATTTTGGCAAAATGGATATTCGGTGTCATTACTGCGGGTAACTTCCTGACCAGCAGAAATTAATGCAATGCTATTTACCGGCATTTGCGCCATAAAATCATTTCTACGCTGACAAAATTCAGCAACGGGCAATAAGGTGTTTTTGATCATGGATACCAGCTTATTTTTTTTAATTAAATTTTAACAGTAAGGTTTTCGACCTTGAGTGTTTTAAGCTGATTTTTAAGTTATTAGTGTTTCAGTTTTAAAAAGGTCAGCGTTAAAAGGTCCGCGTTAAGCGCTTTATGACTAAAGCACTTTAACCGCAAAGCGCTAGTGCAAGGTCGCGCTTGTGTCTTGTTGCGCGGGTGGCGCACCTAATTCAGTAAAGCACAGTAGCGCAGAGATTCTAACATATTCAGCAATTTCAAAATACGCTTGCTCGGTCGCTTCATTTTCTTCCATTTCGTCTGACAAGTTAGCAATCTCGCCAAAGTCGACCAATACTTCTTTAACATCTTCAGACAAAGCGGCATTTTTTATTTGTTGTAAACCAAAGCCTAAGTTGAAGCCTTGCACCCACTTACTTAGTGCGTGTCCACGTTCAATAATTGAGTCGTCATCATCGGGTAGCATTAATTGGAAGCCGTATGAGTCATCAAGGATTTTTTGCCAAATATCACTGTAAATGTCTTTAACTAAGCTTTTAATGGCTACCGGTAAACCTTCAGCATTATTAAGCATGTCATTAACCATAGCGATATAATCATTACTTTCAAATTCAAAGCCTGCAGAAATTAAACCTGTTAGCACACCGTGAATTTCAGCAGCATGTGCCTCAATACCTTCACTGGTTAATATCGCTTGTGCGGCGGAAAAATCTAAAGCGGTGTTATCAGACATAAAAATATAAATTCAATCAGGGGGATATTGATAACCATCTTAACATTGGCATAGCCTTGATTCCAGAAAAAACCATAGAGATCACTTGCATAGTGTAGCGCTCACCGTTATAGTTTCATCTTATGGCGCACTAAGTTTAGTTATCAGTGTTTTTCTTGGTATTACAAGCGAGTAGCGCAATTTTTTGAGCTTAGAGCTCAATAAACTAATATTATGCATTGAGAATATACACGCAATGAGCCAACACACAGTCACCATAAATGTTGCCAACAAACGACTAAAAGTTGCTTGTCCAGCTGGAAATGAGTCTGCGTTGTTGCAGGCGGCGAGTGAAATAAACAAACGCTTAGAACAAGACGCCAAGAAAAAATTCTCAACAAAAACTGTTGAGCAGTCGCTGGTGATGATGTCATTAAACCTTGCCCATGATTTAATCCAAGCACGAAATGAGCAAGAGCAAGAACGCGAAAGAATGCAAAGCAAAATTGAATTACTACAAGCCACCATTGAACAAGCGGTAAACCGCACTAAATCTGCCTAATAGACTATTCATCGTTTAACCTATTTTTAAATAAACTACTTTCGTTCAAAGAAAATTCAATTTGTTCAAGCATTAAGCGAACAGGTCTTACAAGTAATAAAAGACTTAATTTGACTGAGATTATTCGCTATAATGTTTTTGACTTCTGGGGTGTTCGTTTGTGAACTATGTCCCTGAGCCGATAAGTTTTACCTAAGGATGTTGATTATTAACTATTGTGCAAGCCCGGCTCGTATCGGGAAGCCTACGGTTAGCATGATACGTCCGCCCTGAACACCCGGTGTTCAGGACAAATGTGAGCTGCGGCACCTTGGAAGTCATTTTCCTCTATTTTCTCATTCTGTAATTCTGTAATTCATCCTAAAATATCAACAATATTTTCGCGCATTGCTAGAAAAGCAATAATAATCGCATTAAAAAATCAACCGTATATTCATAGTTAATTCTTAAACTTTCAATAGTTCTATCTAGCTAGATCTTATCGTAACGTTCAATTTGTCTTAAGACCGCTGTGCTAATTAGCCCTCCTTCCCTTCTCATTGTTTCCTCCCTGTAAAAAAAGAATAAAATAATTCACAGGAAGAAAAGCAGGAGGACTGCATGAGGAAAAGCACGGTAAAGCCCCGCTCATTCTTTTCTCATTGTTTCCTCCCTGTAAAAAACAACAAAATAATTCACAGGGAGAAAAGCAGGAGAACTACAGGAGGAAAGCACGGAAAAACCACGCTTCAAACTTTTTTAACTTACTGATAGCTGACAGCTAAAAACTCGTCTTTAAACGTCCCTAAATCCGCTGCCTTCAGGACTCATCTCAATGAGTGGCAGCTTGGCAATCAATACCTATCTCAAAATATGTATAGATCTCATTTGCTTGTTGATAATATACTTAGCCTAACTAACTACACCAAACTTAAGCTGTGCTTAATTAATGCCCATGCAAAACCAAGCTGATATAAAAGCAGCTACTTCAATCCTAAAAAGTAAACGCCAAACAGCTAATGCCGATCCTATTGGTATAGTTGACTCCGGCGTTGGTGGTTTGTCTATCACGCAGTGCATTGAACAACAATTACCCCATGAAAATTTGCTCTATGTCGCCGATACCCTGTATGCACCCTACGGTGAAAAATCTACTGAATTTATTCAACAACGGGTTAATGAAATTGCCCAGTGGTTTATTGCCCGTAACGCTAAAGCTATCGTTGTTGCCTGCAATACCGCCACAGTTAATGCTATAGATCAGCTACGGAAAAACATTTCAATTCCTGTTATTGGTGTTGAACCTGCCATAAAGCCGGCCTCAAGTGTTAGTAAAAACAAAAAAGTAGCTATATTAGTCACTAAAGCTACAGCAGAAAATAAGCGCTTTTTAGCCTTAGTTGCGCAATATAGTCATAACAGTGATGTTACTATTCAGCCCTGTCCCGGCTTGGTAGAACTCATTGAACAAGACAAAAAAAACTCGCCTGAGTGCAAAGTAATGCTGTTGAGCTATTTACAACCTTTACTCGAAAAAGGGGTAGATACTATCGTCTTAGGTTGCACACATTACCCGTTAGTCAAAAACTTGATTAACGAAATATGTGGCGACAGCGTAGTTGTTATGGAAACAGCACAACCGGTAACTGAGCAATTAAAACGGCAATTAGCCTTACATCAGCTCATTAATCCCAGTAAAAATTTAGGCACAACTACCTTTTATAGTTCGAAGTATTGCTTAAGACAACAAGCGCTTTTTAGTCATATTTGGCAACGCCCATTATGCTTAAATAGCTATCCTTAATGACCTAACTGCAGTTTTATACCTAGTTAAAATGCAATATACTCAAAAAATTAGTATCCAAGTTTACTCAAAACCCCCACATCCTAAAGACGTTTAGCCATCTAGGCGTAAATAAATCTAGAAAAAGATTAACTAAACAGTTAGAATATCGTTATTAAAGACGATTATTTTTTTTCAGTTAATTTTTACCGAGGTTTTATGTCTACACACCTTTTTACTTCTGAGTCAGTGTCAGAAGGACATCCAGATAAAATTGCCGATCAAATTTCTGATGCGGTTTTAGATGCTATTATTGCCAAAGATAAAAATGCACGCGTTGCTTGTGAAACTATGGTAAAAACCGGTGTTGCTATTATTTCAGGTGAGGTTTCAACCTCTGCTTGGGTAGATTTAGAACAAATTACCCGTGATGTTATTTCTGAAATTGGCTATACATCTTCAGATGTTGGTTTTGATGGCGCAACATGCGGAATTATGAACTTAATAGGCCAACAATCACCCGAAATTGCCCAAGGTGTTGACCGAGAAAATCCAGAAGACCAAGGTGCTGGTGATCAAGGTTTAATGTTTGGTTATGCGACCAATGAAACCGAAACCCTGATGCCTGCGCCATTATATTATTCACACCGTTTAGTTGAGCGTCAGGCTGAAGCACGTAAATCAGGAATTTTACCTTGGTTACGTCCTGATGCAAAAAGCCAAGTAACCTTTATTTATAAAGATAACAAGCCTGTAGCTATTGATACCGTTGTGTTGTCAACTCAGCATAACCCAGATATTAAACAAGAAGACTTGCACAGTGCCGTAATGGAAAACATTATTAAACATGTTTTACCTGCCGAGTTATTAACCAAAGACACTAAATATCATATCAACCCAACAGGTCGCTTTGTTATTGGTGGTCCTGTCGGCGATTGTGGTTTAACTGGTCGTAAAATTATTGTTGATACTTATGGCGGTATGGCTCGTCATGGCGGTGGTGCTTTTTCGGGTAAAGATCCATCAAAAGTCGATCGCAGTGCGGCTTATGCTGGTCGCTATGTTGCCAAAAACATTGTCGCAGCAGGTTTAGCTGAGCGTTGTGAAATTCAAATATCTTACGCTATTGGTGTTGCTGAGCCGACCTCAATCTCAATTGATACTTTTGGTACCGGTAAAGTGTCTGAAGAGCGTTTGGTTGAAATAGTACGTGAACACTTTGACTTGCGCCCTTACGGTATAACTAAAATGTTAGACTTGCTACACCCTATGTATAAGCAAACGGCGGCTTATGGTCACTTTGGTCGCGAACCATTTGAAATGACCGTTGGCGATGATACCTTCACCGCATTTAGCTGGGAAAAAACAGATAAAGCTGAAGCACTGCGCTTGTCAGCTGGTATTTAATACACACTTTGATTAAAGCTTCTGTTTAAAAAAAACCGCTCATTGAGCGGTTTTTTTATTTTCATGCTTTTATTTGCAATAGGCTTATCAGCCATAACGTATAAAAATACTCCTAATATGCTATTGCTTGTCACTATTAGCGAAATATCATCATCCGCTGCCACTTATTTAGACGGTACTTCACCAACCTCAATGATTACAGTGATATACTCAGACAAAGAGAGAAAAATAACACGAGTTATATAATAAGATAGATACAAATAATAAATCGTCTGGCAAGTGACTTATCTTAATAAAAATTCAATCAAGAACAGCAGTATCTCAATTTCAAGTGTTTTAATAGCCTGCGAGTTTTTCTGCTTTATTTTGAACAAGTGCTAACAAAAAATAATATCATTTTTTTAATATAAACAATTGAATTTACGATGAGTTGCCCTTATTAACAGGCTATATTAGAAATAATTATGACTCATAATTTCTAGCAACAAAGCTTTGGTCTTTAATCGCTATTAACTTTAACCTGAACGGCTACTGTAATATCACTCATCTATAGCTGCGACAATAACCATGGATAACCTTATATGCGTAACCCTCGTATTTACCAAGCACAAGCATTTGAAATAGGTCAAACACAAGTATTAAATGCTGACGCTTTTGGCCATATTGTGCGCGTATTACGACTTAAAGACGGTGATGACATTACGCTATTTAATGGCATCGCAGAGCAAGAAGGTTATTTTGAGTATCAAGCAAGACTTTGTAATGTAAATAAAAAGTCTGCTGATGTAGAGATTATTACTAAAAAAATTGTTGCAAACGAGTCGCCACTCAATATTCATTTAGCACAAGGTGTTTCACGCGGTGAACGCATGGACTTTACTCTGCAAAAATCGGTAGAGTTAGGTGTTAATACCATTACGCCTATTTTTAGTGAACGTTGCAATGTAAAGCTTAGCGGCGAGCGTTTAGAGAAAAAACACCAGCAATGGCAAAAAATAGTGATCAGCGCGTGTGAGCAAAGTGGCCGTTGCACTGTCCCTGTTGTTGCCCTACCCATTTATTTGGATGAATGGTTACAACAAGAAAGTTCAGCATTAAAGCTAAATTTACACCCTAAAGCCCAGCACTCTATTATGAGTTTGCCAATCGAAAACCAACGGGTTCGCCTGTTAATTGGGCCAGAAGGTGGTTTAAGTGATGATGAAATTGCTCGTGCCAATACAGCAGGCTTTCACGATGTTTTACTCGGGCCGCGGGTACTAAGAACAGAAACCGCAGCCCTGACCGCAATAACGGCATTACAATGTCGTTACGGTGATTTAAATTAACTCAGTGTTAAGTTTCGTGCACCATAGAGCAACTAGCAGAAAGACCAGCTAACAGAATTTAATCGCTTATAGCATATAAATAATGCCATGGCATTTATCAACATATAACCTTTAGGAAAACACATGAGCATAAAAATTGGCGTTGTTATGGACCCTATTGCCCAGGTCAAGGTAAAAAAAGATTCTTCAATGGCGATGATGCTTGAAGCGCAAGCCCGTGGTTATGAAATTTATTATATGGAAATGCAAGATCTCTATTTAGAGCAAGGCGTTTGTCGAGCAACAGCAGCAAAAGTGAAAGTATTTGACGACACTGAGCATTGGTATGAATTAGATGCACGAGAAGACATCAATGTAGCTGACTTAGATGCGGTATTAATGCGAAAAGATCCGCCGTTTGACACTGAGTTTATTTATGCCACCTACATGTTAGAACGCGCAGAAGTTGCGGGCACTTTGATTGTTAATAAGCCACAAAGTTTACGTGATTGTAACGAAAAATTATTTACCGCTTGGTTTCCAGAGTTAACACCAAAAACATTAGTCACACGTAATAATCAAAAAATTAGAGAGTTTCATAAAGAGAACAAAGACATTATCATCAAACCCTTAGACGGTATGGGTGGCTCATCTATATTTCGTATTGGTGAGAATGATCCCAATGTTGGCGTAATACTTGAAACATTAACAGCAAATTCAACACAATATGCTATGGTACAAGAGTACCTACCAGAAATCGTTGACGGTGATAAACGCATATTAATCGTTAATGGTGAACCTATGCCTTACTGTTTAGCCCGCATTCCTGCACAAGGAGAAACCCGCGGTAATTTAGCCGCTGGTGGTCGTGGTGAAGCGCGTCCATTAAGTGCTAGCGACAAATTTATTGCTGAAACTATTGCACCAGAACTGAAAAAACGTGGCTTATTTTTTGTTGGTTTAGACGTTATTGGCAACAAAGTCACTGAAATCAATGTAACAAGTCCAACCTGTATTCGCGAAATTGAAGCAGCATACCCAATAAATATTAGCGGTAAACTCATGGATGCTATTGAGCAAAACATCAGAAAACGCTAGTTAATACCAATCGCAATAAGATTGCTAAAGGCAAAATGACCTTTAGCGTATTTCTCTCTGATTATTAAGGTATATTTATGGATAGTTTTGAAAATCAACTTTTGATTGCTATGCCCAGTTTAGACGACTCTTATTTTAATAAAACAGTGACTTATATCTGTGAGCATAATGCTGAAGGGGCAATGGGTTTGATCATAAACCTTCCTATCAATGTCACCTTGAACGAATTATTAACCCAAATAGATCAAGATAAAATTGCAGCACCCGAATTAGACCAACAAGTCTTAACCGGTGGCCCCGTTTCACAAGACCGAGGCTTTGTTTTACACAGCACACAAACGGGCTGGAATAGTTCTTTAGCCTTAACTGATGAAGTAATGATCACGACCTCAAAAGATATTTTATTGGCCCTGGGTACAGCACAAGCACCTGAAAAATATATGGTGACCTTAGGCTATGCAGGCTGGGGACCGGGCCAATTAGAGGAAGAAATTAAAGCTAACTCTTGGCTACTTACCCCCGCTGATGGCGATATTATATTTAATACCCCTATTGAGCAAAGGTGGAAAAAAGCCACTGATAAATTGGGTATTGATATGGCTCATTTATCCAGTGAAGTAGGACATGCATAATGGCGAGTAAAACCGCCATTGGCGAACGAACAATACTTGGCTTTGATTTTGGCAAAAAATATATTGGGGTTGCTGTCGGTCAAGAAATAACCGGTTTAGCTTCCCCTTTGGGTTCAGTAAAAGCGCGTGATGGTATTCCTGATTGGGACAAAATGACCAAATTTATGCAGGAATGGCAACCTGACTTTGTTGTGGTGGGTTTGCCACTCAATATGGATGGTAGCGAGCAACCCTTGACCCATGATGCGAAAAAGTTCGGTAACCGAGTATCCGGAAGATTTGGCGTCAAAGTTGAATTTCAAGATGAACGCCTAACCACCGCCACTGCCAAAGAAGCACTGTTTGCTGAAGGCGGTTACCGTAATCTTAAAAAAGATAATATCGACGCCGCATCAGCAAAATTAATTATAGAAAGTTATTTTGAAAATCAATATTAAGCCGATTAACCGTGATTACAATCTAGCCTGATGAGTATTAACAAGTACTTGTTTAGCGAGTTTTACTTTGTCGTTAGAGTCATAAGCGTTTAATGGCTATTTTCACCCTTATTAGTCCATTAATTATGGTCGGCTTGCTCGGTTTTATACTGGCTAAAAGTAACTGGTTTAACAAAGCCCAAGTCGATGCCCTAAGTAAATTTACCTTTAATATCGCTATTCCGGCATTTTTATTTCAACAGTTGGCCAATGCGGATATGAGCACAATAAATTTGAATATTTATAGTGCCTTTTATTTACCGTTATTATTAGTTTATGGCCTAGCTTGGATAATAAATTACTATTTTCATCAGCATTTAAAACGTGATCTTCCTGCATCGGCGGTTTACGCTTTCGGCGCTAGTTATTCAAATAATGTTATTGTTGGCATGCCTATCGCTTTAATGGTGCTAGGTGAGCAGGTATTGCCAACAATATTTTTAGTGATCAGTTTACACAGTGCACTGCTAATTGGCATTACCAGTGTGTTGGCGGTTAATATTAAACAGTTTAATGGGTGGATATTTCTCAAGCAGACCTTTTACAACCCATTACTGATTGCTATTACCGGTGGTTTTATCGTTAATTTAATGACGATAAAGTTACCCATAATTGTTAACAACAGTCTGTTATTGTTAGGTAAACCTGCAATTACCTTAGCACTTTTTTTACTCGGTGCTTCGCTAGCCTTTTATAAAATTCGCAATGAAGTTAAATTTATTGTTACTGCCAGTCTAATAAAGCTAGTACTGTTACCGACTTTAATCCTATTAACCAGTCATTTTATATTTCAGTTTTCGGCGCTCACCACCATGACTTTAGTGATTTTAAGTGCAAGTCCAACGGGTGTAAATGCTTATTTAATTGCCAAACAACATGCAAAACATCAAGAGACTATAGCCGGTATAGTAGTGATTACCACCTTAATGTCTATCGTTTCTATCCCTTTATGGATATGGGGTTTGTCGAGTCTCTTTAGTTTATAAAGGCTTTATAAAAGGCTTATTGAAAGCCTTATTTTAAAGTCTTAGAATGGATTAACCTTATAACCTTTGCTTTGTAATACTGCATGGGCGGTCATTGCAGACAAGGCCATTTCAACGCCTGGAGCTAACATGTCATTGCTAATATCGTAATAAGCGGCCGATTGACCACATAAATAAACCCTTACTTGGTTTTTCATCAAGTCTTGCAACAGTGCGCTATTAGCATTTTTTTGCTGAAATTTTTCTTGGTACAACAGCCCTTTTAGTAAATCAAAACCCGCTTTACCATGTACCACCAAAGCTAAATGAATATTCTTTGCTGGCATACCATTTGCCACATGCATGTTAATAAAACGCGCTAGAGTTTCGATTTTTCGATTAACCTCGCCTATTTTTCCTTGCTCGCTGATGTCAAAAGCGACTTTAAAGATACTATTTTTGTCAAAATTAAAATCCTGCTGGACCTTGGCATGCTTACCATAGTTTTTAATGACTGGCCCCGCCATAAATTTATCAGCACCCGCTATGGCAAAATTGGCCGTAGTGAAGGCTAAAATAAGCATTAACACACGTATTGTAAATAACATTGGTTGATCCTTTTATTTTCTAGCTAAACTTTATTTTATACCAATTTCATTAATTAGGTGGTCTACTTTATACGCAGGAAAAATGGCCAAATATAAGGCATTTATTTTAATAACTAGTTGTTCTAATTATTAAATAAATAACGCAGTAGTGGGTTATTTTAACCAGTAAAAATGATCAGATAATTAGTGAGATTGGTATTATTATAGCGTTTAAAAAATCACCACTCTTTCTAAACATAAAAGCATGCCGATACAGGCATGCTTTTATGTTTAGAAAGAGTGACTTGTCAGATAATTATCATTGCTCTTTCGGCGCTAAACCATCAATCGTTACACCCGACAATGAACCCGTTCCCCCTTGCTCATTGCTACGCAATTTAATCATTAAGCGTAAATCATTTGGTGAATCAGCATGATGCAAAGCATCAGCGTAATTAATAAGTTCTTGTTGATACAAATGAAATAATGCTTGGTCAAATGTTTGCATGCCTTGATCGGTAGATTTTTCCATGACTTCTTTAATACTACCGATATCACCTTTTTTAATTAGCTCCGCGATATACGGCGAGTTAAGTAATATTTCAATCGCTGCCACTCGGCTATTACCATCACGCGTTGGAATTAATTGTTGCGCGACAATACCGCGTAAATTTAACGCAAGATCAAACAGTAGTTTGTCATGTTGATCTGCGGGTACTAAATGCATAATACGATCAATAGCCTGGTTTGCATTGTTAGCGTGCAAGGTCGCAATACATAAGTGACCCGTTTCTGCAAAGCTCAACGCATGCTCCATGGTTTCTTGGTTACGAATTTCGCCAATGAGTATAACATCAGGGGCTTGGCGCAAAGAACTTTTTAAGGCGGCACCAAAGCTCTCAGTGTCTAAACCCACTTCACGTTGCGTTACCATACATTTACCGTGCTCGTGAACAAACTCAACTGGGTCTTCTATCGTCAGGATATGGCCACGGGAATTTTTGTTACGATAGCCAATTAGCGCTGCCATCGACGTTGACTTACCGGTACCCGTACCACCAACAAATAACAATAAACCGCGCTTTGACATCACCACATCTTTTAGTACTGAGGGTAAACCCAAATCATCCGCTTCGGGTATTTCGGTAACAATACGGCGA
Organism: Colwellia sp. MB02u-10; assembly: GCF_014077185.1. Classification (NCBI taxonomy): domain Bacteria; kingdom Pseudomonadati; phylum Pseudomonadota; class Gammaproteobacteria; order Alteromonadales; family Colwelliaceae; genus Colwellia; species Colwellia sp. MB02u-10. Next base: position 40,615 of record NZ_JACGVK010000077.1, read on the forward strand.
ACAACCATACCCGCCATATCTCGCTGCCAAAATGCCGAAACACGAAATCGGCCAATGCCTTCAATTGAAATCGCAAAGTTACATTCTTTGCTTTCTTCAAACTCAATTTTTTGTTTTTCTGACATAGCGTCATGCACTAAGCCTAAAGCCTCAGTCGCCGACAAAACTTGCTCATCAATAGCGATGAGTTCACCATTAATTTTTGCACTAACAGGCAATTTAGCTGTAACAAACATATCTGATGCTTCGTGCTGCACCATTTTTTGTAATAAATCATGAAAATTCATTTAATTCCCTTTCGCCTTATTTTATACCCGCAAGACTAGTAACCATTAAATTGATTTTTATCATACGCTGTGTCCATAGCATCTTGCCTAGTTATCATACCGCGGTTGACCAAGTTTTTTAAACATTGATCCATCGTTTGCATGCCATGAGACATACCCGTTTGAATAGCTGAATACATTTGTGCAATTTTATCTTCACGAATAAGGTTACGAATTGCCGGCACACCCATCATAATTTCGTGTGAAGCAACACGGCCGCCACCCACTTTTTTAACCAAGGTTTGCGAGATTACTGCACGCAATGACTCAGAAAGCATTGAACGTACCATAGCTTTTTCTTCGCCCGGAAATACATCAATAATACGGTCAATTGTTTTTGGCGCTGAAGTTGTATGTAAGGTACCAAAAACTAAATGGCCGGTTTCAGCTGCGGTCATTGCTAAACGTATGGTTTCTAAATCACGCATTTCACCCACCAAAATAACGTCAGGGTCTTCACGTAATGCCGAGCGTAATGCCGCGCTAAAACTTAAGGTATCGCGATGAACTTCGCGTTGGTTAATCAAGCATGACTGGCTTTGATGCACAAATTCAATCGGGTCTTCAATAGTTAAGATATGATCGTGCTTATTTTTATTTATATAATCAACCATTGCGGCCAGCGTTGTTGATTTACCTGAGCCTGTAGGCCCAGTAACCAATACTAAGCCACGAGGAAGATTGGCTATATCTCGGAAAATATCAGGGCAACCTAAATCATCCAATGAGAGTATTTTGCTCGGGATAGTACGAAAAACTGCGGCAGGGCCACGATTTTGATTAAAGGCATTGACCCTAAAACGCGCTAGATTAGGTACATCAAAAGAAAAATCGACCTCTAAATTTTCTTCATACTCTTTGCGTTGTCTATCATTCATAATATCATAAACCAAAGCGTTAACATCTTTTTCGTCAAATGCTGGTATATTTAGCTTACGCACATCACCATCGACGCGAATAGACGGGGGGGTTCCCGCTGATAAATGTAAATCTGAAGCATTATTTTCGACACTAAATGCTAATAATTCGGTAATATCCATACAAACCTCTTAGTCTAATTTATAATTGCACTAACAACTTAATAAGTCATTGAGAACTGAAATAAACAATATGATTGCTATTAAAGATAATATTGCTGCGGTTGAACTGCAAATTGCTTCTGCTTGTCAACTTGCTCACCGCAACTCTGATGAAGTCACTTTGCTGGCGGTAAGTAAAACTAAACCTATTGAAATGCTCGAACAAGCTTACCACGCAGGGCAACGAAATTTTGGCGAGAACTATGTACAAGAAGCGGTGGAAAAAGTTATCGCTTTGCAAAATAAGCCAGATATAATTTGGCATTTTATTGGTCCAATTCAAACCAATAAAACCAAGTTAATCGCTAGCCATTTTTCGTGGGTACATAGCATAGACAGAATTAAAGTGGCTAAACGTCTTAACGAGCATAGGTCCGGTCAAGATACTCCGCTAAACATTTGTTTACAAGTGAATATTAGTGGCGAATTAAGTAAAGCTGGCGTTTTACCCGAGGCGCTTCCTGAACTGTTGGGCGTTATCGAAACTTGTGACAATTTATGCCTGCGTGGTTTGATGGCCATTCCAGAAAAAAATGCGGCTCAGGCAAGTTTTGTTAAGATGCAGAACCTGTTCATCGAACATAAACAGCAATATCGCACCATGGATACGTTATCAATGGGCATGTCTGCTGACCTACAACTTGCCATTAATGCAGGCTCCACCTTAGTACGTATTGGCTCAGCAATATTTGGCGCTAGAAGCTAAGTAAATCAGTGCAAAAAAAATAATATAATAATGTTAATATAAAAGGTATCTGCCACTAACAATAGTGGTGGTTTACTACAATATATACCTGTTCCACTTCAAAATGCAGATTTTAGTATTTTGAAGTGGAACAGGTATAAATCCGGTGTTTGAGCGACGACTAAATATCAAATCAGTAATTCTTGAAGGAAAATTATGAAAAAAATAGCTTTTATCGGCGCAGGCAACATGAACGGCGCTATTATTTCTGGCCTTATCAATGGCGGTTTCAACCCTGAAAATATCATGGTGTCGAATCCATCGCCCGAAAAACGCTTAGCATTACAAGCAACACATGGCATTAAGCAAACACCAGATAATATTGAAGCAACAACATTTGCTGACGTTATCGTGCTTGGCGTTAAGCCTTACCTTATTAGCGATGTTTGCCAACACTTAAGCGAGCATATGGATATTACCGGTAAATGTTTTATCTCTGTGGCAGCAGGATGCACCATAAAGCAAATAGAGCAGGCGCTAAATAAACCATGCACTGTGATCAGAACCATGCCCAATACGCCTTCACAACTAGGTTTTGGCGTGTCTGGAATATATGCCAACGATCACGCTAATGACGAAGAAAGAGCATTCACCACATCGCTTATGGAATCAGTCGGTATTGTTAAATGGTTAACGTCAGAACAACAGATTGATCATATCATTGCCGTGTCAGGCTCTGCCCCTGCCTACTTCTTCTTATTTATGGAAGCTATGCAAAAACAGGCGATAGCTTATGGGTTTAGCGAACAGGATAGTCGAGATCTTGTTCAGCAAACTGCCTTAGGCGCAGCTAAGATGGTGATAGAAAATCAGTTGCCGATCAGCAAACTACGTGAAAACGTCACCTCTAAAGGTGGCACAACCCAAGCGGCTCTAAGTTCTTTGATTGAAGGTGGATTAGAGTCACTGGTATCAAATGCCATGAATTGTGCTGTAGATCGTGCTAAAGAAATGGCGAAAAATGGTTAATAGTATTATTATCATCATGTTTGAGATTTTAACTGTATAAAAATTAGTAACATGCTGATTTTTAATCTTGTAGATTTCTAATAGTCACTTGAGTCACTTGAGTCACTTGAGTAACTTGAGTAACTTGAGTAACTATTACATGATGATCAAATCCCTTCTCATAATTTTGGAGTTTTAGATGGAAGCAATTAATTACTTGCTTAAATTTGCCTTTGACACTGTACTCATGATTTTAGTATTGCGAGTGTGGTTACAATTAGTGCGCGCTGATTTTTATAATCCTTTTAGTCAATTTATCGTCAAAGTGAGTAACCCATTAGTTATTCCATTGCGCCGTATCATCCCAAGTATTGCTGGTGTTGATTTAGCCACCATTGTTTTAGCTTATGTTTTCGCCACGTTAACTTTTATCATTATTCCATTAATCAATAGTGGCCCTATTGATATCGTTTCTGCTTTGTATTTGGGCTTAATATATCTTATTAAACAAACCGGAATATTACTGTTTATCATTATGTTGGTTATGGCGTTAATGAGCTGGGTAGTTCAAGGTTACAATCCAACACAAATGATTTTTCATCAACTGACTGCACCGGTTTTAGCGCCGATTAGACGTATTATTCCCAGCATTGGTGGACTTGATTTATCTGTGCTGATCGCCTTTTTATTATTGAACGTACTTAATATTCTCTTTAGAGGTTGGATACCGTATTGGGCGATGTTGTAGCGGTTATCTAATTTGAGATTGTCATATATACTAAACATCAACGACTTAAATAATAAGGTCATCAACATGAAAAGTATCATCAACAAATTTGTATTAATTACTTTATTAGCACTAGCTGTTATTACCACCAGTAGCGCTGAAAACATGAAGAAAATGGATGGTCTTAATGTACATTACATTGCCTTAGGTTCGGCATTTTTAACTCCTGAAATTGCTAAAGCATATGGTATTGAACGCAGCCGCTATAAAGGTTTAGTCAATATCTCAGTGCTGGATAATACCCAAGCGGGCAATCCGTCAAAAACAGTCTTTATTAACGGTAAAGCTAGAAACGATGTTGGGCAAATTAAATCATTAGAATTTACCGAAGTGAAAGAAGGTGATGCGGTTTATTATCTTGCACAAGTGAGTTATACCAATGAAGAAACTATCTATTTTGATATTAATATCACAGATAAAGGTAAGCAACATAACTTAAAGTTTTCTCAAAAATTTTATGTTGACTAGTTTTATATTGACTAGCTAAGCTCCTAATGAGACTTAACCCAAATAAACGGCAATTAATTTGCCGTTTTTTATTGCCTGCTGTTAACATAAACTAGCCTTTTGGCCCTAATAGTAACCTCATTACATTATCGCCCTCTTGTGCTCAGTTCTGGGTAATTGTGTCTTTGATGTTCCCTCTTTGATGCAGATTAAGGTATTATGCGCGCCATTGTTTTAATTAATTTATCGAGTCGTTTACTTATCAGTATCCTAGGTTGTAAACGGCTTGTTTAAGCTCGGCCGCTAATCAGACATTAGCTAGGCTTTTAGCTAGGAATATAAAAGGTATTTTCCATGACCACTATTGTATTAGCCACAGGTAACAAAGGTAAAGTTAACGAACTTGCCAGTTTGCTAGCAACGCACAACATTGAAATTAAGCCGCAAAGCGAATTCAATGTAAGTGATGTTGCAGAAACAGGCACAACCTTTGTCGAAAACGCGATTATTAAAGCTCGTCACGCAGCAAAAATCACGGGTTTACCCGCTATTGCTGATGATTCAGGTCTAGAAGTTGACGCGTTAAACGGCGCACCTGGTGTTTATTCAGCACGTTATGCCGGCGAAAATGCCAATGATGATGACAATACCACTAAGCTGTTAAGCGCCCTAGAAAACATTGCTGATGAACAACGCAGTGCTCGTTTTCATTGTGTGCTAGTTTATATGCGCCATGAAAACGATCCAACGCCGCTTATTTGTCATGGCGTGTGGCAAGGTAGTATTGGCAGAGAGAAAATAGGTCTGCAAGGATTTGGCTATGATCCCGTATTTTGGCAAGCTGAACATCAGATGACATCGGCACAATTACCAAGAGAGCTAAAAAACCAACTCAGCCATCGTGGCCAAGCACTACAGAAATTGGTGCCACTGCTTTTAGAAGAACTTGTTTAGATGTTAATTGCACCGCCACTTTCGCTTTATATCCACATACCTTGGTGTGTAGAAAAATGTCCCTATTGCGATTTTAATTCGCACGCATTAAAGCATGCGATTCCTGAGCAAGACTATATTTCGCAGCTGTTGCTTGATTTAGACAGTGATATTACTCGTTTCAAGCTCAACAACAGGCCCTTACATTCCATTTTTATTGGCGGTGGAACACCCAGTTTGTTTTCTGCGCCCGCTATTGAGCAACTGCTAACACAAGTTCTACAACGCTTTGAGCATAAAGTTGATATCGAAATAACCTTAGAAGCCAATCCAGGCACGGTTGAAGCAGATAAGTTCATCGGTTTTTTTAATGGTGGTGTTTCAAGATTATCGGTGGGTGTACAAAGCTTTGCTTCAGATAAATTAATTAAGCTAGGGCGTATTCATGATAGCGAGCAAGCTAAAGTAGCGGCAAAATTAGCGCACGAGTGTGGGGTTAAAAGTTTTAATCTTGACTTAATGCACGGCTTACCAGAACAAACGGTAGCCCATGCACTTGATGATTTAAAAACGGCTATTAGCTTAAATCCAAGCCATATTTCTTGGTATCAATTAACCATTGAACCTAATACTGCCTTTCATTCTCGGCCACCGAAATTACCGCAAGATGAAGTACTTTGGAATATCCAAGACCAAGGCATTGCGTTATTAAACCAAGCCGGTTATCAGCAATATGAAATTTCAGCTTACAGTAAGCCTGAATTTCAATGTCAGCATAACCTTAATTACTGGAAGTTTGGTGACTATCTTGGCATTGGTTGTGGCGCACACGGCAAAATTACTGATGTTGAAAAACAAACTATTCACCGTACGGTAAAAGTAAAACATCCAAAAGGTTATTTAGATATCAGTAGAAAAGCACTGGATAAACTGCATACCGTAAGCGATGAAGAATTGCCCTTTGAATACATGATGAATCGTTTACGTTTGTTTTCAGGTTTCTCACTTGATGAATATCAAGCGTATACCGGCTTAAGCATTAACAGTGTTTTACCGATATTATTAAAAGCCCAAGATAAAAACCTAATGGTATTTAATGGTAGACATTGGTCCGTCAGCACACTTGGCCACCGCTACCTTAATGATTTATTGGAAATGTTTTTATAGCTTATGATAAAAAACACCTTAGCAGATAAACACAAGGAGCAAGTCGTTAGTAAAGCAAATGATGACGGATTTTCTGACGACAGTTTTTCTAATGACGATTTTTCTAATGATGATCGTAAGTTTATGCACCGCGCTATTGAACTAGCCAAAATTGCCGACAGCCATGATGAAATTCCCGTTGGCGCTGTAGTTGTTTGTGCGGGGGAAATAGTTGGCGAAGGTTTTAATCAATCTATTATGAATAATGACCCTTCAGCACATGCAGAAATGATGGCCATTCGTGATGCGGGTAAAAATTTACAAAATTATCGTCTACTAGATTGCACCCTATACGTTACCCTTGAGCCTTGTCCAATGTGTGCTGGTTTGTTGGTACACAGCCGCATCAAGCGATTAGTATTTGCCAGTCACGATTTAAAAACTGGGGCTGCCAGTAGTGCTTTTTCATTAATAAACCATGAAAAACATAATCATCAAGTGGCCGTAACAGCCGGTCTTTTAGCTGATGAATGCAGTACTATGCTGTCGAGTTTTTTTAAACGTCGACGAGCAGCAAAAAAAGCTGAAAAACAAGCGGCAAAAAAAGCGCTAAGAATCCCAGAATAAACACTATTTGAATAACGCCAATTAACATAGCCAAATGATTATAACGAGGAAAAACAGCTCAAATTGTACAAAAATATGGCCCTGGGAGTGTGGTGCTAGAAATATTGCACACTACAACTGGCTTATAAGCCAAAGTTTTGCTTCTTGCAGGTCAGTAAACTCTCGACGGCTTTTCAGTTCAAGTAATGCCGCTTGCTCATTTTTTACAATCTCAGCATAAATACGTTGGCTATAAATACTGGCTAGGGCAATATAGTTTCTTTTATTTAACCATAGTAAACACTGGTTGGATATTTTATGTGCATCAGGTGTACTACCTTCATAGCCAATACAATTAAACAATATAACAAAGGCTTTACCATTCAAGCTTTCAACTTTAGCTTCTATTTGCTGACAAGCAGAAAGTGTTGCAATATCATTAAACGTGCCTAATAAAGTAATACTTAACAAATTCCCCTCGAGTACAACCGAAAAAGTACCATGTTCATGCATAATTAAAAAGACCTCATTAAACATTGATTTTATTAAGTTAAGTTTAGCTTAAATGAGATTTTTTCACACCAACTTAGACGCTCTTTTTCACAGCTGAAGTTTTCGCTTTGATTAATAAATGAAAAAGCCGATGGTATTTGCAATATATGTTTGATTATTTAAAGCGATGGCGTGACTTTGTGACGACTACAATGGAAGTTGGTACAATTAATCTGGGAGCGAAACGACTGAAAAACCGACAGGAACCGCGACAAGCACGACTAAAAGGCTAGCAAATCAATTCAAATCTAGCTCGCTTTCGCTATTTAACCATGGGCGGTCGTTACTACACAGATCCAAGGCAAACTGGGTATGACGGCGATTAACTAATCTCATTTTATTACGATTTAATGTTCTTTTTCTTTGGTTACTTGATAAAATTTTTTTAATTCTCATATTTACCTCTTTGGTATGAGTATAACTAATAATATATAGACTGCTAATAGTAGTGTTATACCAAACAGATTAGCAAATGGATCACCTTCAAATTGTCTAAATAATAAATTTCTTCACTGTGCGCAATTGTAAAACTAACTATTGCTCAACACTTGTTTTGCCTTGTTCTACTGACTTACCTCAAGCTACAAGGCTTTGCTAATGCCGAACAGCCGTGTTGTAACATAGCTGTAGGTACTTATATTTAGTCTGGAACAAAAAACATCTGAATTTAACTATTTATCCTTGTTGAATTTTTAATCCTTTATTTAATCCCTTAGGTATTAGACCTAGTATTACCCACTTTTGTGACAACTTAGTGACATAACAGATAATATTCTAGTATACCTTAACCATTATTCTTGAGCCGCATTCACTGATAACTCACTTTTCGCTTGTTGTTGCTTAGTCTGATTGTCTATCCAAGTTAACGTATCATAGTAACGACGAATATTCTCTACGTAATGAACAGGTTCATCACCGCGAGCATAACCATAACGAGTTTTTTTATAAAACTTCTTTTGCTTTAGAAGCGGTAAACGTTCTTTTACGTCGACCCAGCGGTCATGATCTCCACCTTGTTGTCGGGTGATTTTACGCGCATCGTTTAAGTGCCCTAAGCCAACATTATAAGATGCTAGCGCAAACCAAAGTCGATCCGGCTCTGGCACTCGCGCAGGCATACGTTGAATAAGTTGTTTAATATATTTAGCACCACCACGAATACTTTGCTCTGCATCTAAGCGACTTTTTATACCCATTTGTTTTGCTGTCGGCAAGGTCAACATCATCATGCCACGCACGCCAGTATAAGAACGGGCATGAGGATCCCAATGCGACTCTTGGTAACTTATGGCCGCTAATAAGCGCCAGTCAACTCCTTGACCGTATTTTTCAAATAGCGGCTGGTATTTAGGCAACTTTTTTTCAATCGCTTTGATATACATACGGGTATCGACATAATTGAACTCTTCAATGTGGCCATAATGTTTATCATTCAACGCTAACAAAACGCCGTTATGATGAACTTGACCAAAAAATTCAATTAAACTAGCAAAAATGGAATCATCGCTATTTTTATTGATCATCCAAGCTAAAGACTCTGCTTCATTGATAGTAAATCCTATACTGATCTCTGGATAATATCGGCGACTAATGGCCAAAGCATTACTGTCTGCGATGGTATAGTCAATTTCATCCATTAGTACACGTAACAAAAGTTCTTCGCTATCTAACTCGTTAGTGGTCGACCATGACAATTCAGGGTTAGATAATTTTAATTGCCCTAAACTTTCCACGTGACTAGATTGCTCTAGCACTTCTAACGTGCCGGTTAAATCAGCCAATGTACGTGGGCGAATATTACCTTGCTTGAAAACCAACTTTTGGCTGACTTCATCATAACTTGGCGAAAAGTGATAATTTTTCAGACGTTCATCTGTTACCGCTAGCCCAGCAGCGAGTAAATCGACGCTGCCATTATCGAGTTGCTGAAATAACTCTTTTAAGTTGTAACTCGGCATCATTTTTAATTCGACACCTAAATATTCAGCATATTCTTGCGCAAGTTCGTATTCAAAACCTGCCGGCCCCTCGGCATCAAGATAGTAGCTAGTGTTACCATAAAGTGTGCCTACGGTTACATAGCCGCGATCAATAATACGCTGCAAATTTGCTGAGGTTTTTTGTGTTTCACAAGCAGACAAAATAAAGATACAGGGCAGTAACAATAAGGTTAACAGCTTATGTACATTCACTTTATGAGCAAATAATTTTATTTGTTTTTTTATCATAGTGGCCATTGTCACGTGAATTGAGTTATTTAAAAAGCTATTTTTTTACTGCTTAACCAGCTTTACCCTCATAAAATTAGTTTGAAATGAGACAAATCATTTCTCTAATCGCCCTGTTTCATCTATAATACGCGCGTTTTTTATGCTTAATTTCCTTAATTAATTTAACCCGGTGAAATAGTCTATGTCGATGTTGATGAAAACCTTTCGCGGTGCGCCAGCACTTTCTGATTTTAGAGTAAACAAGCTATTAAATCAGTGTGCTGAGCTGCAACTGCCCGTCACGGATATCTATGCTGAATTTAGCCACTTTGCTCATATTTCAGCAGCACTAAACGTTGAAGAGTCTCAGGTTTTACAGCAACTGCTTAAGTATGGTCCGACAATTGAAGAACATGAGCCTGTTGGGCAATTTATTTTAGTAACCCCACGACCTGGTACTATTTCTCCTTGGTCATCAAAATCTACCGACATTGCCAACAACTGTGGTTTAACTAAGGTTATTCGCCTTGAACGTGGTTTAGCTTATTATGTCAGTACCGAAAATGCAGTGCCATTGACGACAGAGCAACAATCGACATTGAATAATTTAATTCATGATCGCATGATGGAAGCCATTTTCACTGATCTCAATGACGCTACCGCACTTTTTGCTAGTGCAGAGCCAGGTGAACTTACCAGCATTGATATTGAACACGGCGGTAAAAACGCTTTAGTTCGAGCCAATAGTGAACTCGGCCTTGCCTTAGCCGATGACGAAGTTAATTATTTATTCGAAAATTTTACTAAACTTGGCCGTAATCCCCACGATATAGAACTGTACATGTTTGCCCAAGCAAATTCAGAACATTGTCGTCATAAAATATTTAACGCCGATTGGACTATTGACGGTGTAAAACAGCCGAAATCATTATTTAAGATGATCCGCAACACCCATGAACTCAATCCTGATTTTGTCTTAAGTGCCTACAAAGATAACGCCGCGGTTATGGTGGGCAATAAAGGCGGTCGTTTCTTTCCAAACCCAGACACTAATATTTATGGTTATCACCATGAAGACATTCAAATATTAATGAAGGTTGAAACGCATAACCACCCTACCGCTATTTCTCCTTATCCAGGTGCAGCAACTGGCTCAGGTGGTGAAATTCGTGACGAAGGCGCAACCGGTATCGGCTCAAAACCCAAAGCAGGTTTAGTGGGGTTTTCAGTTTCAAACTTACGTATCCCCGGTTTTGAACAACCTTGGGAAACCGACTTTGGCAAACCCAATCGTATCGTTTCAGCCTTAGATATAATGACCGAAGGCCCATTAGGTGGCGCGGCATTTAACAACGAATTTGGTCGCCCCGCTATTTTAGGATACTTTCGTACCTATGAAGAGCAAGTGAATTCATTCAATGGCAGTGAAGTGCGTGGTTACCACAAACCTATTATGCTGGCCGGTGGCTTAGGTAATATTCGTGATGAACACGTACAAAAACGCGAAATTATTGTCGGTGCTAACTTAATTGCCCTTGGCGGCCCCGCAATGAACATTGGTTTAGGTGGCGGTGCGGCTTCTTCAATGGCATCAGGTCAATCCGCTGAAAGTTTAGATTTTGCTTCTGTGCAACGTGAGAATCCTGAGATGGAACGTCGTTGCCAAGAAGTTATTGATAAGTGTTGGCAGCTAGGAGAGGAAAATCCTATTGCTTTTATTCATGATGTGGGCGCGGGTGGTTTATCTAATGCTTTCCCTGAGTTAGTCGCTGATGGCGGTCGTGGCGGTGTTTTTGAACTGCGTAACGTCCCTAATGATGAACGTAGCATGGCGCCACATGAAATCTGGTGTAACGAATCTCAAGAACGTTATGTTATTGCCGTATCAGACAAAAATTTAGCGACTTTTGAACAAATATGCCATCGTGAACGTGCGCCGTTTTCTGTCGTTGGTCGTGCGACCGAAGAGCTACATTTAACTGTGACTGATGCCCACTTTGCCGGTAATGATAAACTCGATACACCGATTGATTTACCGCTTGAAGTGTTATTAGGCAAAACCCCTAAAATATTCAAGGACGTGGAAACAGCAAAGGCCGCTGGCGATAATTTCTCTGTTGCTGACATCACCTTAGCTGATGCGGCAGAACGTATTTTATCACTCCCCACGGTTGCAGAAAAAACCTTCCTCATTACCATAGGCGATCGTTCAGTAACTGGCATGGTTAATCGCGACCAAATGGTTGGCCCATGGCAAGTACCCGTAGCTGATTGTGGTGTTACCGCTTCAGCACTTGACTCTTACCACGGCGAAGCTATGTCATTAGGTGAGCGTACCCCAGTAGCGTTATTAAACTTTGGCGCTTCAGCGCGTTTAGCGGTTGCTGAGTCGTTAACTAATATTGCCGGTACTGATATCGGCGATTTAAATCGCATTAAGCTTTCAGCTAACTGGATGTCGCCAGCAGGCCATCCGGGTGAAGATGCGGGTTTATATGAAGCAGTTAAAGCCATTGGTGAAGAGCTTTGTCCAGCGCTTGGCTTAACTATCCCCGTGGGTAAAGACTCAATGTCGATGAAAACCCAATGGGATGAAAACGGTGAGCAAAAATCTGTTACTTCGCCAATGTCATTAATTATCACCGCTTTTGGTGTTGTTGAAGATATTCGTAAAACGGTAACGCCGGAACTACGTATAGATTTAGGCGAGACGCAACTTATTGCCATTGATTTATCAAAAGGTAAACAGCGTTTAGGGGGTTCATGTTTAGCTCAGGTTTATAAACAGTTAGGCAATGAAACGCCTGATGTTGATAGCCCTGAAACCTTAAAAGCTTTCTTCAATGCCATGCAAACATTAGTACGTGATGAGAAACTGATCGCTTACCATGATATTTCTGATGGCGGCTTATTCACCACAGTGGTTGAAATGGCTTTTGCTGGCCATACCGGTGTTGATATCGACTTATCTCAGTTAACATCCATATCAGGCAACGACGTTGATGTATTATTTAATGAGGAGCTTGGCGCAGTAATTCAAATTCTTGCTAGCGATGCTGATGCTATTCAGGCTGTTTTTGCTGAGTACGGTATTGCCGATTGTTGTACTGATATTGGCCGTATCAATAACGAAGATACACTCCGCTTCAGCCGTGATGGCGAAGTGGTGTTAGAAAACTCTCGTACTTATTACCGTACTACGTGGGCACAAACCACCTATAAAATGCAGTCACTACGTGATAACCCAGAATGTGCACAGCAAGAACACTTTGTTAAATTTGATACCGAAGACCCAGGCCTAAGCGCTGACTTAAGCTTTGATATCAATGAAGATATTGTTGCACATTTAATTGCAAAAGATGCACAACAGGGTACCAATCCGCGTATAGCCATTTTACGTGAACAAGGCGTTAACTCTCATGTAGAAATGGCAGCGGCCTTTGATCGTGCAGGTTTTATTGCGATTGATGTGCATATGTCAGACATTTTATCTGGTCGTACTGATTTAGCTGACTTTAATGGTTTAGTGGCTTGTGGTGGTTTCTCTTACGGTGATGTATTAGGCGCTGGTGAAGGTTGGGCAAAATCAATCTTGTTCAACAAAGATGCCAAAGCCATGTTCAAAACATTCTTTGAACGTGAAAATACTTTCTCATTAGGTGTGTGTAACGGCTGTCAAATGTTGTCAAACCTGAAAGAAATTATTCCAGGTGCAGCCGCATGGCCTCGCTTTGTACAAAACCAATCAGAGCGCTTTGAAGCGCGCTTTAGTTTAGTTGAAATACAACCAACGCCATCTATCTTCTTTGATGGTATGGCTGGCTCTCGCATGCCTATCGCCGTATCGCACGGTGAAGGTCGAGCAGAATTTAGTTCTGATGATGCTATTGATAGCGCAAATGCATCTGGCACAGTTGCTATGCGTTATGTTGATAACTATGGCCAGATCACTGAAACTTATCCGGCAAACCCTAACGGTTCGCCAGACGGTATTACGGCATTAACCACCACCGATGGTCGCGTAACGATTATGATGCCGCACCCTGAACGCGTGTTTCGCACCGTAGCTAACTCATGGCACCCTGACGAATGGCAAGAAGATTCGCCTTGGGTACGTATATTCCGCAACGCGCGTAGGTTTATTGCTTAGGTCGCCAATCTGAGATAAAAAAGTCTCAGCATAAAAAAAGCGCCTTGATGGCGCTTTTTTTTTATGCCTCCTAACTTTTTTATGCCTCCTAATAAGTACTATTGTGCATTACACCTATTAGCTTTTAAAATGAGGGCATCGCAAGTTAAGCCATCAACAACATACTCGCAAGCGTGGCCTTTAAGTGAATCGATTAAACCATGATGCTCACCAGCCCCAAGGGTAACAATATTGGCATGATGCTTTTTAGCTGCATGTGGAATAACGTACTCAGGTAATCCCGGTTCAACGTGTATTTGCTCTGGTGGTAAACCATAGCGCAATGCTGAATATTGTAAATGACGCCAATGCTGTTGTAATGGCTCTTCAACCCCTTCGGCAAATAGTTGGTCAGCCAGTGAAATGCTTGGCTGTTCTTGATAACAGTTGAGCAAATGTACTTCACTATTTAATAGTCTAGCCAAGTACTGACTTTCATCTATCATAAAATGGTTTAGTTGTTGGTGTTTTTCAGTTGACTCTTCTGTTTCTAGCGCCGCTAGAATCTTACCTCTGTCTGGCCATTGTGTTTCACCAACGAGTAAGAGGTTTGTCTCACCTTCGCGCAATAAATAATAATTATCAGACCAAGATAAACCCCACTGAAAATGTGCTGAATGAATGTCTTTAATCAGTAAATCATAAGCATGTTCAGTAATTTCAGCGAGTATAGCTTGGTGAGAAAACGGCGCTACACAATATTTTATATCCATGTTAAGTCTTGATGCTTGATAGCCATTTAGCATGGCTAAATCTGCTGTTTTTTGTTGATAAATCAACTCAAGATGCTGCGCTATTTCCTTATCTTGATTATTGGCAATAATAGTTAAACTTGCCTTGGCACGTTGCGCAAGCGTCAGCGCTTTGTGCAGTAATGTTTGATTTAGGCCAATATCTTCAGTAATCACTAAAATATTCTTAAAGTTTTTCATTTTAAAACCTTATTTATCCCTAAGGAGTTAATGAATAATTTTAGTCCATTTAAATTTCTGCGTTGATAATTATACTGTCTAGCACAAGTGGTTTTTTATTTATTTCACTACGCTTGCGAGCATTAAAAAATAAAACCTCATAAGCTATTGAAATAAAGTATTTAAACCTCGCACTTAAAAAACGGTCTGAGTTTATAAACTTCACTTCTTTCATATATTATTTTTGAATATAAATTAACTTATATATTCCTATTTAGTTAATTATACTTATGAATGAATAATTAACTTTGTATATAAGAAAATCAGCCATTGAAAAAAGTCACATCGATAAAGCCGCTCTATCTAGAGAAAGCACTAATGGCAACATACATCTGGTTGCGCATAACCTTAAGCTATTGCGTTGTGGGTGCAGTTATCACCACACTCTTGTCTGCCTATATTCAAACGGTGAGTTTACCCACCATTAGCTTAATTATGACCCTATTCCTTTTCATTGGCGTGTATAACGCTGAAGTTACCCGTCGTTATATTGGGCTCAATAGCTATTTGATTAAGTTATCTCATCAAAAACACCACGATCTTTAAATCACTACCCTCCCCCTCATATATCCAGCGACTCCTCGCTCATTTAAAATATATTATGCTGACATAAGCTTGCCTTTTGATGAGTTTTATCGATAAGCTATAAAAAAATTTGATAAGAGAAGTTAGTTTATGAAGGCCCATAACTCATCGCCTTTAAGTGATTATATTGAATACACCCCTGACGAAATGTTACAGCGCTCAGCTGAATTTTATGAAAATATTAAACGTCGCCACAGTATTCGCAGCTTTAGTGATCGCTTGGTGGCAAAACAGATCATTGAAAACTGTATAAAAGCAGCAGGAACAGCGCCAAGTGGCGCTAATCATCAGCCATGGCATTTTGTTGCAATCAACAATATTGACGTTAAAAAACAAATACGCCAGCAAGCTGAGATCCACGAAAGTAATTTCTATCAGGGCCGAGCAAGTGCGGAATGGTTAGACGCGTTAAAGCCTTTAGGTACAGATGCTAAAAAGCCTTACCTAGAACATGCCCCATGGTTAATTGCGGTTTTCAGTGAGAAAAAAGGCGGGGTTGCTACAGAAGATAAAAACACCAATTATTATGTACATGAGTCGGTGGGTATCGCCACCGGTTTTTTAATTAATGCCTTACACTCAAGCGGCCTAGTCACCTTAACCCATACCCCAAAACCCATGTCATTTTTAAGTAAAATTTGTGGTCGTGATGATAATAGCCGGCCTTATATGCTGCTTATTGTTGGTTATCCAAGTGAAGACGCGACCATTCCAGATCACGCAACAACAAAAAAAGCGCTTGAAGATATAGCAACATTTTTATAGCAAATAAAACATAACGAGCTAGGTCAAACCTACGAGCTAAAAAAAATCACTTAACTCGTTATATGACAAAATCTAAAGCGATATTGGTGCAACCTTTAGCACAAAATAAACCTGTGGTTTTTTTGTCTTCAGGCAAAGTAACTCTGATAAATGTTCCACATTGCTTACATGCCATGTCTCGTCCCGCTAGCACTTTTTTTATCAAGGCTTTTTGATCATTAAATGATTTAGCGCTGACACTTTTTAGACGATCAAACTGTTGTTCATCCATAAAAAACTCTCAACCTTTAGGTTTTGCTAGCATCAACACAATACCAGCCGTCATATTGGCCAGAAAAGGGTGTCGCGCTAGTCATTAATAGCTCTTGATAAGCGGCTATATTTTCATAACTCGCTGACATAAAAGGATAAGCGGTAATTTCCCAAGGAAGGTTGTCATCGCCTTCGTAAGGACAAAAAGATAATTTCTGATTATTTTCTAACAGTAACTGACCAAATTTTAAGGCTTGGTCTTGGCTTGAGAAAATGGTGGAAAATTCAAACTCGCGTTCAATAGTTAAATCATCACCGCTATTTAACATCTCCCATAGTGCATTACCGACATTATCAAGTGGAAATAATTTTTCGTTACGTTGCATAGCTTGTGCTCATATTAGTTTTACCGTTGCGGGTATTTTATCTTTCTCTGAAGTTAAAAACCAAGGGCAATTGCACTTAATTAAACATATTTATAGTCAATATTTCCTTACAGGAATAATAAGTTGCTTTTAGGCATGCCAATTATCGGAAAAAATTTGTTAAACTAAGCATTAATTATTAATTGAGTAGATTTATTTTGAAAAAATTTGAATGCCATATCAATATTGATCGCGCGATAAATATCGTTGAAGCGCTGCAAATTCAATGTGACTTAAGCGTCGGTGAAATAAAAAAAGCGATTGATAAAGGTGCATTATGGCATAGCCGCGGTAAAACAACACAACGCTGCCGACGCCTGAAAAAAAAATTACATATCGACGATAAACTGCATTTTTATTATGACGTAGATGTTTTATCTCAAACACCAACACCGGCAATATTAATCGCCGACTTAAGTGATTACAGTGTTTGGTATAAACCTTACGGCATGTTGTCTCAGGGCTCAAAGTGGAGTGACCATTGCACCGTAACGCGCTGGGCACAAAAAAACTTGTTTCCTGAACGGCCAGTTTTCCCCGTACATCGTCTTGACCGTGCCGCCACTGGCTTAATTTTAGTTGCTCACAGTAAAGGTGCCGCACGGGCATTAAGCATGATATTTGAGCAAAACCAAGTAGAAAAAACTTATCATATTATTGTTCATGGCGATCACCAGCAGCGCCCGCAACCTGAGACTATTGACTTAGCTATTGATAATAAAAGCGCTTGCAGTCATTTTCTTTGCCTTGAACATCACCAAGCAAGCAATTTGTCTTTACTGCAAGTTAACATTGAGTCTGGCCGCAAGCATCAAATACGCATTCACGCTGCTAGTATCGGCTTGCCCGTGGTTGGCGACCGACTGCATGGCAAGGCAGCAGAGCTAAATCAACTTAACGAAGCTGATGAGCCAGTAGATTTACAACTTTGCGCCATACAGCTCAAATTTATCTGTCCAATAAACCATACTGAACAGCACTTTTCTCTGCCGATAGCACTTCACCCGCAATTAGCAAAATTGCTCGATTAACAGCAAGTCCAAGTAAATTTAGCTGACTTTTAACTTACTTTTAACTTACTTTTAGATTAGTTATAGCCTTAGAAACAAAAACAGCGAGCATAAGCTCACTGTTTTGTTTCATTTTGAGGACCTTGTTAGGTTATAAACTTAACGCTTTAGGTGTTTGGCTTTTTAACAACAATATTGAAAATCATCATCTGCCATTAACATCAGTTTATCACCAACAAGTTCATCTTTAGCAATATTGGCAAGTACAGCTAGACCTTGTTCACGCTGTACTTTCGTTAATGCTTTATAAGGCATTCTGAAAATAGGCGCTACAGCACCTGTCATCATGAGTGCGGTATTAATAGCAATGGGGTTCGGTTCACAAAAAAGCCATTGCATTAACGGTTGCATACTTTGCTGTAAACTGTCGTTTGGCGCGTCGATTAATTGTCTCATTAAGTTAGGAACAATATTCGAAGTTACTGAAATAACACCATGAGAGCCATACTGATGACGCCCAGCGGCACTTTCATCATCATTACCTGACCAGCAAGCAATGCCTCGCTCTTCATAATAAGCAATGCGCTCATTACCAGTACATTCTTTAACACCGATAAAGTTTTTATGTTTTGATAATGGCTCAATTAACGCGGGCGTTAAATCCTGACCTGTACGGCTTGGCACGTTGTAAATAAAAGCAGGGCCAATATCAAGCAGTTTTTCAAAATGCGCTATGACACCTTCAGATGAGCTGCGCCCATAATAGGGATTAATTTGCAGTGTTGCATCCATACCGGCAGCAAAACCATATTGTGTCGCTTTAATAGCTTCTCGAGTGTTGTTACTACCTGTATTACCGATAATAAGTAAATCTTTACCATGTTTGTGAACACTATGAGCAATAAGGATTAAATGTTCTTCCCAAGTAAGCAAGTGTCCTTCACCCGTAGTACCGCCGACAACAATGCCATCAACACCGGCTTTAATTTGTTTAGCGACCAATTGATCATAAGTATTAAAATCTATTTCGCCTTTGACATTAAATGGTGTTTTGATTGCCGTGATTAAACTGGCTGCTTTAAATTGCTTCATCCGAACTCTCAAAAAAATGATAAATGGAAACTAATAACAAGAAGACAATGCTTTTGCCCTTGCATTAGTTTAACTAATTTTAACTTAAGGCAATATTATCAATAACTCGGCGTAGGATAAACACTTCATTACTTAAGATGTGTTGATATTCAAAAATTTGGCTATTTAATGTCAGTACGCGATAAGCATGATAATTATCATCATGCTCTAAGTCCGCCGCATAATGTTCATCATTGACGAATTCACTCTTACTAATGGTAAAGTGAATATCGCCGACTAAACCCCAATCACCTGATTCTACCGATTGCTCTGAAACCGTGCCATGGTCGTCATGCTGCATAAAAGTAAATTCATAGCGGCCATCAGCTGAAATTTCTGCAAACTCGGTAAACATGTAACCTTCGTCATCTCGTTCGCTGCGATACCATTTACCAAACAAAAGTGTGCGATGGTACGACTGTATTTTTTGGGTCATTTTATAAAAAGTCTTATTAATTTATGGCGATATAGCCAAACCACTTCAAGCTGAAGGCTTGGGTATTGGACTAAAAATTGGCTAGTGTTTCAAAAATTTTGCTCGTATTTCAACAATTTTTGCTCGTATTTCAACAATAGTGTATTTCTGCTTTATTTTAGTACGGCTTGACTATTTTCACTTAAGCATTGCTACCATCAAGATTACCATATAATACAGGCTTTAGCCTCTATGTTAGTCAGAGTGACAATCACAGATGAAATAACCACAAGGTAAAAAAACACACTTAATAACCCCTGTATTTTTGTTTTTTGCTATTAATCACTCATTTTGCTTTATATCTATAATGACAATACGGCAATCAGCTAAATTTACAGCGCAATCAAGCCACTTTTTCGCTAACATGAAAGCCATATTACAATTGAATTTTGGCGCTATATGACTACTCAGGTGAATATACTGTTAACCGGTAACGAATTGATGAATGGCGATGTTATTGATACAAATTCAGTAATGTTTGCACAACAGCTCGATGACATTGGCTTAACTATCAATAAAAAAGTAACCATTGCTGATGATCTAGCACTTTTATGTACAGAAATAGTTCAACTTAGTCAAACAGCAGATGTATTGCTCATTAATGGTGGCCTTGGCCCAACGATTGATGATCTTACATCACAAGCACTAGCACAAGCTTGCTGTGTTGATTTACATCTTGATCCACAAGCACATTCACACTTAAAAAAATGGGCCAAGCGTAGGAACACTCAACTCAATCAACCTAATTTAAAACAAGCTTACTTACCCTTAGGCAGTGAAATTGTTGATAATGCCACTGGCAGCGCTGTCGGTATTCGTATTCAATTAGGCCAGTGTCTGATTATTTGTACCCCAGGGGTGCCAAGTGAATTAAGCCACATGCTAAAAGATGAAATAATTCCTAGCTTGCAGCAATTATTTCCAATAACAAACAAACAAAATCTCATCCGTTTGCAGACTTTTGGTATGGGTGAGTCAACATTACAGGCACTGATCAATGACAAGTTCCCCGACTGGCCTAATGAAATAGCGATTGGTTTTCGTGCAGCGATGCCATTGCTGGAAGTGAAATTAAGCGTTCAATGCCCAAAAGGTAAAGAGCTATTAGCGCAATGGCAGCACAAGCTGAGTAACTTGTTAGGTAGTCATATACTCAAAACAGGTAAAAGTAACCATGTAACAATCGCTGACTACCTTGTCCCCTTACTCGTTAAATCACAACAAAAAATCACCCTTGCAGAATCTTGTACTGGCGGGTTAATTGCCAGTCAAATAACCGCTATAGCTGGCGCTTCAGCAGTTTTTGAAGCCGGCTTTGTCACCTACTCCAATAAGATGAAAAGTGAAATGCTTGATGTGCCGGCGGCAACTTTAGTTAGCCACGGCGCGGTTAGCAAGGCAACAGTGTTAGCCATGGCCAAAGGAGCTTTGGCTAAGTCTAATGCTGATTATGTCATCGCTGTTTCTGGCATAGCAGGGCCAGGTGGTGCTACAGAAGATAAACCTGTCGGCTCGGTCTGGATAGCTTGGGGTAACAAACAAGCGTTACAGGCGAAGTATTATTGTATCCCTGTCGCTAGGCAACATTTTCAGCAGGTGGTTGCTGCTCGCAGTTTAGACTTAATCCGAAGGATGTTAATAAAAAGTTAACATTCAACATACTACGACCGTATAAGTTAATCTTAAAGCAAATTGAGGTAAACGGGCGGTTTTATATTGCTTAGTGATTCAAATCTTTATATATTTAGAGCAATTAAATTTTAATCTTATTGAAAGCTGATCTTGATATAAAAGTAATACATTTCAACATTAGCTGCAAAATTTGCTTTGACCACAAGTTAAAGTGACAAGTCACTCATTATCATAGGGAGAGTACTTTGAACGATAAAAACTTTAGAGTCAGTGGCCGTAACACTATTATTCATAAAAACAGAAAAATCGATCTACTTTTGGTTAACGGTGATCATCCAGTGATAATAGTAAACCATACTGGTATTGGTTTATATAAAGGTGTTTTACCAGAAAAACGCATTGATGCAAAAAGAGCCCATCAAGAACTTATTGATTTGTGTAAACCTGACGTGTTTGGCCAAGAAAAAACTTTAGTGTTTATTGAGGCATTAGACAATAAAGAATATAAATTAGATTATTCAAAAATAAACACTGAAAATTTTATTAAAGTTCATCAAGAAAATTATATTTAGGGAATAATAAATTTTTATAAAATAATGGAGTGATAGGCTTGTGAGCAAGGTAAGTTCATCAAGAGAATTATATTCAGGGAATAATATTCAGGGAATAATAAATTTTATAAAATAATGGAGTGATAGGCTTGTGAGCAAGGTAATTTTAGTAAAAAACGATGTCAATAACATCGACCTAGTGTTATCTCCTATAAAAACGAAGCACCCCCTAACGGAAGCTGATATACATGAGCTAATTAATACCTCTCAATACAGTCATTTATATGTTGTTGAGGCTAATATTAAAAATGCCATCGCTGAACTGAAAAGTGTTTTAAAACCGTTACAAGAAAATCATACTGGCCGTGAAATAAAATACCAAATACTTGAGCGGCGTGATGCTACCTTTTTAATTGAAGTTGCTGACGACAAGATGTCAGCTGCAGCAGAAATTACAACCGCGCTTGGTGGCCAACACATGAGCGCGAAAGCAATACTTGATGCTGCTCAAGCCGCTAAGGTTTATAAAGGTTTTAATAAAGAACAGTTAATAACACTTGCCAAACAGGCAACTGAAGCGCCAGCTGGTTCGGTGGTAAAGAGTGAAATAGCGCACGGAAAATTACCGACAGAGGGTAAAAATTCCTATATAAAATTCTTAGTAGAGAGTGCACAAGATAGAATATTAAAACCAAAAAAACGTGATGATGGTAGTGTAGATATGCGCGATCTTGGCGATATTATCTGTGTAAAAACAGGCGATCCTCTCGCTAAAAAAATTCCACTGACTAATGGTATTCCAGGCTATACCGTCACCGGCGATATATTAGACTCTACACCTGGTTCAGATATTGAAATATTGGTTGGTGAAGGAACTGCTTTAAGCCAAAAAAACAACAGCATTTTAGTTTCTACCTTGGTTGGCCTACCTCGTATCATTGAAAACGGTATGGAAGTTGACAGTGTTTACTATCTTAAAAATGTTGATATCGGTACTGGCCATGTTAAATTTAAAGGTAGTGTCATTATAGATGGTGACATTGGTGAGGGCATGAAAGTAGTGGCTACAGGTGACATTTCAATTGGCGGTTTTGTTGAATCTGCTACGCTAGATGCTGGTGGAGATATAACTATTGCCAAAGGTATTATTGGTAAAAAACAAGAAGTTGAATCAGTCGATATTTCTAAAATCAACTTAAGTGCTCATATTAAAGCCCATGGTAAGGTTTTTGCCAAATATTGCCAATACGCCGATATCACCTGTGACTCATTACGAATTGAAAATCAAATAATGCATAGCATAGTAAAGGTGAATAAAACGGTGTGGGTTGGTCGTGAAGAAAAAGCCAACGGTAAGCTTATTGCTGGCTATATTAGTGCAGGCCAGTCGGTGCATGCAGGTACAATAGGTGCAACATCCGGCAGTATGACCACTATAACTTTTGCCGATAGAATGCACGACTGTTTAGCTAAAATTATAGAAATTGATCAATCTGTAAAAGCTGAGTCGGATACCCTTTTAGGGCTAAAAGATACAGTGATTCAACTAAAAAAACGTCCCAATAATAAAGTAAAACCAGAAATAATTACAAAAGTTATCTCCACTTACCGCTATCATACGCAAAAAATGGCTGAGTTTAGCGCTGAAAAAGAGTCATATAAAGATAAACTGCAACAATATATGACCAGTGGCTCTGTTGAAGCAAGCGAAAAAGTGTATCATGGTGTACAAGTTATCATTGGTGAATATCATGATAAAACTCGCCGTGAATATGGTCCCAGTCGTTTCATTTACAAAGACCAAAAGGTTCATATAGAGCCACTTGTTTCAGTGTAATCATATCCGCTAAAAATCCGATATAATATGGAGTTTTGCTATGGCCTTTATAGCCCGCAGCTTACTAGTTACCTGTTTGTATATGAGCGCAGCAAACGCCCAACAATGCGATATTAATTTTAATTATGGTGTTATTATCGATCCTGCTCACCTGCGTATTGTCAATCAGGGGCAAACTTATGTACAAATAAATGGCCAACATCAGCTTTTTGTCTATGGCCGTGAAATTGCGCTTAATAAGGCACAAAAAAGTCAATTGAGCGAGTATACCAGCGGCATTAGATCACAAGTGCCTGCGATAGTTTCAATCGCCATAGAAGGTGTTGAGCTCGGACTAAAAGCGGTCAATAAAGTGATCAGCAGCTTAACTGGCGAAAACAGTGCTACACATCAACAGTTCCAAGAAAAGTTTGATGAGATGAAATCGCGACTACGTAATCGCTTTAACCATAGTGATGAAAGCTACTATATTGCGCCACAAGATTTCGATGATTTTGATGAGATTTTTGCTGGTGAATTTAAAAAAGAAATCGAAACTATTGTGACCAACTCTGTCGGTAACATTTTAGTCGCGGTGGGTGAAGCCATCACCCATAAAGAAAAACAAAGTACCGAACAACGTATTGAAACTTTTGACCAACGCATTGAATCCATGGGTAATGATATAAAAATCGATATAAGTAACCAAGCCAATACGTTAGAAAATAAAGCGGCAATTATTTGCGCAAGCCTACTAAAACTTGATCAGATAGAAAACAAGCTACAATTAGAAATACCAGCCTTAGCAGAATTCAATTTGATAGTAACTCATTAAGCAACTGCATTTACAACGCTCCTTGCTACGCCATTGAAAAAAGCGCTAAAGTAAGTTTTATAATTGTAAAAAACCATTTTATAAACATAAAAAAACCTGCAATTGCAGGTTTTTTTGTTCAAAAATAGCGATATACGCAATCACATCAATCTGAACAAGTGGCTAATAATCCGTTTTGCATTACTACATATTAGGATAATTAGGGCCGCCAGTGCCTTCTGGTGTTACCCAAGTAATATTTTGGCTCGGATCTTTTATATCACAAGTTTTACAGTGCACACAGTTTTGCGAGTTAATAACAAATTTATCGCCATCTGTTGTACTTTCAACTTCATATACCCCTGCAGGACAATAAAGTCGCGCTGGCTCACCATATTTGACTAAGTTAACACCAATAGGAATACTGCTATCCGCTAACTTCAAGTGGCATGGCTGCTCTTCTGCATGATTAGTATTTGATAAAAATACTGATGACAGTTTATCAAAACTCAATTTATTATCAGGTTTGGGATAATTAATCACCGGCACATCTGCGGCTAGTTTTAGTTGTTCGTGATCTAAGCTGTCATCTTTAAAATTAAACGGTAGCTTACCACCAAAGAAGTTTTGGTCGACTGTGTTATAAGCGCCACCTAAAAATGTACCGAACTTGTGCATAGCTGGTCCAAAATTACGTGTCTTATATAATTCATCATATAACCAAGAGTTTTGATACTTCTCTGTAAAACTGGTTAAATCTTTGCCACCTTCATCACCAGCTAATAAGGCATCAAAAATAGACTCAGCCGCCAACATGCCAGATTTCATCGCGGTATGGTTACCTTTGATTTTAGCAAAGTTAATGGTACCCGCGTCACAACCTACTAATACAGCACCTGGCATGGTCATTTTAGGTAGTGAATTAAAGCCACCCTTAGCCATTGCTCTTGCGCCATATGATACACGTTTGCCACCTTCAAGGTATTGGGCAATTTTAGGATGATGCTTGTAACGTTGAAACTCATCAAACGGACTTAAATGCGGATTGCTATAACTTAAATCAACAATTAAGCCAACAAAAACTTGGTTATTTTCCGCATGATATAAATAACCGCCACCGGTAGTGTCTTTCTCAAGCGGCCAACCAGCAGAATGCACCACTAAACCTTCTTGATGCTTTTCAGGGGCAATATCCCAAATCTCTTTAAAACCTAAACCGTAATGTTGTGGTGATTTATCAGCATCTAAGCCAAATTTAGCGATAAGTTCTTTGCCTAAATGACCACGACAGCCTTCAGCAAAAACCGTGTATTTTGCTTTTAGCTCCATACCCGGCATAAACGAATCTTTAGGCTTACCTTCTGTATCTAACCCCATATCACCGGTAGTAACACCACCAACACTGCCATCGTCATTATAAATGATGCTATGAGCAGGGAAGCCTGGGAAAATTTCTACGCCCAACTCTTCAGCCTGTTCGGCTAACCAACGACAAACATTACCCATACTAACAATGTAATTACCGTCATTGTGCATAGTTTTAGGGACACTAAAGCTAGGTAATTTTATCGCACTCTTTTCACTATTAAATAAATAAATATCATCGCCAGTAACAGTAGTATTTAAAGGCGCACCCTTTTCTTTCCAATCAGGAAATAATTCATTTAATGCTCGTGGTTCAAAAACTGCACCAGAAAGAATATGAGCGCCCACTTCAGAGCCCTTTTCAACCACGCAGACCATAAGTTCTTGTTCTTTTTCTTGTGCCAGTTTCATTAGTTGACAAGCAGTCGACAGGCCTGCAGGACCCGCTCCAACAATTACAACATCAAACTCCATTGATTCGCGTTCCATAACATCTCCCATCATTTAATTATTATATGAAATATTCAAACACACGTTTGATTTTCAAACACCTGTTTGATAATATCAAACATTATAGATATATTCGTGTTAAATACTATCTTGTATTGCATTAATTAACGATAATATTTATTTAAGCACGATTTGACTGGCCATATCGACAGAAGACGTTGACGTAAACGTCATCTGCAAGTAGTCTTTCAGTCCATAATTATAGCGTTAAGTTGAATTAATTTTAGTTTAACCAAGATTACCTACAAACAACATAATCAGAGGCAACGATGAAAGTATTAGTACCCATCAAACGCGTTATTGACTATAACGTAAAAGTACGTGTTAAAGCAGACAATTCAAATGTCGATCTTGCTAATGTAAAAATGGCAATTAACCCTTTTTGTGAAATTGCTGTTGAAGAAGCCGTTCGTTTAAAAGAAGCGGGCATAGCGACTGAAGTTATCGCAGTATCTATTGGTAATAAATCTTGCCAGGAACAGTTACGTACAGCCCTAGCCTTAGGTGCTGACCGTGCTATTCAAATTGAGACAGATGAAAGCTTAGATTCAATCAACGTTGCTAAACTATTACAAAAAATAGTGGAAGAAGAGCAGCCACAACTGGTTATTCTTGGTAAGCAGTCAATTGACAGCGACAACAACCAGACAGGCCAAATGTTGGCGGCACTTACCGGTATGGCACAAGGCACATTCGCCTCGGCTGTTAGCATTGATGGCGATAAAGTTAATGTCACTCGTGAAGTTGATAGCGGCTTACAAACTATAGCCTTAACTCTACCTGCGATTGTCACCACTGACTTACGCTTAAATGAACCTCGTTATGCCTCATTACCGAATATAATGAAGGCCAAACGTAAGCCACTAGTGGTAAAAGCGGCAGCTGATTTTGGTATTGATTTAACCGCACGGACTAATTTAATTAAAGTTACACCGCCTGCTGAACGCAAAGCCGGTATTATTGTTGAAAGCATTGATGAATTAGTAGAAAAATTAAAAAATGAAGCGAAGGTGATCTCATGAGCATTTTAGTATTTGCCGAGCACGATAATAGCGAATTAAAAGCCGACACACTAAAAACTGTTGCTGCAGCGCAAGCTATTGGTGGAGACATTCATCTTTTAGTTACCGGTCACAACTGTCAAGCCGTTGCTGAAGCAGCAAGCAAAGTTAATGGTGTTTCAAAAGTGTTAGTAGCTGATAACGCTGCCTATGAACACCAACTGGCTGAAAATGTTTCGTTATTAGTGACTGAACTTGCCGCAGATTATAGCCACATCATAGCGACAGCACTCACAACGGGCAAAAACTTTATGCCACGTGTTGCTGCGTTATTAGATGTTACGCAAATTTCAGATATTATTGCCGTAGAAAGTAGTGACACCTTTGTCCGTCCTATATACGCGGGTAATGCCATTGCCACTGTACAAAGTTTAGATAACAAAAAAGTAATTACTGTTCGCTCTACCGGTTTTGACGCCGTTGCAACCGATGGTAATGCTGAAATTGTTGCTCTAGATAAGGTCACTGATGCCGGAATTTCTAGCTACGTAAGTGAACAACTTTCGGTTTCAGAAAGACCTGAACTGGGTGCGGCAAGTGTGATCATCTCTGGTGGTCGTGGTATGCAAAACGGCGACAACTTCAAATTACTTGATGGTATAGCTGATAAGTTAGGCGCGGCCATTGGCGCTTCTCGTGCCGCGGTTGATGCTGGCTTTGTATCAAACGATATGCAAGTGGGTCAAACAGGTAAAATTGTTGCTCCTGACTTATATATCGCCGTAGGTATTTCAGGCGCTATTCAGCATTTAGCTGGTATGAAAGACTCTAAAGTCATTGTTGCGATTAATAAAGATGCCGAAGCGCCAATATTCCAAGTAGCTGATTACGGTTTAGTGGCTGATTTATTTGACGCTTTACCTGAATTAGAAAGTAAGCTTTAAGCTCACTTTATTCTCTGTATAATAAAACCACTCGAGCAGTGGTTTTATTTTATCTAAATTTTAGCAGTAGGGCCCGTTTCATTAATTATCTGCTCTACTTTATATGCAGGTAACATCGCCAAATACAAAGCATTTATTTAATAACGACTTGTTTAGGACCATAGGATAGGCTACTGCATTATCTAATAGTCGGCATTCATAAAGCGATAATGATTAAATAAACAAGCTAGTATTGGCTTGTTTTAACCAGTATAAATGATCAAAGATTAGTGAGGTTAGTACAACTATGACAGAAAAATTTTCTAGCCTAAGTGACTTAGCTAGTGCTTTTGGTAAAAGCATCGACGATACACCGTCTAAGCAAAATAGTAACCATCAAGCTTTGGTCTATTCAACGGCTGATGGAAGAATATCACCGGCTAAAAATACGACAGTTACGCCGTCAGACGGTTTTGCAAAAGTACGTCGAGAAACTAAAGGCAGAAAAGGAAAAGGTGTTATCACCATTACCGGTTTAGGCTTAGATAATAAAGCCTTAAAAGAACTTGCCAAAAAAATTAAGAAAATCTGTGGTACTGGTGGCAGCGTAGTGGGTGAAGTGATAGAAGTTCAAGGTGATAAGCGCGAAGAGATAAAATTAGTGCTGGAAAAAAATGGCTTTAAGGTCAAATTCATTGGTGGCTAAATAATCAATTAAAAACTATAGAGTAATATTATGAATCCAAATGAATTAGCTTTACTGGTTGTTGAGCCTTCTGATTTACAAAGAAAAATTATAATTAAAGAATTAAAACAGCTAGGTATTACCCAAGTATCAGAAGCTAAAAACATTGCTGAAGCTTATGCCAGTGCCGAAAAATATCCACGTGACTTGATTACCAGCGCGATGTATTTTGATGACGGTAATGCGATAGAACTACTGTCTAAAATAAGAAGTAACCCTGCTATTGCTGAAACACCTTTTATGCTGGTTACCAGTGAGAGTCGCCTTAAAAAATTAGAAGAGTTTAAGCAGTCGGGTGTTATTGCTTTACTACCAAAACCTTTTACTTCTGATCACTTAGCAACAGCAATAAACACGACCATTGATTTATTATCAACCGATGAGCTAGAACTTGACTACTTTGATGTTCATCAAGTGCGCGTTTTGCTCGTTGATGATAGTCGCCTAGCCAGAAATCATATTAAACGCGTATTGAACAACTTGGGTTTACTGAAAATAACCGAAGCGGTTGATGGCAATGAAGCCATTGCCTTGTTAAAAGAAAATATGTTTGACCTCGTCGTTACTGACTACAATATGCCAGAGGTCAATGGTCAAGAGCTAACCCGATATATTCGTAATGAGAGCCAACAATCACATATCCCCATACTCATGGTAACGAGTGAGAGTAGTCAAACCCAGTTAGCAAATATTCTCACTGAGGGCGTTACAGCTATGTGTGATAAACCATTTGAGCCTAAAAACGTTAAACAAATTCTTTATAAAATATTAGAAGATTAAATCATCTTCACAACGGTTACCCATAGGTATTAGTTATTTAATTATTAATACCAAACTGGCGTAATTTCATGGCAATTTTGTTATGTGATACCTTTAATCGCTCTGCCAATTTGCGCGTTGTCGGATAATAAGGATATAAAGCGCTAATAAGCTGCTGTTCAAATTTTGCTTGCGCACTTGCCCAATCCTCCAGCTCGTTTTCCACTTTAAATTCAACCACACCAGTGACTTCAGTTCGTTTAAATTGCGCTAACGCGACACTGATATTTTGTGCAGAGATATCACCATATTCATTCAGTGCTACCGCCCTAAAAAGCACATTTTGTAATTCTCGAATATTGCCGGGCCAAGGATACGATGAGAGTAATTGTATGGCGCTTTCATCAACTTTCGGTTGCTGCAAGTTCATTTGTATTGCCGCTAACACCACAAAATGGCGCGCTATTAAGGCAATATCTTCCACACGTTCACGTAATGGTGGCGAATTCAAATTCAGCACATTTAAGCGATAAAACAAATCCTCCCTAAACTTGTGCTGATTTATCATAGCTAATAAATCTTGATGAGTCGCACTCAGTACTCTAACGTTGGCCTGTAATTCTTTCGTGCCACCGAGGCGACGAAATTTAAAGTCTTGTAAAAACCTTAATAATTTAGCTTGTAAATAAGGTGACATTTCAGCAATTTCATCTAAGAATAAAGTGCCACCTTCTGCCAACTCAAGTAAACCCGGTTTGCCGCCCTTTTGCGCGCCCGTAAAAGCACCGTTTGCGTAGCCAAACAGCTCACTTTCAAGTAAATGTTCAGGTAACGTAGCACAATTTACCGCTAAAAATGGCGCTTGTTGACGTTTACTCGCATTATGTAAAGCCCTGGCAATGAGCTCTTTACCCGTGCCTGTTTCACCATTAATTAATACCGGCAATTCCAATTCAGCAAAACGGGCTGTTTGCTCTTTAAGTAATTGAATGCTAGCAGATTGACCAATAATATTGTCCAGTCCTTGAGCATCTCTCGTTTGCAGTATCGAAATTTGTCGACCTAAACTGGTGATTGACTTTAAGGATATAACGGCACCAGAGCTGTTTTCTTGTTCACTAATCGGACTAATTTCTGCCAGGTAACTTTGTCCGGCAATATCGACATTTTGCGAGCTAATTTTATCCAATAAAGGCAAAATTATTTCTATATCAAGTAAGCGATTAACTTTAGCTCCTTTGAGTTGCTCACCGAGTAATGGCGAAACACCTTTGTGGCGTTGATGATTCACCAATAGCTTTTCACTCGCTTGATTTAACGCCATCACACAAGCGTTTTCATCAATGTCGATAATAGCATCAGGTAAACGATTCACTAATGCCCTTAAATGCCGTTCTCGACTTTCTGAGGGTAATAAATCTACTGCCCGACAGTGATCAACCCCGGCAACGCTCATTAATGCTTGTTTTACTTTATTAAAACTAATCGCGCTTTTGGCCAAATGCACAAATATAAATTGTGAGCTTACTTCCATTGCTTGAATATCTAACGCCAAACCAGTAAAAGTTGCCAATATTTCTTGGCTAATACCTATTCGGTCTTCAGATTTTATTTCTATTCGCACATAAACTCCTCATCAATACCATACTATTCTTAGTGTTGTAATAATAATATTACACTGTAATTAATTTATTACAACAGACAAAATTCAAGCAAAGCTATAGCTAACAAAGCTTTCTTCCATATTTTAACTCACTATCTTTATTAGCCACAAGCAGCTTGTAATAATAATATTACAAGCTGCTTGTTAAATCTAATGAGAAAAACATAAGTTACTGATAAATAATAAAATAAAAAGATGGCAGTATAATTGCTATATAACTATTAATAAGTGACTGACTTACAGCTAACAATAATAATTCTCCCATAGATAAAGGTATCCCATGTCAGAAAGTAAACATATTGAAACTCAAGCGATTCATTCAGGCCGTATTAATGACGAACAATTTGGTTCATTAGCTACGCCACTTTATCAAACCTCTACTTTTATCTTCGACAATGCACAACAAGGCGCTGATAGGTTTGCAGGCGAAGCTGAAGGCTACATATATAGTCGCTTAGGCAACCCAACAACTCGACAATTAGAAATGCGAGTAGCCGCAATGGAAGGCATGGAAGACGCGGCTGCTACGGCCACTGGCATGGGAGCGGTGTCTGGCGCTTTATTGAGTAATTTATCTTGTGGCGATCATTTAATTTCATCAAAAGCGGTTTATGGTTGTTCATTTGCGTTAATGAATCATCAACTTACCCGATGGGGCATTGAAGTTAGCTTTGTTGATATGGCCAACCCTGCAGAAATTGAAGCGGCCATAAAACCCAATACAAAAGTCATCTTTTTAGAAACACCGGTAAATCCAAACTTAGCGGTATACGACTTAGCTATGATTGGTGAAATAGCGCAAAAAAACAATATTATTTCTATCGTCGATAACACCTTTTTAACGCCCGTGTTACAGCAACCTAGAAAGTATGGCATCGATATAGTGGTGCATAGCGCAACAAAATATTTAAACGGTCATGGTGACGTGGTTGCTGGTATTATTTGTGGTACCAGTGAAATGATCATGATGATAAAAATGACGGTACTCAAAGATATTGGCGCAACCATGAGTCCACATGATGCATGGTTGATCATGCGAGGCCTTAAAACCTTACCTATTCGTATGGAACGCCATTGCAGTAACGCTGAAAAAATAGCAACATTTTTAGAAAGTAATGAGCAAGTCAGTCACGTTTATTATCCAGGTCTAAAAAGCCACCCAGGACATAAATTTATCGGCTCGCAAATGAAAGCAGCTGGCGGTGTTATTGCTTTTGAAATTGATAGTGATTTAGCCGGTGGTAGTGATTTTATTAACCGTATGCAGTTATTTTCAATTGCCGTTAGTTTGGGGGATGCAGAGTCTCTTATTCAACATCCTGCGTCGATGACACATTCACCTTATACTCAAGAAGAGCGTTTAGCCGCCGGCATCAGCGATAGTTTAATTAGAATATCAGTTGGTCTTGAAAATGTTGATGATTTAATTGCAGATTTAAGCCAGTCGCTTGCCATGATGAAGCAATCGTCTGTTACGAAAATACATGCATAAGTTAGCTTAGTTAAGCTTACGCGACTATGCCCGCTGTACTTCAAATACTGGTTTGTCTCTTAAAATGTAGCCGGTAAATACAAGAAGCCTTAACACACTGAGTATTAAGGCTTAGTTATCTTAAAACTTAGTTATATTAAAGCTAAGCTATATTAAAACTTAGTTATCAGATAACAATATGGCTGATAACTTAGGTATTATGCGACTTTTGATAACGTCTAGCTCGCTATCTGTATAGGGTGTTAGCGCTTGCTGCCCCCAAATAGGCTTTGGCCAACAGGCGTCATTTTCATAACGCACTATGTGGTGTAAATGCAATTGTGACACTACATTGCCTAAGGCTGCCACATTCATTTTGTCACCTTTAAATTCCTGCATAAGCACTTCACTTAGCATGCTTGATTCATTTAATAGCTGTTGCTGTTGTTGCCAATCCAGTTGATATATATCCTGAATACCATCGACTTTTGGCACTAAAATGAACCAAGGGTAAGCACTGTCATTACACAGTAATAAACGAGAAAGTGGAAAATCCGCCATAACAAAACAGTCATTGACTAATTGTGGATGTAATTTAAATTGCTCACTCATATTGCTACCTTATCTTAATCTTATAACTCAACTTACTGATTAAACATACTAATTAGACTTATAACTAAATTTTCAATGCTAAGTTTAGTGGTAAACTTAGTTAATACTAACGTTTATTACGGCGACCTCGGCCTCTGGCGAGTTTTTTGGCTTCTCTAGCAGCAACTTTGTCTGCTTCAAGCTTATCAAAATGCACCACCTCTGCCATCACCATTTCTGGCGTTTCAAAGGATATACCGCCTAAGGTTTTATCGCGAATTTCATTAATTAATATTTCAGATGCTTTGTGAAAGTCAATGTGTCCGCCGCTTTTAACGCAACCACGACGTTTGCCAATCGCTTCAATTAACTCAACTTCTTGTGCTGGCAGCTCTTCAATGCCATAACGCTCTTTTAAACGCTCAGGGTAAGCAGCCAATAAATATTCAGCAGCAAAACAAGCAATTTCTTCATGGTCGAATGCGGTATCTTTCACTGCACTAGTAATTGCTAAACGATAACCACTATTTTCATTGACTATTTTCGGCCAAAGCATACCTGGGGTGTCATATAAATATAAACCTTCATCTAAACGTATTCTTTGTTGACCTTTTGTTACCGCAGGTTCATTACCAACTTTAGCCTTAGCTTTACCGACTAAGGTGTTAATCAAGGTAGATTTCCCGACATTAGGGATCCCCATGATAACGGCATTGATTTGCTTACCGGCTTCATCTTTATTAGCGGCTAATTTTCGAATTAAGGTTGGAATAGTCTTAGCAACTGATGGCGACTCTGTGGTTAATGCAATCGCTTTTACGTTATGCTGAGACTCTAGATGGTTCAGCCATAACTCGGTGACTTTTGGGTCAGCTAAGTCTGATTTATTTAAAATTTTAATTAATGGTTTATCACCACGAATCTCAGTGATCATGGGATTTTCGCTACTAAAAGGTAAACGCGCATCACAAACTTCAATCACCACATCAATTTGCGGTAAAATTTCTTTAATTTCTCTTTGGGCTTTATGCATATGCCCCGGGAACCAATTAATCGCCATAATAAATCTTTGATAAAATAAAACAGATTTTATCACTGATAATAATGAAAAGCTGTTGAAACTCGACATTGTTTTTGACATCGCTGTTTTTTCACATCAACACACATGAATGTACTAATGCCGTGCAGCTATTTTTTATCGGGATGCAAGTCATTAAAGTAATGCGGGAGCGATTACCGAGATGGCGATGAACCGCCATCTCAACACGACATTGCCAACAGATATTTTGGCACTTAGTTTTGTCTGTAAAAAATTGTTATAAGCTCAAACTGAGCGTTTGTCGTGAACATAAAAAAAGCGCTCTTAGAGCGCTTTTTTTTGTCACATTACTGCCACGATTCTACTTCAAGATACCGTTTCAGCATTTTAAAGTAGAGCCGTCATCTATTTAGGCTGTTTTTTTCGCCTCTGGCTTGGCTTTAGCTTTAGGCTTGGCTTTAGTTTTTGCTTTCGCTTTTACGACTTTTTTCTTAGCGAGTTCTTCAACCCACTTATCATCAATATACTTAGCATTCCAACCCGTTGCTTTACCTTCAACTTCAGTCATAACATATTGTGACTTAGTTTTTCGACTATAACGAACAACCGCTAAGTTGCCTTCTGGATCTTGCGCTGGTGCATCGGCTAGATAATAGAATTTTTCTGAAATTCTATCGCGAAAACGCGCTAGCTCAGCCACTTTAGGTGCTCGTGTTTCCCGTGATTTTGGGAAGGTATTAGCCGCTAAAAAGATACCGGCTGCGCCATCACGTAATACAAAGTGTGCATCAGACTTTTCACATGCTAATTCAGGTAATTGTACTGGGTCTTCTTTGGGTGGCGCGGCTTCGCCACTGGCTAATAACTTACGGGTGTTTTTACACTCGCTGTTAGTACAATCAAAATACTTACCAAAGCGGCCCGATTTTAACTCCATTTCAGCATTACAGCGGTCACATTCTAAAATAGGTCCGTCGTAACCTTTAAGTTTAAACTCACCTGTTTCTAATTCTAGGCCGTCACATACTGGATTATTACCACAAACATGCAATTTGCGTGTTTCGTCAATCAGGTAACTGTCCATCGCCGTGCCACATTTCTCACAACGGTGCATAGCACGTAACGCTTCGGTTTCTTGATCTTCAGCTAAGACACTAACCGCTTCTTCACCAGGCGTTAAGTTCATGGTAGTAGTACAACGTTCTTTCGGTGGTAATGCATAGCCAGAACAGCCTAAGAACACACCCGTTGAGCCAGTTCTAATTCCCATTTTACGACCACAGGTTGGGCAATCAATGTCGGTTACAATTGGCTCGTTATTACGCATACCACCTTCCTCAGAAGGCGTGTCGGCAAGTTCTAGCTGCTCGGTAAAGCTTTTATAGAAGCCGTTTAATACATCTTTCCAGTTACTTTTACCTTCAGCAACTTCATCTAACTCCTGCTCCATATTGGCAGTGAAGTCATAATTCATTAATTTTTTAAAGCTACCCGATAAGCTATCGGTAACAATTTCACCCATTTTCTCCGCATAAAAGCGTTTTTTATCTAAGCGCACATAGCCGCGATCTTGAATGGTAGAAATAATTGACGCATAAGTCGAAGGACGACCAATTGAACGTTTTTCTAACTCTTTAACTAACGATGCTTCACCAAAACGCGCTGGTGGCTTAGTAAAGTTTTGCGATGGATTTAACTGTTGAAGTGTTAATACTTCACCTACGGCTAAATCAGGTAAATGGGTGTCATCACCTTTTGATAGTTGTGGGTGAACACGTGTCCAACCGTCAAATTGCATTACACGCCCTTTCGCTTTTAAATCAAAGCCAGAAGCATCAACGGTAATGGTACTTACCGTGTAACGTGCTGCCGTCATTTGACAAGCCACAAATTGGCGCCAAATTAATTCGTATAACTTTTTCGCGTCTGCATCAACATCAGTGATAAAGGCCGCTTCAAGCTTAACGTTTGATGGACGAATAGCCTCATGCGCTTCTTGAGCATTACCTTTACTGGTATAAACTTTCGCATTTTCTGGTAAATAATTTTCACCAAAATTATCAGTAATATAACCTCGACAGGTTTCAACCGCATCTTTACTTAAGTTGGTCGAGTCGGTACGCATATATGTAATATGACCCGCTTCGTACAAGCGTTGCGCAAGCCCCATGGTACGTTTAACACCAAAGCCTAATTTAGTACTAGCGGCCTGTTGCAACGTCGAGGTAATAAACGGTGCTGACGGCGTACTTTTTGACGGTTTGTCTTCACGTTTACTTACTGTATAAGCCGATGATTTTAAAACGGTTAACGCTTTGTTCGTATCGGCTTCGTTGGTTGGCTTAAAAGCTTTACCATGGTCGTGAGTAACATCTAGCGCAAAATCGCTACCTGAAGAGGTTTGCGTATCGGCACTGACTTCCCAATATTCTTTTGGATCAAAAGCTTTAATTTCACGCTCTTTTTCCACCACAAGTTTAACGGCAACCGATTGCACACGCCCAGCTGATAAACCTCGAGCTACTTTTTTCCACAATAATGGGCTGACCATAAAGCCAACCACACGATCGAGAAAACGTCGCGCTTGTTGAGCATTAACCCCAGGCATGCTTAATTCGCCTGGTGCAGAAAACGCTTGTTGAATAGCGTTTTCAGTAATTTCGTTGAAAACTACGCGCTTAAATTTGGCGTCATCGCCACCAATAATTTCTTTTAAGTGCCATGCAATTGCCTCACCCTCTCTATCCAAATCGGTTGCGAGATAGATGGTATCAGCGGTACTGGCAAGTTTGATTAATTCAGCAACAACTTTTTCTTTGCCTTCCAGTATTTGATAATTCGCTGCCCAATCGTTATCAGGATCAATGCCCATACGATTAACTAATGCGAGTTTATCACGTTTAGCTTTATATTTAGCTTTCGCCGCAGGCGCCATTTTTCTTACTTCAGCAGGAGATTTTGCCGCTACTTTTTTACCCGTGCTACTATGCGGCAGATCACGAACGTGACCCACACTAGATTTAACAATAAAATCTTTACCAAGGTACTTGTTAATTGTTTTCGCTTTGGCTGGCGATTCCACAATTACCAGAGATTTTGCCATATTATTTTATATTCCTACTAAGCTGACGATGTCAGTTGCGCCACAGTTTTTTGCATTGAATGACTTAATATTGCGCGAGCTAAACATTAAGAAAAAATTGCCTTCGTAAATAAAACTGAAACGTAAAATTAAATTTGAG
The DNA here is from genome assembly GCF_014077185.1 of Colwellia sp. MB02u-10. Lineage (NCBI taxonomy): Bacteria > Pseudomonadati > Pseudomonadota > Gammaproteobacteria > Alteromonadales > Colwelliaceae > Colwellia > Colwellia sp. MB02u-10. The sequence goes on from NZ_JACGVK010000077.1 coordinate 78,319, forward strand.
ACTGAAATTACTATTAGATATATCTGTAAATTAGCGAGCTGACAAGCAAAAAATTTTATATATATGCCTTTTTACAACTTTTAGCTATAATGACGCGAACTTTTCGGCGCCATCATAATCGACTTTTTAGCAAAATTTAAGGGCTGAAAGCGAAATAACTGCACTTTATGGCCAGAATTAACAATTTTTTACAATCACTCCAGGTAGTTTGCGTTCATTTAAGTGAATTTCAATACCTTTTAATAGGAAGAGAATATACATGACAACTTCATGGTCAACATTTAAAAATAAAATCACCCAGTGCTTATGTCCACCAGGAAACGGGGTTTTTACCGTCAACACAGCCAAAGAGCGTAAGGAGCGTTTGCATAAAGCCTTATTTGGCCAATCAAACGATATAGAGTCACTATGGCAACAAAGTCTTGAAAAACTGCCACAGTCGACTAATGCGGTTATTCTCGGCATTGCTTCAGACTGTGGTGGCGGAATTTTACGTGGTGCTAACTGGGGACCTTTATTTGTTCGCTCAACATTGTTAGAACAATACCCTGATTTAAATGCCTTTGATTTAGGCGACGTGCGCGTTATTCCGCATTTGTTACATGATAAATACCTTAATGAAGCAACCATTGCCAATTGTCGAAAAGCGCTTTATCAAGATCAGAATAGCGAGTTTCCTGTTAGCCCATTATCAATCACAGAAGATGTATTACACGACTTTTATGCCGAATTTCCTAACAAAGGTATATTTGGTATTGGCGGTGATCATTCTGTTAGTTACCCATTAGCAAAAGCCTATTTACAAGCGAAGAAAAAACAAGGCGTGCGTGCGGCTATTATTCACTTTGACGCACATACCGATTTATTGGTTGAACGTTTAGGTATCGACTTATGCTTTGGCTCGTGGTGCACACACATCTTAGACGACTTAACTGAACGTCGTGATTTAATTCAAATCGGCATTCGCTCAAGTGGCAAGCCTAAAGCACATTGGGAAAGCACTTTTGGCGTTAAGCAACATTGGGCACATGAACTTAAAGAGCAAGGCGTGGAAGCGATTATTGAAAAAATAATCAAGCAATTAAAAGCCGATAATATCGATGAAATTTATGTCAGTTATGATATTGACGCACTCGATGAAACCTATGCAGCAGCAACAGGCACACCAGAGCCAGATGGCTTGTCACCCAACGAGTCAATGCAAATATTGCGCGCTATCGCCGCCCAGTATCGAATTACCGGCGCCGACATGATGGAAATTGCCCCCTTCACCGACAGCACAGGTTTAGGTGCCGTCAGCCGTGATAAAACCCTGGCCGCAGGTGCAGAGATTTCAGCTTTCTTGATTGAAGAGATGAATAAATAGCTTTGCCGTTGGATTAGATAGAAATTATCTACTTAATATGATTTATCAGGAAAATAAAAACCGCTTTTTAAGCGGTTTTTTAATTTTAGTCAGTGGTGATGATTAATCTCTATTGAATAACAATATTAATACCGCTAAACACCGTTGTAACACCACCAGGAGTTGTGACATTTATTTCTAACGGCCCACTTGTTGCTTCAGCCTCACCTTTAATAGCAACACCAAATTCGCTACCACCATTGCTAGCATCGCCTGGCCAAGTATAACTACTCGTGCCTACAACAGAGCCTACTGTGGCACCAAACGTAACTGTCGTGCCTGCAGGCATAGGTTGATTATGCAAATCAGCAATAATTATACTCACGGTCCCTGTGCTTTCGCCTGCGATATAAAGTGTTGTATCAATTGCATCAAACTTAGGGTTTGGAATTGTCTCGCCAGCGTTATCCGGGTCTTGAATATCTTCAGTAACCGCATCATTTGTTGCTGTCACTGTCATGTAGGGTGAACTTCCTGACATAATAATTACAGTCGAACCACGAACATTCGTAGAGATTTTTTCTGCTTTTTTAGTCGGATCGGGTTCATCATCTGGGTTAGCACAGTATTGATTTACTACTTCAGTATTTGGATTTGAAACATCATTTAAACCACATAGCACACCGTTATATACACTATCTTGAATATCAAACGTACCGTTATTATTAAAATCAACAAACTCTTCTAATTCACCTCCAACTTCCGTGCTATTTTCTTCAGGGTTATATAGGCTGTCTTCATTATGATCAACAAAAGCTTCTTTAAGATCATAAGGTAAATCACTTACATTTAACCCTTTGAATAAAACATACTCACTTTCGTCAAAACGGCCATTACCGTTTTTATCTGGAAATGACTCTTCACCTATAGCTGTTGCCAAAACGGTAGCTCGACCACCAAACTCTTGTCCAAGATAGTTTTTATTATTTGTTAACGGTCCACGAGCACAAAAAACAGCTGAATTATTATCATCTGCAACGCTACAAAAACTACTGGTTAATATTTTACCTGCTGGTCTAGGATTTTGACTAGTCCACATAACAGAACATACACCACTCACTGTTGTACATGAGGATCCAACTGAACCACCTTCAGTCGTAAAGTTTACCGCGGTGCCATCAGGGACAGGATTATTGAATGCATCAGCCATGCGGACAGTAACCGGTACTTCTACGCCATCAACGCTCCAAGCTTCAGGATTAGCTGTACCTCGAGCGAAACTAAAGCTATCTTGATCAGGTAAACCTGTAGAAACAACTAGCTGACTTGATTGAGTAAACACCATAGTGCCATCTAATGCCTCTGTCGATGCTATGACGCGAATCGTGGTGGGTACGGTGCCTGAGTTAACAACAGTTTGAACAATCCCTTGAGCATTGGTTGTTGCTTGCTCTTGACTTAGTAAAATGCCTCCAACATCAGTATTAAGAGCAAAATTTACAATACGATTATTATATGGATTACCATCAGTATCTTTAACTTTAAAAATGACGGTCGAGCTTTCTGAACCACTTACAATACCCGCTCCTGTTATACCAATATTTTCAGGAGTCGCTGATACAAACTCAATACTACCAATGTCAGCTGCAAACACATTAATAGAAGTTGAAGCAGATAAGTTGATACCACCAGCATTGGCAGTAACATTAATAGGATCATCACCTGTACAACCTTTAGCTAAATAAGTACTTGTCGCAAGACCATTTGCGGTTGTAATAGGGCTACTCATTGTGGCCAATGATTGTGTAACACAAGCTGAGGAAAAATTAACATCTACTGGCTCGGTAAATAAATTGCCTTGGTCATCAATAACAGATACAGAGACAACACTGGTCCCCCCGGCTGAAATTTGCAATAAACTTATTTCGGCTAGACCTTCAACAAATGGCGTACCACTTCCCATAGTAACGGTTGAAGAACCTACTACAAAAATAACGTTGCCAGACTCACCAGTAGAAATAGATGCTGTAACATCACCTGCTCCTAAAGCATCACCAGCAAATATATCCACAATCGCTTGATTATTGTCATCGGTAATCGCAGACGCAATAGGGATATTACCAACGGTAGCAACAAAGTTAACAATTAACGGTGAGCTTATGCCGCTGACTGTTGCAATAACTCGACCAGGTTTAGATGCGGTAATTGTGCTTGTAGCGTTGCCTTGAACGTCAATTAAACTGACATTTATGATGATATCACCAACAACACCGATATCATCACCTTGAGTGGTAAACCCTAATGGGATTGTCGAAGTTTCATCAGATGAGAGCGTAGCTGATATCTCTGAGGCGCCACGAACACTGCCGGCAGTGAGAGTAATGATTGCAACACCGCTATAGTTCGTTAATGCGGTACCAGAAGCCGGAGAAAATGAACCTAATCCAGTACTAAAAGTAACAGCTCTATTGGTAACTGGCGAACCGCTTTGCATCACGGTCGCGGTTATGGTTACCGGCTCAGCGCCAGTAACCGTAGTATCTGAGATAGCTAAAGTAATAGTTATAGCGTCTGGTGTACTACCATCGCTGCCATCTGAGGTTTCGTCAAACCCACCAGCACTACCTCCGCAACCAACTAATATTGCAAACATTAAAATTAAACTAAAACGTTGAAATAGCGCCATAAAAAGAAATTCCCTATAATTTTTGTTATTAATTTACTTATATAATAACGGTATTATTACAAAAAAAGTCAATGATTCACATAAAAATATAATTTATCTAGAACGGGTGGTTTTCAGGGGATTATTTATTAAATTTACGCCAATTAAATCAAACGAAACGCTATTTTTTATTGAGACAAGTAGCTATGTAATTATGTAATTATGTAATTTTTCAAGCAAAGTGGATACAGTAATAAAATTTAAGCAACTTAACATACGCACCATTAAAATATTTTTTTGTCGTTAATCTCGTCGCATCGCATATTAACGCCAATCATTACCTTTTACCTACCTAGCTTAATTAAGGAGCAAAAAAACCAGCAATAAAAATAATCTCGTAAAATCAACAGCCCAACACTTTAATAATTTGATTTATGTTCGTCGCAACAACATAATAAGGCATCGCTCAATAAAATATGAAAAATATGGCTGAAAAAAAGCAAGCAAGTTTAACTGCTCGAATTGTTACCGGTATGATTGCGGGTATCCTCACTGGCACAATTTTACAATGGTTGATGCCTGATGGCTCTGATTTTGTTATTCCTCTATACCTCTTTGATTTTTCAGTCCGCGGCTTTTTAGTTGATGGTGTTTTTGAAGTTATTGGCCAAGTATTTATTTCTAGTTTACAAATGTTGGTCGTACCTTTAGTGTTCGTGTCGTTAATTTGCGGTACCTGCTCACTAAAAGATACCACTAAGCTAGGTCGCATCGGTGGTAAATCTATAGGCTTATACTTACTCACAACGGCTATTGCTATTAGCTTTGCTATGGGTTTAGCTTTACTTGTTAGCCCTGGTGAAGGCGTAAATATGACGGCAGGTACAACCTTTACCAGTCGAGAAGCCCCTTCACTTGCGCAAACCCTTATTCAAATGTTCCCAAGTAATCCATTTGCCTCATTTGCTCAGGGCAACATGCTGCAAGTTATTATTTTTGCTTTATTATTTGGTATCGCCATTGCCCTTTCTGGCAAACCGGGCGAGCGTGTTGCTGCACTTTTTGAAGATATGAGTGTGGTGGTTATGCGCCTTGTTACTATCTTGATGAACATTGCGCCCTATGGTGTATTTTGTTTATTAGCCGGCTTATTTACTGACGTGTCGTTAAGTACCTTTGGCAATTTGTTAGAGTATTTCTTTGTGGTGCTTTTTGCCTTATTACTGCATGCCTTTGTCACTTATCCTGTTTTACTTAAGTTATTTACTGGCTTAAATCCATTAATCTTTTTAAAGAAAATGCGTGATACCGCTATTTTTGCATTTTCAACCTCAAGCAGTAATGCAACTTTACCCATTACCTTAGAGACAACAACAAAAAAAATGGGTGTTAAGAACTCTATTGCTTCATTTACTGTGCCATTAGGTGCCACCATTAATATGGACGGTACGGCAATTATGCAAGGTGTTGCTACGGTATTTATTGCACAAGTATTTAGCCAAGACTTAACGCTTACTGATTACTTAATGGTGATATTAACAGCGACATTAGCATCAATTGGCACGGCGGGAGTTCCCGGTGTTGGCTTAATCATGTTAGCTATGGTGCTAGAGCAAGTCGGTTTACCTGTTGAAGGCATTGCGCTAATTATTGGTGTAGACCGCTTACTAGATATGACACGTACCGCGGTTAACGTGACGGGTGATAGTATGGTAACGATTATTGTCGGTAAGTCTGAAGATCAATTTGATGAAGCGGTGTTTAACGACCCTAAAGCGGGTAAAAATATCGAAGACATTGACTTTCACCACTTAAAATAACCTTTAATCATGGCACTACTCATATAAAAAAAGGGCGCTTAATAGCGCCCTTTTTATTTATAGTAAATATTTTTAGTAAACAATGTGTTGTTGTGACTAAAAGTAGTGCCTAAAAGTTACTACTGGCAATTGCTACTAACTTAGTCAGCTCAACAACACCTAATTAACCTAGCGCCACTATATAAACCATACAAGCTAAGCCATATATCTAAGTTGAAGTATCTACCCTGTAATGAGTGGTTCAAAGCCTTTAACTAACTCGTCTAACGCTTTCATTTGTGCTAAGTAAGGTTCAAGCTTATCTAAGGGTAACGCGCAAGGGCCATCGCACTTTGCGTTTAATGGATCAGGGTGCGACTCGATAAATAAGCCTGCAATACCAATAGCCATACCACTACGGGCTAATTGCGCCGCTTGTGCACGTCGGCCATCAGCTGAGTCTTCTCTACCACCTGGGCGTTGCAAAGCATGCGTGGCGTCAAACATAACGGGCGCATAGTTTTTCATCTCATCCATGGCTAACATATCAACAATTAAGTTATTGTAACCAAAGCAACTCCCACGCTCACAAAGAATAATGTCTTCGTTACCGGCTTCAGCAAACTTATTGATGATATGACGCATTTCATGGGCAGCCAAAAATTGTGGCTTTTTCACATTAATAATCGCACCGGTTTTTGCCATGGCAACCACCAAATCAGTTTGGCGAGCAAGAAACGCAGGTAACTGAATAATATCAGCCACTTCAGCAACAGGTCCAGCTTGGTAAGGTTCATGTACATCAGTAATAATTGGGACATTAAATGTCGACTTAATTTCTTGAAAAATCTTTAAGCCCTCGTCCAAACCAGGGCCACGATATGCGCTAACCGACGAACGGTTAGCTTTATCAAATGAGGCCTTAAATACAAAAGGAATATTGAGTTTTTGGGTTACTTCAACATAATGCTCGGCAATGGTCATGGCTAAGTCTCTCGACTCCAGCACATTCATACCACCAAATAATACGAAAGGTTTATCGTTGGCGATATCAATATCGCCCAGTGAAATTAATTGCTTTGTCATAATATTTCCAATATTTATCTATAGATTAGCGGCGATTCTAGCTGCCAATAATTCTTAACAACTGGCCACATAACCATGCCATATAAGTACCTAATGCATAACCAAAAACAGCTAACAAAACTCCAACAGGTGCTAATGACGGATGAAATGCCGAGGCAATAACGGGTGCCGATGCTGCGCCGCCAATATTAGCTTTACTACCCACCGCTAAATAAAATACCGGTGCTTTAATGTACTTACGTACTGCAAATAATAAGCCTATGTGCACGGCCATCCATATTAAGCCAATCACCATATATTTAGGCGCTTCAACAATTTGCGTAATATCCATATGCAAACCAATAGTAGCAACTAAAATGTAAAGAAAACTACTACCCACCTTTGAGGCTCCTACCGCCTCTAGTTTTCTGACCTTAGTAAAGGAAAGTGCTAAACCGATAGTGGTCACTAATACGATGATCCAAAATAATTTACTGTGTAAGCTAAATTTCTTCAACTCAGGATAGCTATTTTGAAAAAAGGGTACTAAGTAATCAGCCGCTAAATGTGCCAAACCGGCAGCACCAAAGCCAATGGCTAAAATGAGCATGTAATCTTTTAGTTCAGGTTGTTTTGAATTTTCTTGGGTTTCGGCTTCAACTTTTTCAATCAATCGATCAATGCTTGAAGTATCTGCACCATTTTTTGCATCAATTCGCTTATGGTTCGCCGCCATATAAAGCAAAATGGCCATCCAAATATTGGCAACTACAATATCTACCGTCACCATGATGGTAAATATTTTACCATCAGCACCGTAAATTTCTTTCATGGCAAGCATATTTGCGCCGCCGCCAATCCAACTTCCCGCCAGCGCTGCCATACCTCGCCATACCGCGTCTGGGCCTGAAACCCCGATTAACTCAGGCCATACCACTGAAACAATTAATAATGCTAGTGGCCCACCTATGATTACGCCAACAGTACCAGTTAAAAACATAATAATGGCTTTACTACCCAAGCCAGCAATAGCTTTAATGTCGATACTAAGCGTCAATAAGACTAAACAAGCAGGTAATAAATAATATTTTGCCACTTCATCAACTTGACTGACTTCAGCACTCACAATACCAAAAGTATTTAAAAGCGATGGTAACAAATAGCACATTAACAGTGCGGGCACATACTTATAAAATGAGCGACAAGCGGGGTTACTGCTGCTTGAGGTATAAAAAACAAAGCCTAAAATTAGCGCTAGAATTCCAAGTACTGTTGCATCGTTGGTGATCAATGGCATGCTAGCCACAACTGAATCTTGCATTACTTATCCTTATGATTTTTCAAGTTACGGTATTGTTATTATTCTTATAAATGACGCTTAAGCCGACTTTTTAACCGGTAAGTTTTGTTAATGCAATATGGTATCTGCAATTGAAATTTTATCTAACTGAAGCTTTAATAGCTGCGCCGCAGGATCTTTGGGGCATTGCTCAACAAAGTATTGGTAATCATCATAGGCGACTTTAAAACAATCAAGTTGATGTAATAAAAAGCCACGGTCGCGACGTTCAAAGGGATCATTTGGATTCAGTGCCAATAGCATATCCACACATTTGAGTGCGTTATCGTAAGCCTGTTCTCGTATAAAAGCCGCTTTTAGACTCGTGATATGTTCAAGCACTAGGCTTTCTTGTTTCATTATATCTAGCGTGACTTCAAATGGGTCACCTGAAATTTCACTCATGCGAGTATCAAGCTCGTGCCAATTTAGCGACTCACCGGTAACGGGATCAAGAATAATGGCGTAACTGTCATCACAAATAATTCTTAACATGGCTTTTTCTGGTACAAAAACAATGTCAGTCTGACAATCACAAGCATTCGCTACATAGGCAATAAGAACAGATTTTAAGATAGGTGAAACCAGTTTATGCGTTAACGCTGATGACACCTGATATGACATTACTGGCCAATTTTGCTGCTGTTTATCAATAAAAAGTTGATCAATAAATAAGGCATTAATCAATACCTCAGCACGTTCAATGGGATCTTTGATCTCATCAGTTTCACCTTGGCAATAACCCACTAGATCATCCAGTTCACTTTGAACAGCCGTTTTTTTGCCAAAAATAAACTCTTCTATTAATAAAAAAGTTTGTAATAGTTCATTTTCTTCAGATTTAATTTCTGATAACAATAAATCGTTCATGCATACTCTATTAGTGTTTAATACTTATACCAATGCCAATAAGTTTCTTCCCACTTAGCAGAATTTAAAAGACTTAGAAACAAGGTATTGCTTGGAGAGAATGGTTATTCCATTTTCAAAATCAATAACGCAGACTGTCAGCCTTTTACACTCACCCTTCGGGAGTTTTCCAGTGATTCGATAATCGCCTATAACTTCCTATGATTACCTTCATATAGAATAACTATATGCAAAAAAGTTAAATTTTTTCTCAAACAGCTAACAAGCTCTGATTGGTCACTAACTTAATGGATTTGGTCATGATTTTAGCCGCTTATAAGCTAGCTAAAAATACGGATTCCTTGCTTATGGCGAGACGAACAATTAGCATTATCCAGCCTATTGCGCCCAAAAAACCAATAATTTGCATGGCACGATTTCGCGCCAATTTCAGGGTGTAGTAACCGGTAAAAATATAAGCCAACACGGCAAACAGTTTTTCGGCAAACCAGAGTTGTTCTACTGGATTTATCGCTAGCTGAATCGATAACGCGACCCCAAGACCCAGTAATAAGGTATCGATAATATGTGGGGCAATTTTCAACCATTTCAAGGTTAATTTATTTGAATTAGCTAAGGTTAAGGCAAAACGAAAAGTAAAAAGTAAAACACTGATCATCGCAATGGTCATATGTAAATTTTTAAGCATGATAACTCCGTTAAGTTAAGTTTATTTTTTAGTTTTGTGCTTTATGGAGAGTAACAAGCCCAAGTAACTCGATCATTGTGACTGTAATCTTTTATTGTTTGGATTTCGCTATAAGCTAAATCCGCTAGAATTTTTTGTACCATTTTGCTTTGTTCAAAACCATGTTCAATATACAAAAAGCCACCCGGTTTTAAAAAGTTAAGTGCGTGGTGAGCAATAACTTTAATATCTGCTAAGCCATTATCCGCCGCAACTAATGCGGTTTTAGGCTCATACCTGACATCTCCTTCATTAAGGTGATAATCATGTTCATCAATATACGGAGGATTGCTGACGATAATGTCAAAGCGCTTATCATCAGCTACCTGATTAAACCAATCACTTTGATAAATATTAACTTGTGTTAGCGCTAAGTTGTCGGCGTTGATCTTGGCGAGCACAACGGCTTCATCGCTATAATCTACCGCCTCTATTTGCCATTGAGGTCGCTCTGAAGCTAAAGCTAAGGCAATAGCCCCCGTACCTGTGCCTAAATCTAAACAACTTAGTGCTGCTGCTTGATGATGAGTTAACACCAATTCAACTAGCACTTCAGTATCTGGACGCGGAATTAAAGTCGCCGGTGACACTTGCAGTGGTAATGACCAAAACTCACGTAGTTCAACAATATAGGCGATAGGTTCGCCCTGAACTCTGCGCAACATGAGTTCAGCAAATTGTTTTGCTTGGCTGGTAGATAACTGATGCTCTGGCCAAGTTAATAAAAAACTTCTTGGCTTTTCAATAACAAAGCAAATGAGTATTTCAGTATCTAATTTGCTGCTATCTGAGTGAGGCAACAAAAGTTGTTGCCCAAAGGCGGTTAATTTAGCCAAAGTCATCGATGATAAGTTTTCAACCGACAACCTTTGCGCTACAACTGATGCACTCACTAATGTTGCTCGGCAAGCTCTGCTAATAAATCAGCCTGACTTTCTTGCATAATGGGCTCAAGTACTAAGTGTAAATTACCTTCCATGATTTCGTTTAAACGATAAAGTGTCAGGTTGATCCGATGATCACTCATACGCCCCTGTGGGAAGTTATAAGTACGAATTCGTTCAGAACGATCACCACTGGCCACTAAGTTACGACGAGAAGACTCTTCTGCACTTCGGCGTTTTTCATCTTCTATTTGTTGTAAGCGAGCTTGTAATACTGACATCGCTTGGGCACGGTTTTTGTGCTGCGAGCGCTGATCTTGACATTCAACCGCCACGCCACTTGGAATATGGGTAATACGAATAGCTGAATCGGTTTTGTTGACGTGTTGTCCACCCGCACCAGAGGCACGAAAAGTATCTACTTTTAAGTCAGCTTTATTAATTTCAATGGCTTGTGACTCTGGAATTTCTGGCATCACAACCACAGTACAAGCAGAAGTATGCACACGCCCTTGTGATTCAGTTTCAGGCACACGTTGCACTCTGTGACCGCCAGACTCATACTTCATCTGACCGTAAACACCAACACCGTTAACTTTAACAATAATTTCTTTATAACCGCCCTGCTCACTTTCGTTGGAGTTCATCAATTCGATTTTCCAACCTTGCTTTTCAGCATAACGGCTGTACATACGAAATAAGTCACCGGCAAAAATAGCGGCTTCATCACCGCCAGCTCCAGCACGAATTTCAACAAAACAGTTATTGTCGTCTTTTGGATCACGAGGCAATAATAAAACTTGCAATTCCTCGGTCATTTTTTCTACCAATTTCTTCGCCGACTTAAACTCTTCTTGCGCCATTTCACGCATATCAGGGTCTTCATCTTTAAGCATTTCTTCTGCCGCGGCAAAATCATTCTCGGCATCTTGAAAGCGATGAAAGGCTGAGGTTACAACTTCTAATTGTGAAAATTCTTTTGATAATGCCTGAAACTTTTCTTGATTAGAAATAGTTTCAGGATCAGACAATAACGCTTGTACTTCTTCAAAGCGTTCGACAAGTATCTCAAGTTTTTGGTAAACAGATTTATTCATTAAATGATCTTATATAGTCAATGATTGATGAATTACCCGCGCATTATATTCGACTATGCAGGTAATTTGTACTAAATAGGTATGCAAGCGAGCAGTATAAAGAGCTTAGCTCAGAGTTTCAACGGCTGTGAAGATAGCGAAAGGTAAATTATTGCCCGCTTAAATTAAAGACGAGGTAAACCCAGTGGCTAATCTTGATGGTCAATATCAAAAATATCGCGTAAGTAAATAAGCCGGTCTAACTCTCCACCTTGTGCGGCCGATTGAATAGCACTGGTGGGTGCATGCATAAATTTATTGGTTAGCTTAGTTGCAAGCTCAGCAATTACCGCTTCAGGTTTTTTGTTTGTCGCTAGTTGTTGCATGGCTTTTTCAAGCAATTGATCACGATTTTCTAAACACTGTTTACGATATGAAATTACCGTATCTTGGGTATTTAAACCACGTAACCATGACATAAAAACAGATGACTGTTCAGTAACAATACCTTCGGCTAATACTGCTTCTTTGCGGCGATTATTTAAATTTTTTGCAATGATATTTTGTAAGTCATCAACGGTGTAGAGAAATACGTCTTCAAGATCTGAAACCTGCTCTTCAATATCACGAGGAACAGCTAAATCGACCATAAACATTGGCCGATGCTTTCTTTTCATTAAAGCCTTTTCCACCATACCTTTACCTATAATGGGTAAAGTACTACCGGTTGAACTGATGACAATATCAGCACTAGACATCATTTCTGGAATTTGTGCGAGCGTTATAACATCGGCACCAAATTTTTTTGCCATGTTTTCAGCGCGACTTAAGGTGCGGTTTGCCACCGTAATATGGCCAACATTATTTTCGTATAAGTGTTTAGCCACTAATTCAATAGTTTCCCCAGCCCCCACTAGCAGAACCCGGGTTTTATCTAAACTGGCAAAAATATGTTTTGCTAAGTTAACTGCAGCAAAAGCAACAGAAACCGCACTTGCCCCTATTTCGGTATCGGTTCTCACTTGTTTAGCGACACCAAAAGTACGTTGAAAAAGTCGGTCCATCACTAACGCCATTGAACCGGCCGCTTTAGCTTGTTTATAGGCTTGTTTCATTTGCCCTAATATTTGTGGCTCACCCAGTACCAAAGAATCTAAACCACAAGCAACACGCATCATATGATTAACCGCTTGTTGATCTTGATGCCAATATAAACTTGGCGTTATGGTAGACGCAGGAACATTGTGGTGTTGTACTAACCAACGTACTAAACGCTCTTGGGTTAAGGTAATATCACCTTCTTGAACGATATAAAGCTCGGTTCGATTACAGGTAGATAAAATCGCGGCTTCTTTACAATCTACTGAATGGATCAGTTCCTGCAAAGCCGAACTCAAGTTATCAGGGTTAAATGATATTTTTTCCCTAATGGCCACTGGAGCGGTTTTATGATTGATACCTAATGCAACTATCGACATATGAATATATTGAGTCCAAAAAATGTTAATGGCCGGCAGTGTCTGCGGCGGATGACTATTATCTACGGCTGATTATACGCTTGTAATGACTATTCGGCGCAATTATCAGTTAGATATTGAAAAAAACCTATGATTTGAGATAAAAAATCGCGATAATTTTACGTAAAATCACCTTAAATTGAAAGCATGCAGTGATATGTTTTCGTTATTTGTTGTTTCTCTTGATGAAGCAAAGCTTATTTAATTTATTCAGCTCAGGAACGCTATGTATAATATACGACTCATTACGCTGTTTTTTATCAGTCTATTAAGTGCTTGTTCTAGCATCAACGACATACCCGTAGAAAATAATCAAAAAAACCAAGATATTGCCGCACGCAACCAACAAGTATCACAACTTAATAGCTGGACCATAGTGGGGAAAATAGCCTTTATCGATAGTCAAAAGCGCCAAAGTGCGTCATTGCACTGGAAAAAAAATGCTGTTGATCAAACCGAGTCATTAAATTTATCGACCTTATTTGGCATTCAGGTATTAGCACTTACTCGACAACAAGATAACTTTGTTTTAGAAGTTGACGGTAATCTTTATAATACGGCAGATTTAGACTATTTAATCTATACACTTACCGGTTTAGATTTACCGACGCGTGCCATGAGCCATTGGCTGAAAGGGTTAGCTTTTTTACCTACAGATAAGGTAGATTACCATCTGAAAACTCAACTACCACAGTCTTTAACCAGTCATTATAACAATAAAAACTGGTTGATAAAATACAGTAAATATCATCACATTGGCCCATTTCAATTGGCTAAACAGCTAACGATTATTCAAGGCGATTTACGGATAAAAATTGTCATTCATTCATGGAAATTTTAACGAGGTTATCGTGAATAAGCAGCCCTTTATTGTATTTAAGTCACCGGCCAAGCTCAATTTATTTTTACATATTGTCGGTAGAATGGACAACGGTTATCACCAACTAGAAACTGTTTTTCAGTTTCTAGATTACCACGACACTATCGCCTTGCGGATCACAGCAGATAAAGCCATAACGCTACTGACGCCGATTCCAGGCGTAAACAATGACAACAATTTAATCATCAAAGCTGCACGACTATTGCAAAACTATAGCGAATGTCAGCAAGGGGTGGAGATTAAGTTAGAAAAGCTATTACCTATGGGCGGCGGCTTGGGCGGCGGTTCATCAAATGCCGCGACTGTGCTACTGGCACTCAATGCACTTTGGCAAACAAAGCTGACAATTGAACAACTTGCTGAGCTTGGCATAACCTTGGGTGCTGACGTACCCATTTTCATTCATGGTTTTGCCGCATTTGCCCAAGGCATTGGCGAACAACTGACCCCCGCTACACCAAAAACTTATTGGTATTTAGTTTCTAAACCCGATTGCAGCATTTCTACTGCCAGTGTTTTTACCGCGAAAGATTTAACTCGAGATACGCCCACTATACGTTACAGCGATGATGATATAGAAAATTATCACAATGATTGTCAAACTTGGGTAATAAAAAACCACCCCGAGGTTGCCAAACTACTGGCTTGGTTGATAGAATACGCGCCGTCCCAGATGACTGGAACTGGTGCGTGTATTTTTTCACGTTTTAGCTCCAAACAAGACGCGTGCTATGTGCAATCTTTACTGCCAAACGGTATAGAATCATTCGTAGCCGAAGGACTAAATCAATCGCCCTTACATGCTGCAATTGCGGCAGTAAACGACAATTAAGTTCGGATAAAATTAATATAAATGCCATTAAAACTGGCAAAAATAAAATAATTTGCTGATATTTAACTCACCGTTTTATTCAGTATCGTAATTTAAATGTCAAAAGTTTCTAAGGAACTCACCGTGCCTGACATGAAGATCTTTGCGGGTAATGCCACCCCTGAACTGGCCAAACAAATCGCTAACCGCTTATACATCACCTTAGGCGAAGCCAAGATTGGCAGTTTTAGTGATGGTGAAATTAGTGTTGAAATTACCGAAAACGTACGTGGTGCGGATGTTTTTATTATTCAATCAACATGTGCCCCTACCAACGATAACTTAATGGAACTAATCGTGATGATTGATGCGCTACGTCGTGCATCAGCTGGACGTATTACCGCTGTTATGCCTTACTTTGGTTATGCTCGTCAAGACCGTCGCGTTCGCAGTGCTCGTGTCCCCATTACCGCAAAAGTTGTTGCTGACTTCTTATCAAGTGTGGGCGTTGACCGTGTTTTAACGGTTGATTTACACGCAGAACAAATTCAAGGCTTCTTTGATGTGCCAGTGGATAACGTTTTTGGTACGCCTATCTTATTAGAAGATATGTTAGCGCGTAACATTGAAAATCCAGTGGTAGTTTCACCTGACATTGGCGGTGTTGTTCGTGCACGTGCCGTGGCTAAATTATTAGATGATGCAGATCTTGCCATTATCGATAAACGTCGTCCTAAAGCAAACATTGCGCAAGTAATGCACATTATTGGTGATGTTAAAGGTCGTGACTGTTTTATCGTTGATGATATGATTGATACTGGTGGTACATTGGCAAAAGCGGCTGAAGCATTAAAAGAACACGGTGCTAAACGCGTATTTGCTTATGCAACTCATCCCGTATTTTCTGGTAATGCCGCTGAGAATATAAAAAATTCAGTGATTGATGAAGTTGTTGTTACTGACTCAATTCCACTGTCAGATGAAATTAAAGCGCTAGGTAAAGTTCGTCAACTTACCTTAAGCGGCATGTTGTCAGAAGCTATTCGTCGAGTATGCAACGAAGAATCTATTTCTGCGATGTTTGATGCTTAAGCGTTAATTAACAAATATCATTCAAAAAAAGCACCCTTAGGTGCTTTTTTTTATTGTTATAAATCCAAAGCCCTGACTCATAATAGCCTTGCCTTTAAAAGTAACATAAGTAATGGATTTCGATTCATCAGAGTGTTATCATGCTGCGCCTTTTTTAGCTAATTACGCTTGGATAGTGTTTCACTAAGAGTGAAGTACTAGTTAATCGCTAATTAACCTTAAAAAAAGGAACAGGTTGCTTTTGGTCGCAAAAAGCAACGACCTTTAATTATTAAATAATGGATATAACCCATGACTGATTTATTTACATTGGATGCTGAAGTACGTACAGATTTAGGGAAAGGTGCGAGCCGCCGCCTACGTCACGCGAGCAAAGTTCCAGCAATTTTATACGGTGAAGGCCAAGAGCCTGTTTCTTTAACGTTAGCGCACAAAAATGTTTTTCGTGCCCAACAAGAAGAAGCATTCTACTCTCACGTTTTAACTATCAACGTTGACGGCAAGCCTGTTGAGTGTCTTTTAAAAGACATGCAACGTCACCCGTTTAAACAACTTGTCATGCATTTAGATTTTTTACGTATCGATGCAACGCATGTTGTGCAAGTTAATGCTCCAATTCATTTCCTTAATGAAGAAGCAGCAGAAAAACTAGGTGGCAAGATTGCTCATCTAATGAATGAAATAGCAATTACATGTTTACCTGCTAACATTCCTGAGTTTATTGAAATTGATGTTGCTAATTTAGCTGTTGGTGAAACAATACATTTATCAAATGTTACTTTGCCTAAAGGCGTTACATCTGACGAATTAGTTAAAGGCGAAAGCCATGATCAAGCCGTTGTTACTGTGAACGCTCCTAAAGTTCCAAATGCTGACAGCGAAGCAGCTGAAGATGCTGCAGCTGAGTAATAGTTAACTTTACTCATGATGAACAAGCTTAAAGGGAGATGTTTTTATAACATGCCCTTTAAGCTTTTTAGTTTTAAATGCACTTGAATTTATTGACCTTAAGTTTAATAACAAGAGTAAATAATTAGATGGCGATTCAATTAGTAGTCGGCTTAGGAAATCCAGGTTCCGAATACAGTAAAACCCGTCATAATGCTGGTGATTGGTTCGTTCAAGAGCTTGCTGCACGTAACAACATTTCACTAAAGCCAGAAAAAAAATACGCTGGCCTATACGGTAAGGGGTTAATTGCAGGGCAATTAGTTCATCTTCTCATTCCTACTACTTTTATGAATTGTAGTGGTAAAGCCGTAGCACCTTTAGCCAATTTTTTTCGTATTCCTGTTGAAAGCATTCTTGTTGCTCACGATGAGCTAGATATGTTACCTGGCGTTTGTAAAATCAAACAAGGTGGCGGCCACGGTGGCCACAACGGCTTACGTGATATTATTTCATGTTTGGCTAATAACAAAGAATTTTATCGGTTACGCATTGGTATTGATCATCCAGGTCATCGCGAACGCGTTACTGGGCATGTGCTTGGCAAAGCACCGGCCAATGAACAAAATTTAATTGACCAAGCGATAGACGAAGCTGCGCGCTGTTTTGAAATTTGGCAAACAGACGACATTAAAAAAGCACAAAATCGTCTACATTCTTTTAAAGCGCAATAAAGATTATTGCGTCAACATAATAGGTAAACATCATGGGATTTAAATGTGGTATTGTTGGCTTGCCCAACGTAGGTAAATCAACGCTTTTCAATGCGTTAACTAAAGCAGGTATTGAGGCAGCAAACTTCCCTTTTTGTACAATCGAGCCTAATACGGGTGTTGTGCCTGTACCCGACCCACGCTTAGACGCATTAACAAAAATAGTTAAGCCAGAGCGTGTGTTAGCAACCACCATGGAATTTGTTGATATTGCAGGCTTAGTGGCTGGCGCTTCAAAAGGTGAAGGTTTAGGTAACAAGTTTTTAGCTAATATTCGTGAAACTGATGCCATTGGCCATGTTGTTCGTTGTTTTGACAATGACAATATTATTCACGTTGCTAATAAAGTTAGTCCAATTGATGATATTGAAGTGATCAATACTGAATTAGCCTTATCTGATATGGACACCGCAGAGCGCGCTATTTTTCGTTTAGCTAAGAAAGCCAAAGGTGGCGATCAAGAGGCTAAATTTGAAATGCCCGTTTTGGAAAAAATACTAAAGCATGTTGAAGATGGTGAAATGATCCGTTCTTTAGTATTAACTAAAGAAGAAAAAGCTGCCGTTGCTTATTTAAACTTTTTAACCATCAAGCCAACTATGTATATCGCCAATGTTAATGATGATGGTTTTGAAAATAACCCTTACCTTGACCAAGTGCAGAAAATTGCTGATTCCGAAGGTGCCATAGTGGTAGCAGTTTGTGCTGAAATTGAAAGCGAATTATCTGAAATGGATGATGAAGACCGTATTGAATTTATGGCTGAAATGGGCTTAGAAGAGCCTGGCCTAAATCGTGTTATCAATGCGGGTTATTCTTTACTTCACTTGCAAACCTATTTTACTGCTGGTGTAAAAGAAGTAAGAGCTTGGACAGTGAAGCAAGATGCTACCGCACCACAAGCGGCCGGTGTTATTCACACTGATTTTGAAAAAGGCTTTATTCGCGCTGAAGTAGTTGCCTATGATGATTTTATCGAGTTTAACGGTGAGTCTGGTGCGAAAGAAGCGGGTAAGTGGCGCTTAGAAGGTAAAGAGTATCGCGTTAAAGATGGCGACGTGGTGCATTTCAGATTTAATGTTTAATTTTTAATTAAAGTTTAATTGACCAAAAAAAGAGAGCTTAGGCTCTCTTTTTTTCTCCCATACCTAGCACTTGATCTGTTTAACGTTAACGCTAGCTCTGTGCATTTAAGTAAAGCGTTTGTCACCATCCTCAAACATTACAATACAATTAAAAGGTAATTCAGTTATACCCATTTAATTAAGTGGACTACTTGTTCATACAGAAAATTGTATAACAGGGTAGTTTTTCATTTTCACCATTAAAAATGAACAGCTAATTAATCAACTGGGTATTAGATAGCCGCTCCACTTCAAGGCTGAGTTGCAGCGCTAAGCTAGAACATCGGATTAAGGCACAATTACCTATATAGCTAGAAACCGCGACTTACATGAATGCACTCATGCCGTGGAGCCATAGATAGCTGAGAACGGCTAAGAACGGCGAGATAATTATCAAGCAGTATTTCGCCTATGTAAATGTCGGTACTTACCTTTAAACTTTAGTCTTTAATCTTTAGTCTGGAACCATAAACATCTATCTTGAGGAGTTTTCACTGCGCGCAACAAGATCATAAACTTAATAAAACCGGTATAACTCTTTTTCGACTTACTGAAATCTAGCAACGAAATAAAAAATTTGGTTTTAAAAAAGACTTTGTCACTCAAAAGGACAATAAAACATAAAACGTTTAGCAAAAGTTTAGTGATCATTAAAAAAATTGCGTAGTAAAAGCTAGCAAGGAAGTTATTAAATAGTCATGATAAGTAAACTCATTAAACTATCTTACTATTAGCTTTGTCTTTTGGGGCTATTTCTGTGCAGATATCCGACAAATTGCACAGCGATTAGCCAAACAAGAAAAAAGTCTTATTTTTTGATAAAAAACGGTTGACGTAAGGCGATCAGATTTGCATAATACGCGCCACTTGCTGAGAGGCGAGATGGAAAGGCTACATAGCTCAGCTGGTTAGAGCACATCACTCATAATGATGGGGTCCCAGGTTCAAATCCCGGTGTAGCCACCACTTTCCACTCTTAGTAAGAAATAGAAGAAATGCGGGTTTGGCGGAATTGGTAGACGCGCTGGATTTAGGTTCCAGTATCGAAAGATGTGAGAGTTCAAGTCTCTTGACCCGTACCATTCTATTAACAAGTATCATCATGGTATTTGTTAGAAAGTAAGTAACATTGTTGGGGTATAGCCAAGCGGTAAGGCAGCGGGTTTTGATCCCGTCATTCTGAGGTTCAAATCCTCATACCCCAGCCACTTTCTTTTACGTTATCTGAAAGTTTATCAATGTTTCTCACTTTAATCTAAAAGTATCCAGTTGGGGTATAGCCAAGCGGTAAGGCAGCGGGTTTTGATCCCGTCATTCTGAGGTTCAAATCCTCATACCCCAGCCACTTTCTTTTATGTTAATTGTTTTATGATTTCAATTTATTGAGATTACTACCTGAATATGCGGGAGTGGCGGAATTGGTAGACGCGCTGGATTTAGGTTCCAGTATCGCAAGATGTGAGAGTTCGAGTCTCTCCTTCCGCACCAATTCTAGATATAAATTTTCTTCCTGTACTTCTATATAGTTATCATAATTAAACTTCTCTTATACATCTCCTAGATACTAGCTATTATTCCCCATAAAAAATACACTTTAACTTTTAATCTAAGCTGATTTTTACTCTCGATCCCTTTCAAAATAAATACGCTTGCTACTATTCTGATCATTTCTCCTGATTCAAAACATACTGCTATGTTATTTAGTTAATCACTATCGCTGCATGGATGCGTTTACTAGACCTTGCAGGCGCCTATTACCCTGAACAAGGCATTATTAAAATAAACGCCCTGTCTTTGCCCGTTTCCCCTGCGAATAAAGTAGAGCAGATAACTAATCAAACGGCTATAAGATATTAAATTAACGCTATACACCACACGCATAAGCTAAGGCTTTATTTTTCAAGTTTGGCACTTTATTTACCATCATTAAGCCAGCATTTCGGGCAAGCTTGACTAAAGGTGATACATGGCCAAATGACAAATATAATGCATCCATCGTCGTCATCATTAATAAATTATCCGTTCTTCTTTTTTGTTGATAACGCGATAAAATTTCTGGTTGATGCCATAACTCGCCATTACCGATAGCTTTTGCAATAACATGCTGCAAGGCTTTAACATCTTTAAAGCCTAAATTAACTCCTTGTCCTGCCATAGGATTAATCGTGTGTGCCGCGTCGCCTATTAACAGTACTCGGCCTTTCTGGTATTGATTCGCATGTCGCCGTGTTAAGGGAAACGACGCTTTATTAGTAATGGCTATTTTTCCTAAACAGCTTGGAAAGTGCTGCATTATTTCTTGTGCTAGATTGTCATGGGATAATGCTGATAAGCGCTTTATTTCATCTTTATTATGATACCAAACCAATGAAGCACAATTCCCTGACATAGGGAGCATGGCAATGGGGCCTGTTTGAAAAAACTGTTGCCAAGTTATATCTTGTTGTGGCTTTTCTGTCTCGACATTGATTAACAGAGCTGATTGGGCATAGTCCCAACCTGTGGTGCCAATATTCACTAGTTTACGGACATAAGAATTCGGACCATCGGCACCAATAACTACTTTAGCTTTTATAGTGCCTGACGATAAAGTTAACTCAACGTCTGTTGGGCTTTGCTCAAGTTTAATTAAGGTTTCAGGACACAATAAAGTAATATTGCTGTGTTGCTGCATTTGTTGCCATAAAGAAAGTTGTATCAACCTATTTTCAACAATATGACCTAAATGCGTTTGTTCGATATCTTTGGCATTAAACTCGGTGTAGCTGCGCTCAATCTCCCATACGCCAAGGCGCTTATAGGGGCAAACTCGCCACTCTTGCAACTGCTGCCAAGCACTTAATTGTTTTAACAATTGCTCTGATGCTAAGGAAATCGCTGAAACCCTCAAGTCAAAGGCTTGTTCGGGAGAAAAATTTTCTGGCACACTTTTTTCAATAATGGCTACACTTAATCCTAACTCAGCCAGTGATAAAGCACTTGCCGCACCTACCATGCCACCACCAACAACAACACAATCAAACTGATTCATCATGATTTTTACAACTTTATGAACGTTAGGTTATTCTACCCAACCTGATATCTTAATTCGATGTTTATGTGCTAGATGATGCAACAATCCATATATCACTCATTTTCTAATTGTTTCAGCTTGTGTTCGTAATACCAATTCCGATAATTAACTGTTCAACTTTGCCCAGTCCCTTCTGCATAGAGATAAGACCCGTTCTGTATCCGCTATGAAGTTGTTCCATGCAATAGAACACTTATCCACTATATCCTCAT
>NZ_JACGVK010000078.1:0-46645 GCF_014077185.1 Colwellia sp. MB02u-10
AATTAACCTAATGAATATTATAGCAAATATAGAGTGATTTATTATCTTGTTTTGAGATTGATTGATCATAAGTATTCGGTGCTTATTCGAAAAAGTGATCAAAACGTTTTCACACAGGCTGGGCTATCAGTTGACCTAAAGAACAAACTATAGTTAATGTCAGGAATGCGCACCAACAAAACCTAAATGACAAAAGAAAGGAATCACAACATTTAGTGGTTGGTCGAGCTAAGTGGCTAGCCCTTCTATATATACAGCAAATCGTAATTAACTCTCAATTTATTTCACTTGCTATAGCCATTGCTCTTTCTACAACAACGGCTATTTGTTAGCCTGCATTATCTAGCCAACACACTACACGGACACAAAAGGAATTATCTTGATTAACTCACATAAATATACGCTTGCAGGCTGCTTAGCCATTTTAATATGGAGCACAACGGTAGGTTTGGTGCGCAATGTGGCAGAGCAATTGGGCCCTATTGGGGGGGCAGCAATGATTTATTCAGTGAGTGCCGTGTTTCTGTTGATATTCCTTGGTGCACCGCGTTTTAAAGTTTTCTCGTTAAAATACCTTCTGATCGGCGGTTCGTTGTTTGTCAGCTATGAAATTTGCTTATCGCTTGCGTTAGGGATGGCTAATAACCGCATTCAAGCGGTGGAAATGGGCGTAATTAATTATTTGTGGCCCTCTTTAGTGGTATTGCTCGCGGTCTTGCACAGCAACAAACCCGTCGATAAAAGACTTTATCCGGCGATAGCTTTATCATTTTTTGGTGTGGCTTGGACTGTGGGGGGTGATCAGGGAATTTCGATCAGTCAACTGGCTAGCAACATAGCGACAAATCCTTTAAGTTATTCAATGGCCCTGGCGGGAGCTTTTATTTGGGCTTTTTACTGCAGTGTCACCAAGCAACTTGCGAACGGTAAAAATGCGATTACCTGGTTCTTTATGGCAACTGCGATGGCGTTGTGGGTAACCTATTTTATCAGTGATGAACCTGCCATTGCTTTCACGTCTAGCGCCGTGATTGATCTGGTGATAACGGGCATTGCCATGGGCAGCGGATACGCATTATGGAATATAGGTATTATTGGCGGCAATATGATGCTTCTGGCTACCCTGTCGTATTTCACGCCGCTATTGTCGACTTTCTTCTCGGCATTGATTTTGGATATTGAACTGACGGTTACATTTTGGCAAGGTGTGGTGATGGTGACAGTTGCTTCCTTGCTTTGCTGGTGGTTTACTCGAGATAAACCTTCTTCAGCGATAGTGGATGCCGAGTATATCAAGGCTGACTAAGTCAGCCTTTCTTGGGAATTCATAGACTCTTACCTGTTAGTTTCCGGTTGTTCCGACTAATCCTGATGATGCACGCTTACCAAGAAATTGTGCATCATTTTAACTTCTTTACCCTTGCTTCGATTGCTCCAACAACAATAGTTAAATTGCGCTAGATATTTACACTAAACTAATAGTGCCTAAAATACATGTACTTTAAGGCGGTAAACACAGTGCTATTTTTCAGCTAACTTTACTTCTAAGGCCGTAACTTTTGCTTCAAGATCGGTCAATTTAGCACGGGTTTTAATTAACACTTGGGTTTGCACATCGAATTCTTCACGAGTGACTACGTCAAGTTGTGACAATTTACGCTGCAAAACCATTTTAGTGCGATCTTCCATGTCATTGGCAAAATCTTTTAACCCGTCAGGCATTGAATCAGTGACTTGTTTGGCGAGTTCTTCTATTTTTTTAGCACTAATCATGAGAAAGTTCTTTTTTGGTAAATAGTAAAGTTATTGTAAGCGCTTTTCGTCATAATATCTGCATTAAAGCTGCTAAAAAATTACCTAACTAGAGAGAAAGTTGATGTTGTCTTGTTATAAAAACAGGTAAAATCGACGGCCGACTATCTTATTCATCAATTGAGTTAAAGCCCAGCAATGAAATTAAACCCAGGTCAAAATGAAGCAAAAAAATATGTTGAAGGTCCATGCTTAGTATTAGCGGGCGCGGGCAGTGGTAAAACTGGGGTTATTTGTCAGAAAATTGCGTACTTAATTCAAAATTGCGGTTATAAAGCTAAACATATTGCGGCGGTAACCTTTACCAATAAAGCGGCCCGTGAAATGAAAGAGCGGGTGGTTAAGATGATGGATAAGTCACTAACCCGTGGCTTAACCGTTTCTACCTTCCACTCATTGGGCTTAGACATTATTCGTAAAGAATTAAAAACCTTAGGTTACAAGCCCGGCTTTACTTTGTTTGATGATCAAGACAGCCTGGCATTATTAAAGGAACTTACCCAAGAGCAACTTGAGGGCGATAAAGATTTATTAAATAAATTACAGACAATGATTTCCCATTGGAAAAATGAATTGTTCCTGCCAGACGCCGCGATGAAACATGCTAGTGATGCTGATGCCCAACTGTTTGCCGAATTTTATGCGCTGTATCAAAAGCATATGAAAGCCTATAACGCGCTAGACTTTGATGACTTGATCTTAATTCCAACACTGTTAATGCGAAATTACCCAGAAGTACGGACGCGTTGGCAGCAAAAAATTCAATATATGTTAGTAGACGAATATCAAGATACTAATGCCAGTCAATATGAATTAATCAAGCAGATCACCGGTGAGCAAGGCTTGTTGACCGTAGTAGGTGATGATGACCAATCAATATACTCATGGCGTGGCGCTAAACCGCAAAATTTAGTGCTATTAGGTAAAGACTATCCCAATCTTAAGCTTATTAAGCTTGAGCAAAACTACCGTTCCAGTGGCCGTATTTTAAAATGTGCCAATACGCTGATTGCTAATAACCCTCATGTTTATGACAAAGCGCTATTTAGTGAACTCAATTACGGCGTGGCGTTACGGGTGCTGCAAACTAAAAATGAAGACCACGAGGTTGAGCGAGTAGTGGGTGAATTAATCGGCCACCGCTTTTTAAATAAGAGTAAATATAAAGATTATGCGATTTTATATCGTGGTAATCATCAGTCGCGTTTACTTGAAAAAGCGCTAATGACCAACCGTATACCTTATAAAATTAACGGTGGCACCTCATTTTTCTCTCGTGCTGAAATCAAAGACATGATGGGGTTTTTAAGGCTATTAGTAAATCCAGATGATGATAATGCCTTTTTACGGATTGTGAATGTTCCGCGCCGAGAAATTGGCCCCACCACGCTAGAAAAACTGGGTAGCTACGCTAATATGCGCCAAATTAGCATGTTTGCGGCAAGTTTCGAATTAGGCTTAGAGCAACATCTGGGTGGTCGCGGCCTAATCAGTGTGCAAAAATTTACCCGTTGGTTAGTCGAAACCGCCGATCATGCCGAGCGTGGCGATACCTCTGTGGTATTGCGCTCAATGGTGCGTGAAATTAACTATGAAGATTGGTTATACGATAGCTCACCGAGCGCAAAAGCGGCTGAAATGCGTATGAAAAACGTGACCCAGTTGTTTAGCTGGGTAACGCAGATGCTCGAAGGTGTAGAAGATGAAGAGCCGATGACCTTAGCGCAAGTGGTTACGCGCTTAACCTTACGTGACATGATGGAGCGCAATGAGGATGAAGAAGATACTGACCAAGTTCAGTTAATGACCTTGCATGGTTCAAAAGGCTTAGAATTTCCTTATGTTTTTCTCATTGGCATGGAAGAAGGTTTATTGCCTCATCAAACCAGTATGGATGAGGGTAATGTAGAAGAAGAGCGTCGTTTAGCCTATGTGGGCATTACACGGGCCAAGCGAGAGTTAATATTTACTTATGCACGAGAACGGCGCCAGTATGGCGAAGTTTCTCGTACAGAAGCTAGTCGGTTTTTACATGAATTACCACAAGATGATTTGAGCTGGGAATTAACGCAAACCAAGCAAAGTATTGAAAAAAAGCAAGCCACGGCAAAAATGGGTGTAGCGGGTTTACGTGAGATGTTAAAAGATAAAAAATAATATAAACTGCGATGGCTCTTATTTATCAATTTTCACTATCAACTTCAATATATGAATTATTTATCTTAAAAGTTGATGGTTAAATTAATATCTTCAAGAAAATAACCAGTAGAGTACGAGGAAGTTAAATGAAAAATCGTTCAG
Organism: Colwellia sp. MB02u-10; assembly: GCF_014077185.1. NCBI lineage: Bacteria > Pseudomonadati > Pseudomonadota > Gammaproteobacteria > Alteromonadales > Colwelliaceae > Colwellia > Colwellia sp. MB02u-10. The sequence continues at coordinate 4,114 of NZ_JACGVK010000078.1, forward strand.
CAGCAGAAAAAATGCTACTGATATTCAGTGCGTTTGCCGCTATTACCATCTCACCCTTTATCTATTTACGTTGGCTTGATGGTGATATGGTCATGGCGTCTATCGATGCCGCACTTATGCTTGCGACCGCTGTTTTCTTTGTCTTTGTTTATTATACCCGCAAGGTCAATACTGCAAAACTGACACTCGCCATCTTCCTTTCTATTGCTATTGTGACTATCGTGGCTATACGTGGACAATCACATTTATTTTGGTTGTACCCTTCAATGATCGCATTTTTCTATATGTTATCCGCACGATCGGCAGGCATTATATGTTTTGTCGCTATTATGCTAATTGCCATCACATTATTTCCCACCAGCAGTACTTTAGAGTTTTTAACTCTCAATTTCAGCTTGTTTTTAACCGCGGTGTTTTCTTATGTTATTTTTGATAACTATAATAAAACCAACAGTAAGTTAACCTTGTTAGCCAGTATTGATCCCTTAACCTTGTCAGGTAATAGACGGGCTTTAGATATCAAACTTGAAAAAATCCTAATCAATCAAAAGAGAGCTTACTCAAACGTTTCGCTATTATTAGTAGATGTAGATCACTTTAAGCAAATTAATGATAATTATGGCCATGCAAGTGGCGATAAAGTGTTGGTTGAGTTAGTCGCTTTGATTCAAAAACATAGCAGATCTCTGGATGATTTATATCGCTATGGCGGTGAAGAGTTTATTCTTTTACCCTTAAACGTCAATTTAGCTGAAGCGAAGCCGGTCGCTGAAAAATTATGCACCTTAATAGCTGAGTCTACTTTTGTAGATGATATCGCAGTAACCGTTTCAATTGGTGTCGCACAATATCGAGCGGATGAAACCGCTGAAGCTTGGATCAGTCGAGCAGACGCGGCGTTATATCTAGCAAAAGATAGTGGCCGTAATTGTGTGGTGGTAGAGAAAACAGTGGCAGAGAAGGCTAGCTAGACCCTAGATAGCCTAGCTAGTATCATTAAGTCGCTATTACTCTTTTATTTCTACAATAGCTTGATGATTTTTTAAGTGTAAGCCATTAAAAAATTTCAATAAGGTGTCATCGTTACAACCGCGGAAGTGTTTGTGCTCAGGTTTACGGAAAAAAGCACTGAGTTCATGTTTACTTAAGGTTAATTCAGCAGAATCTAACAAGGCAATAATATCTTCAGCTTTTAACGCGAGAGCGATTTTTACTTTGTTAAAGACAATATTGTTATTTATTGGCTGATCCAACTGCGCTTGCGCACCCTCTTTTACTCCTCGACATTCTATTATTAAGCCATCAAGAAAACTCGCTAAGGTATTATCAGCAATACGAGCAAAGGCTTGTTCACCATTTTTTCGGAAAAAATTGTTAATTTCTTCATCGCTTTGTGGGCATGCGGCCAATTGAAAAATAGCGGCTATTTTTTCATTGTTTAAGCTAAATATGTAACGAATGTGGTGTAAAACTTCGTTGTTAGTCATGTTTGATCCTGTTGAATTAATTTGTTTTTTATTACTTAGACTCAAGACTTAACCTAAAGTACTGGGTTCTGGCCCTGTATCTAGTCACTCTCAAATGGTTATTAAGTAAAGCTAATGGTCAAGCAAATAACCAGCGTGGCTATAACGACCAGTTTGGTTATTTGCTTGCTGTGTTGCTGTTGTTGCAACTGTATTTGTTTCAATGTTATTAGTTGCTGACGTTGTGCTGCTCGATTAGTTTTTAAGTAATCGTAGACTAAGTCAGGTATCTCGGGCAGTTTTTCGTTCCAAAAGGGTAAGTTGTCTTTTACTTTCTTAATAACCGCTTTGATACCCATTTGTTCTTTGACCCATTTTTCTAAAAATGGCTTGGCGGTTTGCCAAAGATCTAAAGCCGGGTAAAGCTGTCGGCCTAAGCCCTCGATATAGAGTAGGGTTTTTTGCAGTAAGACTAACTGGGGTTGTAATTCCATATTAAAGCGACGTGCGGTATTAAAAAGATTGACTAATACCTGACCAAAAGAAATTTCAGACAAAGGTTTGTTGAAGATGGGCTCGCATACTGTCCGTATGGCAAACTCAAATTCATCAACACTAGTGTCACTGGGTACCCAGCCTGAGTCGACATGTAATTGTGCCACTTTACGGTAGTCACGGTTAAAAAAAGCCACAAAATTTTCCGCTAAATAGCGCTTATCTTCGCGGTTTAAGGTACCAACAATACCGTAATCAATGGCAATCCAAGTGGGGTCATTTGGCTTTGTTGCATCAACAAATACGTTCCCTGGGTGCATGTCAGCATGAAAAAAACTGTCTCGAAATACTTGAGTGAAAAATACTTCAACGCCCCGTTCAGCGAGTAATTTCATGTTAACGTTTTTTGCTAGTAAGGTCTCAACTTCACCAACACCTATGCCATAAATACGTTCCATTACCATGACATTTTTCGAACAATATTCGCTGTAGACTTCAGGCACATAAAGCACCTTATCGCTATCTCGCCCTTGGCTAAAATTACGCTTTAATTGCATAGCATTAGCCGCTTCACGGTTTAAATCTAATTCTTCTAAAATGGTTCTTTTATATTCAGCGACCACTTCTAGAGGATGTAAGCGTTTGCCGTCGGGTAACCAATGAGCAACTATTTTGGCAAACAGTGACATTACGTTCAGGTCAGCGATGATGGTTGCTGTAATATTAGGTCGTAATACTTTTAACACTACCTCTTGCTCGCCATCTTGTTGTAACAAGGTAGCGGTGTGCACTTGGGCAATAGAGGCTGATGCTAAAGGCGTTAAGTCAAAATCTTTAAATTGTTCTGCAAAAACTTCTGCGCCAATAGCCGCGATAATAATTTTTTCGGCATCTTCGCCAGCAAACGCAGCGACTTTATCTTGCAATAAGGTTAATTCATTGGCGAAGTCGTCTGACAATAAATCTCGACGGGTTGAGAGCATTTGGCCAAACTTAACAAATACCGGGCCCAATGACTCTATAGCCATTCGAAAGCGCTGAGCTTCAGTTTTGTCTTGGTGTTTGTTTTTCAGCCAAAACAATGAGCTGCGCAATATTTTTATATACCATGGCAGGTACTTTTCAGGTAGAAGCTCATCAAGCCCAAACTGAAGAAAGGTTTTTACTATTTTGTATAAACGTTTACTGCTCACCACAGACCCTTATGATAATTTGCTTATGTGTTTAGTTAATTGATCAAGTCGTTGGCTTAAAGCACTAACTTGTTGTTCTACATCTTCAACATCCTGATTAAAATAAGACATTTCAGTGGCTGTTATGATTAGGCGCTTCTGATGTATTAGCCACTCGCTGGCATCTGTTTGAATTTTTGTCCCAGCAAAGTTTAAGGTCTTTAATAGCTTGCGACCCAGTTGGCCTAATTTGTAGGCAGGAATATCACCAATACGTTTGGCTAACTCACTTTGCCAATCAATATCAAGTGTTTGGGCAATGTCAGCAAAGCGCTGAGCTACTTTTAAATCACCTTGAATATCGAGTTTATCTTTTTTAATTAAATCCGTCAGTTGTTGCTCTTTTTTTAACTCAATTAAGCTGCTGATACTGGTGATTAAACAGCAGTCGTTATGTTCATTATTACTGCTAACATGAATTTTTTCATTACTAACGGTAAAGCTTAAAGGAAACGGTAATTCTGCCAGTTTAATGGTGAGTGTTTTCTCAGACAAAGGCTTTAAGGCCCGAATACCGTGCAGATTATAGCTCAGAAACTGATTGATAACGGTTTCAAGTATCGCACTTAGGGTTTGAGCAAACATGAGTTGCTGACTAATAGTTTGAGGCATAAGGCTAAAACTTATAACCTTTATGCAGTGCCACCACCCCACCGGTTAAATTTTTGAAACTGGTTTGTTCAAAGCCAGCGGCATCCATCATGGTTTTCAGGGTTTCTTGATCAGGGTGCATGCGAATAGACTCGGCTAAATATTGGTAACTATCACCGTCTTTTGCCACTAACTCACCTATTTTAGGTAAGATGTTAAAAGAATAGAAATCGTAGGCCTTATTGACTAACTCATGTTCTGGTTTTGAAAACTCTAAGACTAATAAACGGCCACCCGGTTTGAGCACACGATACATAGAGCGCAATGCCATGTCTTTATCGGTCACATTGCGTAAACCAAAAGCTATCGTGATAATATCAAAGGTATTATCTTCAAACGGTAAATATTGCGCGTTGGCTTGCACGTATTCAATATTTTGCACTAAACCACGGTCACGCAATTTATCACGCCCAACATTGAGCATTGAGCTATTGATATCGGCTAATATGACTTTACCTTCACGGCCAACAAGTTGAGAAAACTTTGCCGTTAAATCGCCGGTACCACCAGCTAAGTCTAGTACTTTATTACCCGGACGTACGCCACTGGCATCGATAGTAAAACGTTTCCATAAGCGATGAATGCCAAATGACATTAAATCATTCATCACGTCATATTGCTGAGCAACAGAATGAAACACGCTGGCAACTTTCGACTCTTTTTCATTTTTTTCGACCGTTTGAAAGCCAAAATGGGTCGTTTTTTCGTCACTATTGTCATTATTAATCGGATGATTTTGATCGTGTGAAGACATCATGATTTCGCTGTTAACTATAATTAAGCTTAGTTTACCGCATTTTTTTAGATTAATTAACACTTGAGATCACGGTGGCGGTTATTAATAGCAAGTTGATTAATTAGCTGTTCATTTTTAACGATTAAAATGAAAAACTACGGTGTTATAAACTTGATAAGTCACATCACGGCTGATTAAACTTTATGCCTTAAGTTTAGCCATTTTTTGCAGGAAAAAGTAGAACACTGGGTTAATTGCATGGGTACAAGATAAAACCAGGATCGAAAAAGCTTATCAATAAGTAATTTTTACCGCTATTTTTTCGCTTGAAAGGCCATGGATAAATAGGATCATTTACCCAAGTGAACAGCTCTAAGTCTTAGGCATTAGAATATTTTTCACGGTTGGCTAACCAGCGATTAATGAGCGAGTTTGCTTGCTCTGGGTATTTTTGCCATATCAGGTGTGCATCTTGTTGTACTTCTGGTATTAAGTGGGCATCACGTTGCAGGTCAGCAATTTTTAGATTCGCCAAACCGGTTTGTTTGGTGCCAAGTAATTCACCTGGCCCGCGAATTTCGAGATCTTTTTGCGCGATAACAAAGCCATCGTTACTTTCTCTGAGCACTTTTAAGCGTTTGGTAGCAGTTTTAGTCAAAGGTGCTTTGTACATTAATACACAATGAGAAGCCACTAAGCCACGACCAACACGGCCGCGTAATTGATGTAGTTGTGCTAAGCCTAAACGTTCAGGATTTTCAATGACCATTAAGCTCGCATTTGGCACATCCACACCCACCTCAATAACGGTTGTTGCTACTAAAACATCAAGTTCGCCAAGCTTAAAACGCTCCATCACGGCTTGTTTTTCATCTGCCTTCATTCGGCCATGCACTAAACCAACTTTTAAGGCGGATAATTGTGCTTGCAAATACACCGCAGTATCTTCGGCGGCTTGGCATTGTAATACCTCGGACTCTTCAATTAGCGTACACACCCAATAGACTTGACGGTTATCCTTGGTGCAACCTTGACGAATGCGTTCAACAACATCATCTCGACGACTGTCCGGCAAGGCAACTGTGGTAATAGGGGTTCGTCCCGGTGGCAATTCGTCAATCACTGAAGTGTCTAAATCTGCATAAGCTGTCATGGCTAAAGTTCGCGGAATAGGCGTAGCTGTCATGATTAACTGATGTGGGTAATGGCCTTGCCATGCGCCTTTTTCACGTAAAGATAAACGCTGGTGGACGCCAAACTTATGTTGTTCATCAATAATAATCAGGGCTAGTTTGTTAAATATCACTTGCTCTTGAAACAAAGCATGCGTGCCAATAACCATTTGCATATTACCATTTTCGATCTGCTCTAAGGCATGGCGTCTTGCCTTGGCTTTGGTTTTACCCACTAGCCAACCGACTGAAATAGTCAGTGGCCCAAACCATTTTTCAAAATTAATCGCATGTTGTTCTGCCAATATTTCTGTTGGCGCCATTAAGGCCACCTGAAAACCTTGGCCAATCGCGGTTAATGCAGCTAATGCGGCAACGAGTGTTTTGCCGGAACCTACGTCACCTTGTACTAAACGCATCATGGGCATAGGTTTTAACAGGTCAGTGCGTATTTCTGCCGTCACTTTTGCTTGTGCGCCTGTCGGTGTAAAAGGCAGTGACGCTAAAAAGTTTTTCTCTAGTTGAGTGTCTATAGCCAAAACAACCGCGGGGTGATGATCATTGGCGGCACGTAATTTTAACATGCTGAGGTTATGGGCTAATAATTCTTCTTTGATCAGCCTAAGCTGTGCTGGATGTTTGCCATCTTCCAGTAATACCACTGAGGTCTCTGGAGGCGGCCGGTGAATTAAGGCGAGTGCTTCAGCTAAGCTATATTGTTGATGACTAATTTCAACCGGCAATAATTCTTCTACTTTGCCGCTCTGCAAGTGCTTTAATGCTTGTTCGGTTAGATTGCGTAAAGAAATTTGTCGTAAACCGTCCGTGGTTGAATACACCGGTGTTAGGGTTTCTTCAGCGGCGGTTAAGGCTTGATCTTGATCTAGGGCTTTATATTCTGGGTGTACTATTTCAAAGCCACGCATGCCACGATTGATTTCACCGTAACAGCGGATATTGAGTCCGACAGCTAGGCTATTTTTTTGACTAGCAGAAAAGTGAAAAAAACGTAGATTAATACTGCCAGTGCCGTCATTGATAGTGACTAGCATCATTCGGCGCTTGCCTTGTATTATCTCATTTTGGGTAACTTCGCCAATAATATTGGTGAAGAGACCGGGCATAAGATCACGCACCGCGGTAACACGTGTGCGGTCTTCATAACGCAGCGGTAAATGAAAAAGCAAGTCTTGTAGTGACACTAGACCAATTTTTTCCAACTTAGTGGCCATACCGGGTCCGACACCTTTTAAAGTAGTGACGGGGATTTGGGCTAAATTAGTTAATGCTTCCATTGCACGAGGCACCGCTGACTCCTTTGATATAAGTTTGAAATTTATTCGTTATCAATATCTTGCCAAGCAGCTTGGGTCATTTGCATTTGCTGCCACCATTGCTCTGATGCCACAATTTGTCCAGCTTCATCGATCTCTGGATAGGCTAAGCCTTTACGTTGGCAGGCGGTAGCAAAAATAGGATGGCCACCTTCAAATAATATCCGTTGACGGCGTTGTTGGCTTATTCTGGGTTGTTGATATAACCCCGCCGCTTGACGCTGGCGTTGGGCTTCATATAACACCACTGAACAAGCAACAGAAACATTTAATGACTGCACCATGCCCACCATAGGAATAACAATGTCTTGGTCAGCCATTTCAAGTGCTTTAGCCGAAGCGCCAAACTTTTCTTGTCCAAGAATAATAGCGGTTGGTTTGGTATAGTCAATCTCACGAAAGTCGACAGCTGTAGCTGACAAGTTAGTTACCAGCACCTGCATACCTTGCTTTTTTAACTCGGTAATTGCGTCTTCGGTACGGTTATAATTATGCACTTCTATCCAGTTTTGACTACCTGCCGCACTGCCGCCAGATATGCGCATGGTTTCATTTTTCCATACGGCATGTACATCACTAACACCAACGGCATCTGCCGTGCGAACGACGGCAGCTAGGTTATGAGTTTTGTGCACACCTTCCATACATACAGTTAAATCAGGTTGGCGTTGATCTAACATGCTGTTAATTCTTTGTAGTCTATCCGGAGTCATATACTGGTTCTAACGTTGAGTAAAATATTGGCAAGCTTTTATCCGTGTTACTTGCCGGTAAGTAGTGTTATGGCTTGATGTTAACTGTAATTAGGTAATTCCATAATACCGTCAATTTCGATGGCAACATCTTTTGGCAAACGTGCTACCTGTACCGCTGCTCTTGCTGGATAAGGTTGTTGAAAATATTGGCTCATAATTTCGTTAACCGTAGCGAAGTTGGCTAAATCTTGTAAAAATATATTCACTTTTACCATGTCATTGATGTTGCCGCCTGCCGCTTCGCATACGGCGACAATATTTTTAAATACCTGTTGTGTTTGCTCAGCAAAATCTTCAGAAATAATTTTCATCGTTTCAGGTACTAAGGGAATTTGGCCTGATAGATAGACGGTGTTATTGACTTTTACCGCTTGGCTATAGGTTCCGATTGCACTGGGAGCGTTTTCTGTATTAATAATTGTTTTCATAGTGTTCCTAAGCTTTCCTATTTGTTACGCACAACGCGTTGAACGTCGCCCATGACTTTAATTTTTCGGATGATTTTGGCAAGATGCACCCGGTTCCGACAGGTAATTTCTATATCAATCAGGTACAGTCCAGACTCTTTCTCACCAGAATTCAGTGTGTGAACATTTGAGCCACAACGGGCAACAACACTGGTTAAGGCGGCAAGTGCACCTTTATGATTGAGAATTTCGATACGTAATTTGGCAATAAAATCGCGGTCAATATCTGTATCCCATCGGACTGGGAACAAGCTACCTTGTTCATGACCTTTATTATTTCTACAACCGTGTTGGTGTACCATTAAGCCTTTACCAGGACTTAAATAAGCCAAAATAGAATCACCAGGAATAGGTCTACAGCACTTACCATAACTGACCATCATACCTTCGGTGCCTTTTATTGGCATTTTATTTTTAGTCTTTGGTTGTATATCAGACTCGTCAGTAAATTCGTCTTTTAAACGTTTAGCGATACCTATGCTTAATGCATTACCAAGACCTATATTGATCAGTAATTCTTCAGTGGTTTTATTGCCGGTGTCTTTAACCACTTGGCACAGTTTGTCTGCGGCAATGTCTTCAAGTTTTGTGGTCCCAAGAGCGTGGCTGAGTAAGCGTCGACCTAAGGCAAGGGACTCGGTTTTTTCTTGTGAGCGCAAGTAGGTACGAATCTGCAAGCGCGCTTTTGCGGTAACGACAAAGTTAAGCCAAGTTGCGTTAGGTCGGGCAGCAGAAGAGGTCACCACTTCGATCGTTTGACCTGAATCTAAGGGTTGGCTTAATGGATAGGGTTTACGTTCAACTTTTACGCCAACGCATGAGTTGCCAACATCGGTATGCACTGCATAAGCAAAATCGACCGCTGTTGCCCCCATAGGCAATTCGATAATACGGCCGTCGGGAGTAAAAACGTAAATTTCTTCTGGAAAAAGATCTGATTTTACATTTTCGATAAACTCAAATGAGCTACCCGCACTTTGTTGTAATTCTAATAAACTTTGCATCCAGCGACGTGCTTTCATTTGCGCTGTAGTACCGGTGTCTTTGCCGTCTTGTTTATATAACCAGTGCGCGGCAACACCTTTATCGGCCATTTGATCCATATCGTGGGTACGAATTTGAATTTCAACGGGAATACCATGAGGGCCAATTAAAGACGTATGCAGTGATTGATAGCCGTTAGTCTTTGGGATGGCAATATAATCTTTAAAACGTGACTCAATGGGCTTATACAAATTATGGGCGGCCCCTAAAGCGCGGTAGCAGTCATCAATTTTGTCACCGACAATAATTCTAAAGGCATAAATGTCCATGACTTCATTGAACATTAATTCTTTATTTTTCATTTTTTTATAGATGGAATAAAGGTGCTTTACTCGACCAACAACTTCAGCTTTAATGCCACTTTCCGCTAGGCGGCTGGTCAACTCTGCTTGGATATTGTTGATAATTTCTTTACGGTTGCCACGTGCTTGTTTTACGGCTGACTTTAATGCTCGTGCGCGCATCGGATAGAGGGCTTCAAAGCCTAAAGCCTCCAGTTCATTTTTAATGTCATGAATACCCAAGCGATTGGCGATTGGCGCATAGATATCTAATGTTTCACGGGCTATTCGTCGACGTTTATCAGGTCGCAATGCCCCTAAAGTTCGCATGTTGTGGGTGCGATCAGCGAGTTTGATTAAAATAACACGAATATCTTGCACCATGGCCAAAACCATTTTGCGAAAGTTCTCCGCTTGCATTTCTTCTTTATTATCAAATTTGAGCTTGTCGAGTTTACTAACACCTTCAACCAGCTCTGCCACCGTATGGCCAAATAATTCAGCTAACTGGTCTTTGGTAGTCGCGGTATCTTCAATCACATCATGTAGCAAAGCGGCCATTAAAGTTTCATGATCTAAATGCATTTTCGCAAGATTAAGTGCTACGGCCACTGGGTGCGTTATATAAGGTTCACCACTTGAGCGCATTTGGCCGTCATGTGCTTCACGCGCAACAATATAGGCCTGCTTTAGTAGGTCAATTTGTACCTTTGATAGATAACTTGATACGTGTTTTTTTAATGGTTCAAAAAGGTACACTCAGTAATTCCTTAATGATGAGAGTGGCTCAGCTTTTAGCGATAAGTTTAGAATACGATTATTTTGCCGCTATGCCAATGTTTAAGCGCGCTAGCACGAATTTTTATTATTAATTTACTCAAACCTAACAGATAATAAAAAACGCGTAAATTACTATGAGGTAATTTACGCGTTTTTTATGTCGCAATTAACGTTAAACGTAAGCGAATATTATTGATTGCCACCAACAATGGCTGCAATCTTGTCTAATTCTTCATCATCTTGTTGTACTTGTTCATGACGATCAGACTTGTCCATTACTGCAGTGGTAACAAGACCGGCTTCGATTTCACGCAAAGCTATTACTGTTGGTTTGTCATTTTCAGGATCAACCAATGGGTCTTTTCCGCCCGTAGCAATTTGACGAGCACGACGAGATGCAATTAGCACCAAATCAAAACGATTACCGACTTTTTCTACGGCATCTTCAACAGTTACGCGAGCCATGTGGTCACTCCAGCAATTAAATTTATAAAATAGTCGCGTAGTTTACTTGATCTAACGGTAAGTAAGCAAGCGCTCTACGCTAATAATTCTGCAAATAAGCCTTGATGCTCGCAAACTTGTTGGCTGCGCTTTAAACGTTGATTGTTTACTACTGTGGTCAGGTCCGTTAAGGCTTGCTGAAAATCATCATTGATAATTATGTAGTCAAATTCTTGATAGTGTGAACATTCTGCTTTTGCTTGCGCCATACGTGCTTGAATAACCTCTTCACTGTCTTGGCCACGGCCACGCAAGCGGTCTTCTAATGCTTGTTTTGATGGTGGGCTAATAAAGATGGTGGTTACGTCTGGTTTTTTTATTCTAACTTGCTGTGCACCTTGCCAGTCAATATCAAGAAAAACATCAATGCCTTGTGCAAGCTGTTGATCTATCGCTATTTCACTGGTGCCATAGAAGTTACCAAACACCGCGGCGTATTCGTAAAAGTGTTTATCCGCAATGGCACGCTTAAACTGCTCTTTGCTAACAAAGTGATAGTGTTGACCGTCGGCTTCACCGGGACGAGGATCGCGCGTTGTGTGCGAAACAGACACTTGCATGGGTCTTGCTGATGTTTGTTTAAGTAAAGCGGAGATTAAACTCGATTTACCTGCGCCACTAGGGGCAGATAGAATGAAAAGGTTGCCTTTAGTTGTCACAATTTATCCTTGGTAGCTGAGTAAATCACAGCTACTAATAGTAAGGCCAATTACTGTCATGAATTGCGCACTATTTCAATTGGCGTAGTCAGTGTTAATAACGCGCACTATAACTAAAATTTAGCGGATTTCCCATTAATTTGTCTTGGCAAGGCGTGATGCTTTTTCTTGAATCAGACAATGTCGAAAGGTATTTGCTGATTGCTTTGATCAGGTTCGAACAGGTCAAAAGTATTTCGAGTGTCATTTTCAACTCAATGCAAGCTTTCATCCGCTTGCTACATAATTTGCTCAATACTGGTCTTTTTATAAGAAATGATTTGTATAGCGCCATTATAATTGGATAAGTTGCGTTTAATGGTTTGAGCCATTTTACGTAAACCAGATCACCTGATTGGTGACCCTAATGATCATTATACTTTTTAAAGTGCTCAACATCGATACAGCAGTGGCTAGCTCCTAAAGCTTAATCGCTCTTAACGCTTTATTTTATTTAGCGGCACACAGTTCAATGTTATTGCCGGCAATATCTTTTAAATAGAGTGAACGGCCCATACCTTGCGCGCCATATCTTTCTTCAAATTCACCCACCTCGACCCCTTTACCTTGGAGATAAGATGTTAATTTGTTTTCATCAAATTTTTCTATTTGCAGGCAGAAGTGCTCAAGGTTGTTGCCGGTGGCTTGTGGCGCTTGACCGCCAGCTTTACCTAAGGCGGCATTTACATCAACTATATCGATAAGAGCAGAGCCAGCACGGAGTTGAGTTAAACCGATATCGTCTGGCAATGTGCGCTCTACAACACAACCTAAAACCTCGCAGTAGAAGTTAATAAGCGCCTGATATTGGACTGTGCGTAATACGATATGATCTATTGCTTTGGGTTTAATCATCAATATATCCTTTGCTAAAACTTGCGGCACTGATTGCCTTAGACTCATGTTAGGTTTTTCATGACGCGATAATTTTTCTGGCTTAACATATTATATACTCATTCTCTTTCTTGTTTTTATTTTTTAAATATACTGCTGCTGAAATTAACTTTAGCTTAGTGAAATTGTTTGTTAATGAGATGAGGTAAATCTGAAAAATACTTGGCAAGAAATTTTTAAAAATGCAGTTATCTTTGGGCGTTATGCTGGTGGTCGGTTGAGAGTGGTCTGTTGCGAGTAAAATAGAAAATAACTCCACACATTATATTAATGCATGGAGTGCTTTAATCATAACTTATAGCACTTTCGCGATTGATTGCGCTAAGTAGTCAACGTTGCGATTAGCAATGCCGGCAATACTCATACGGCTTGAACCCACCATATAAATACTGTATTCGTCTTGCAATTGTTGTACTTGCTCAGGGGTTATACCTAAGAAAGAAAACATGCCTTTTTGACGTGGAATAAAGCTAAAGTCGCGCGTTACGCCATTTTCAATCAGTTTATCTACTAGTAACTGGCGATTGCCGTTAATGCGGTCACGCATTTCTTGTAGTTCACTGTGCCATTGGGCGCGTAACTCGTCTGAATGCAGAATAGTTTCTACTAAAGCCGCACCATGTGCTGGCGGCATTGAATAAATACAACGCACCACACTGAGTAATACTGAATTAGCAATATCAACACTGTGTGAGCTTTCACCAATAATAGAACAAGCGCCAATACGTTCACGATACAAACCAAAGTTTTTTGAACATGAGCTACAAACGATCATTTCTTTAACGCTATCAGCCATTAATCGTAGACCGTAAGCGTCTTCGTCTAAGCCTTCACCAAAACCTTGGTAAGCCATATCAATCAGTGGTAAAAAGCCAATATCTTTTGCCACTTCAACAATTTGTTGCCATTGCTCGTTGCTTAAGTCCATACCACTTGGGTTATGACAACAAGCATGTAGTAATACCGTATCATCAGCTTTAACTTCTTTTAATGCCGCTAGCATGCCATCAAAATCAAGGGTTTTGTTTTCATAGTCATAATAGGGATAAGTTTTAACATTTAACCCTGCGGCTTGAAATACACCGGTATGATTCGCCCATGTTGGGTTACTTACCCAAATAGTTGCACCTGCTTTACATGAATTAATAAATTCAGCCGCTACACGTAATGCCCCTGTGCCACCCGGAGTAGAAATGGTACGCGCACGATTTTCTAGCAACACTTTATGATGACCAAAAATTAATTTAGCCATTTCTTCGTTAAAAAGTGCTGAACCTGTTGGACCAATATAAACCTTGGTATCTTCAGTATCGAGGCGATGTTTTTCAGCGGCTTTTACACATTGTAAAACTGCCGTGTGGCCGGCTTCATTTTTGTAAACGCCAACACCTAAGTCAATTTTTTTAGGATTTGAATCTTCACGATATTTAGCCAACAAGCCTAAAATAGGATCGGCAGGCAACGCTGATAAGCGACCAAACATTTTGGGTGTACCTTTTACAAGAGAGGGAGCTGAGCGGTTGAACTCCGAGCTTGGAGTTGTGGCATTAATCCCTGTTATTAAAGCGCTAGCATAACGGCTATCAGGCGAAAATTAAAGCATAAAGATTAAAAATTTCCACCCTAAATAGCCGAAAAAAGTCTAGTTGATAACAGATAGTTATCGCTGATTAATTAATAAACAAATATAGCTAGGGGATTGAATCGGCTGTGATTACGGCAAGATTTTAGCTGTCTATTTATTGGTTTAGCTTTAAACGCTAGACGAGCTAAACTTTCATATAATGAAAGTTTTAGTGACTTTATTAGTAACTTTATGAGTTACTTTTTTAACTTAGTAATTAAGCTATGTCATTAGCGACATTAACTTCTTGACTAAACGGGTGAATGAGCTTGCAAGCGACCTGAGTAATAAATCAGCCGGTTAGAGCAAAGTAGTCAGTAACAATTATGTGGTTACTGACTGCTGATGAGCAAAGCAGATGCTTTAGAACTTGGTTGCTATGGCGGCAATAAAGCCAATAATACCACCAAATACACCACCCCAAACCACTAGCCAACCTAAGTGCTCTTGGATCATTTTCTGCACAATTTCTTTGACCAGTTGTGGCGTTAATTCATTAAGGCGCTTTTCAATAATATCGCTTACCTTATCGCGCATGCCTGCCATGATGCTAGGTTGTTCTAACTCTTCCCGAAGAATGGCATTAAAGTCTTCACTTTGGCTAATTTCAATGACCGATGCGCGCATTTTTTCAATAAAGGGCTCTCGCATAGGTTGTAGTGCTTCAGTGCCACCTACCATAGCTAACATGCCACCAAAAGAAGACTGTTCGATAACGATGACTAAATTATCAAAGGCCGGTGATAAATCGACTTTATTAATAACGGGAGCAAGATTAATGGCTGTGGCCGGGTTGTCGTTACCGGCTAAAAAACGGTCAATGTTTTCTTCAGTAAAAAATTGCTCCATCATTAAAGCGCGAATAGAAATTTTAAAGTCTTCAAAGCGCGCGGGAATAACCCCTGAGCCGTACAAAAAAGGCACACGTTCGAACAACATGTGTATAGCAAGCCAATTGGTTATTGCACCAGACAAGGCAAATAAACCTATGGTAAAAATAATATTGTTGCTGACAATATAGCCAATAATAATAGCGATTAAGGCTAAAAAGTTGGTGATAAAACTTTTATTCACAAAAACTCCGTCAATGTTAAGGTCAGTTATAACGATTTGATTAATTAAGTGGGCTACTTATAAATTTTATAACACAGCCATTTTTTATTTTAACCCTTTTAAATGGGGAAATCATGAATCCTCTGGCTATTGCTCATTTTGCTATATGGTATCAATTGCCTGCTGTTGCGCCAATAATTCATTTATTTGATATTACTTTTGCTAAAAACTGGCGGTAAATTTTATCTTTTGGTTTGCAATTCCTGGTGAAATATTAAACAATCAATCACATAATTAGATAACGTTATCTAATGTTAGATAAAAAATGAAAAAGGGATTTCATGAAATTTTGTAAGCTGTTTTTAAGCCCGCTGATAATTTTTTACCGCTTAACGTTGTCGTTAAGTCTCATTATATTAAGCACCCTAATATTAAGTACCACAATACAGGCCAAACAAGAGATTAAAGAAAACACAATAACACCCGTCGCTGGCCAACAGACTAATAATCAAGATGAATGGCGCACAGTCGCTATTGAAAATATGGTGTTGTTAAGCTTACCTTACGGTGAAGTCGTGATTGAGTTAGCGCCACAATTCTCGCCAAGGCATGTTGAACAATTTACGCGTTTAACCCAGGCTGGGCATTACGATGGCAACAAGTTTTATCGGGTTATTGATGGTTTTGTTGCTCAGGCTGGCCCCGAGGAAAACAGCAGCCTTGATAGCTCAGTACCTTTGTTAGCACTTGAAGGCGAATGGCCAACCGATAAAAATTGGCGGTTTACCTTAGTGCAAAACAAGGATTTATTTGCCGAGCAAACTGGCTTTAAAGACGGCTTTGCGCTGGCTCATAACCCTAGCGAAGATACTGCTTGGTTAACGCATTGTCCGGGCATTATTGCCATGGCACGTGGTAACGATGCCAATTCAGGCTCTAGTCATTTTTATATTACTAATGGTCAAGCGCCAAGATATTTAGATCGTATTATGAGCATATTTGGTCGCGTTATTTATGGCATGAATCATATACAAGCGATAACACGCACCGCGACCATAGAGGGTGAAACTGAAGTAGCAAGTGCTGACTATACGCCCATTGTATCGATGCAAATGATGGCAGATGTCCCCGCAGAAAAACAAATTCATTTAGCGGTGAAAAATACCGAAAGTAAATTGTTTGCCGCTAAATTAACTGAGCGTATTAAACGTGACGATGCTTTCTTTTTTAAAAAACCACCCGCGGTACTTGATGTCTGTCAAACGCCAGTATTAACCCGCTTACTCGCTCAATAACGCTACCTTCATTAAAGTACGGCTTCAACGTAGATAAATAGCACGACTGATTATGGTTTTACACTAAGTTTTTATATTATGGTTTTATATTAAGGTTTTATATTAAGGCCTAATACTAAGGCCTAATACTAAGGCTTAGTGTTACCTTGCTTATATTGCTCTTTCGCTTTGCGGCCTTTGCGATAGAGTGCTGGTCGTAATACTCTGCGCAGTGTCGGGAAAAGATAAGACACGGTTGTTAACCAACCACTGGCTCTGGGTAAGGATATTTCAGTTGCTTCACCGCGGGCAATACTAACAATAGCATCGGCAACTTGTTGGGCACTACTCATGGCTTGTGAGAATACTATGTCTTCTACCTGATCTATTTCTGACATAATAAAACCGGTATCAATAGGTCCAGGTGAAACCACGCCAACATAAATCCCTGTCCCTTTTAGCTCATCGGCTAACGAGTAAGTAAATGCTCGCAAGCCTGCTTTTGTTGCCGCGTAAGTTGCCGCGCCCTGCAACGGCGTTCTACCGGCTAGCGAGCCAACATTAACTATTGCACCGCCACCGGCTTTGCGTAAATACGGCAAGATTAAGCACGACAATTGAATCGGCGCACGTAAATTAACATCAACCATTTTGGCTAGATCATTTGCGTGGTTACTTGCTACCTCACCACGTTGATGAAAACCAGCATTGTTGATCAATACATCAACCGAACCAAAGGCCTGCGCTGCTTTTACCAGCAAACTTGCATTGGCGCTGGGGTCGTTAATATCCATGGCAATATTGATGACCGATGTTGTCCTTGCTAGCTCTTCAGTAATTTTATCTAATGCGGTTTGTCCACGAGCCACTAAGACTAAATTCGCCCCTAAGTGGGCAAAAGTTCTTGCCGTTGCAGCGCCCACACCGGCAGAGGCGCCAGTAATGATAACGGTTTTATCTATAAAATTATTATTCATCATGCTCAGTTCTCTTTTTATCGCGACGGCATTGCGGCTTAATTTGTTTGGTGGCATTGATGATGTATGTATTTTGTTACAGACTATTGGCTAAATTTATGCTGAAAATAGTGAAAAAACATCATCAATTTCATAAGATATCAGCATAACAATAAAGGGATTGATAATGAAAATAAAATATCTAGCAGTGGCCATTGTGGCCAGCTTGACGCTTTCGGCTTGTATAGCCACCCAAACTAATCAAAATTCAACAGCACAAAGTGCCGCCGTTGCCACCAATACCAACAAAGTATTCAGTCAAAATTATGTTTTTAAAGAATTAGACAATGGCTTACGCGTGCTGATTGTAAAAACCGATTATCCTGATCTGGTTTCTGTGCAAATTCCAGTTTCAGTTGGCTCTCGTGATGAAGACGAAGTGGGTAAAACCGGCTTTGCACATTTTTTCGAACATATGATGTTCAAAGGCTCAGAAAAATTCCCACAAGCGGTTTATGCTGATTTATTTAAAAATGCCGGTGTTGATAATGGTGCCTACACCACCAACGATTACACTAATTATCATTTAGATTTCTCTAAAGATCACTTAGATAAAGTATTAGAGATCCAAGCAGATCATTTTAAAAACCTAACTTACACCGAAGCACAATTTAAAACTGAAGCATTAACGGTTAAAGGTGAATACTTAAAAAACAATGCCAGCCCTGTGCGTAAATTACTCGCTGCTGTGCGTAAAGAGGCCTTTGACAGCCATACTTATAAACATACTACCATGGGTTTTTTTGAAGACGTAGAAGCTATGCCTGAGCAAGTTGCTTATGGCAAAAAGTTCTTTAAACAGTTTTATAAGCCTGAATATGTTTCGTTAGTGATTGTTGGCGATGTCGAGCCCGCAGCGACTATGGCAATGGTAGAAAAACATTGGGGTAATTGGCAAAGGGGTGATTTTGTTAATGACATTACGCCAGAGCCAAAACAACAAGCCGCGAAATATGTCCATGAAAAATTTGACGGTTTACCGGGCCATTGGTTATTAGTGTCATATAAAGGGGCTGATTGGCAACCCAAGAAAAAAGATCGCGCGGCATTAGATTTAATCTCTGAATTATACTTTTCCAATAACTCAGCCTTGTATCAAGAACTCGTCGTTGACAAGCAGTTGGCCAGCCAAATGTTTAACTACAATCCCGCGACAAAAGATGCCGGTTTACGTCACGTTTTTATTAAAGTGAACGAAGAAAAAGATTTAGCGATTGTGCGTGATGCCATCAATCAAACTTACGCGCAAGCGCGTACTGAATTAGTCTCAACAGAAAAGCTTGATAATTTAAAATCGAACTTAAAATATAGCTTCGTCAATAGCTTAGACTCTTCAGAGTCAATTGCTTCAACCCTAGCAAGCTACATGCACTTTGATCGCGACCCTGAAACGATTAATCACCTTTATAACAGCTTCGATAATATCTCCGCTGACGATATTAAGCGTATCGCTAATAAATATTTTATTGATGATAACCGCACGACTGTTACGTTATCGGCATTAGATAAGGTGACGGGTTTTGAGCAAGAAGTTGATTTAAACGCGGCGGTGGCAAAACGTGAAGTGAAAAAAACGCCAGCGAGTAAAGCACAATTTGCGCTATTAGATAATACCAATGACTCACCATTGATTGATGTTAACTTTTTGTTTTATACCGGTGCCGCGGCTGATCCCGCAGGTAAAAAAGGCGTTGCGGCATTAATGGCAAGTATGTTGACCCAAGGTGGCTCACAAACGCGTAGCTATAAAGAAATACAACAAGGTTTATATCCGTTAGCTGGACAGTTTTCGTCTCAGCTAGATAAAGAAATGATCTCGTTTACGGGTCGTGTGCATAAAGACAATGCACAACCTTGGTATCAATTAATCAGCGACCAATTACTGAACCCAGGCTGGCGCGAAGATGACTTTAAACGTCTGAAAAAAGAGTTAATTGACGGTATTAAATCAGGACTAAAATCGTCTAATGATGAAGAGTTAGGTAAAGAAGTGCTTTATAGCGAACTTTATCAAGGTCACGCTTACGCGCATTATAATAGCGGCGACTTATCTGATTTAGCAGCGATTACCCTTGATGATGTGCAGGCTTTTTATCACGCACAACTTACGCAGGCTAAATTGCATGTGGGTATAACGGGCGCACTGCCACGTGATTTAAAAGCCCAATTATTGAGTGATTTTGCAACCTTACCTGTGGGTGATGAAAAACGCTTAAGCATTGCAAAAGCACCGGTGTTAAAAGGTCATCATGCGACCATAGTTGAAAAAAATGCGCAATCAACCGCGGTTTCATTCGGTTTTCCAATCGATACTATGCGTAACGATACAGATTGGGCCGCGCTATGGTTAGTGCGTTCATACTTTGGTGAACACAGAAGCTCAAATAGCTACTTGTATCAACAAATACGCCAAGCACGTGGTATGAACTACGGTGATTATTCATATATCGAATATTTCCCGCGTGGCATGTATCAAACTAAGCCAGATGCAAACTTAGGCCGTTCTAGTCAAATTTTTCAAGTATGGCTGCGACCATTACGTTCAAATAATGACGCCCATTTTGCGACCCGGGCCGCGTTATACGAATTAGACAAGCTAATTGAAAAGGGGATGAGCGAAAAAGACTTTCAAGCAACGCGTAATTATTTAACTAACTATGCGCCACAACTAGTAGCGAGCCAAGATCAGCAACTAGGTTACGCCCTTGATAGTGAGTTTTATCAAACTGAAGAATTTGTTAATTATGTACGTGGGCAATTTGCTAAATTATCCTTAGCCGATGTCAATCGAGTGATTAAAGAAAACTTACAAACTGATAATATTCACTATGTCTTTATTTCAGGTGACGGCGAAGACATGAAAAAACGCTTGTTGTCAGAGCAAGTTTCATCATTGAAATATAACGCTGAAAAACCAGCTGAGTTATTAGCCAGCGATAAAATTATCGAAAGCTATAAACTCAAGTTACCGAGTGAAAATGTTGAAGTGATCGCTGTTGATGCGGTATTTCAATAGGGCTATGTAAGGTATAAAGCTAACTTTATACCTCTATTTTATACGCCTACTTTGAACGTTAACATCATCCGTTATTTGTTTAAATAAAACATCACGCTAGCCGTGGTGTTTTTATATTCAGGCCGCTCTCAAACCTCCCGTTTTTAAAAGTATTCGGGCAGCTCGGTCATCACTCCAGCATTACGCTAATAAGCCACATTTTGTAATAGTAGACACTGCGATTAAAAGAGTTAAGCTTTAACATGTTATTTATGCTGGTAAAATTGATACAATCACTGAAGTTAAAGTCACGCTTGTTCATCTGCCATTCATTTTCCCTTGGTATGATAAAACAAGTTATTTCAAATCATATTATTCTCCTTAAGGTCGTATTTATGCAATTCAAAAAATCTATCATCAGTTTAGTGGTTCTTTCGTTAGCGTTTAGTGGTTGTGCAAGCACCAACAAAGAAAAAGGTGCCGCTATTGGCGCTATTACTGGCGCTATTATCGGCAAGTCGACCAGTAACCATAAGAATAAACGTGTTATTTGGGGCGCTGCCATTGGTGCACTTGCAGGCGTGGCTATTGGCGATTATATGGATAAACAAGAGCAAGAATTTCGTGACGAATTATCCGGCTCAGGTATTGAAGTGGTGCGCGAAGGTGATAACTTACGTTTAATTATGCCGGCCAATATCACTTTTTCCACTGGCCAAGCTTATATTACTTCTGGCTTTTACAGCACGCTAGACGATATCGCACGGGTATTAAATAAATATGAGAAAACCTTATTGAGCATTGAAGGCCATACAGATAGCCAAGGTGCAGCAGAGTTTAATCAAAACTTATCTGAGCAACGTGCCGGCAGTGTTAAGCAATATCTAACCAATCAAGATATTGTTGCTAGTCGTTTAAAAACCATAGGCTATGGTGAATCTCGAGCCGTGGCTGATAACATGAACGCAAATGGCCGCGCACTTAATCGCCGGGTTGAAATTCAAATCATTCCAAAGCAAACCTAGTCCAAACCATTAGAACAAACCATTAGACCAAATCATTAAAAAAAAGTAAGGCAAAATACCGCGTAACCTCGCGGTATTTTTCATTTTAAAGCTATAGAAAACTTGATACTTTAGTGCCCTTTGGCTTCATCAACAATACCTTACTGTTCATAGACTAGGTTGTTATCAAACAATAATTATATTCAATGGCTTCATAAGTTAAGCTGATGGGTATCACTAGCCTAGCCAGGTATTTCACGATATTATGACGGGTAAATGAGTGTTTTATTTTTTGCATTTTGTGCAGCTAAGCGCTCTTCATCGCCAGTTATTGAAACGATAGTACAAGTTATGAAAACAAAATTAATCACCCGAGCGGGTTATGTTTTATTACAGCAAGAGTTAAATAAACTGTGGCGTGAAGACCGTCCTGAAACCACTCGTAAAGTATCGTGGGCGGCAAGTTTAGGTGATCGCAGTGAAAATGCTGACTACCAGTACAACAAAAAACGCCTGCGTGAAATAGACCGCCGTGTGCGCTATCTTCGCAAAATACTTGAAGAGCTAAAAATTGTTGATTACGGACCACAGCAAGAAGGTAAAGTATTTTTTGGCGCTTGGGTCAGTTTAAACAATGACGATGATGAAACGCTAAGGTTTCGTATTGTCGGCCCAGAAGAGATCTATGGCCGCAACGATTTTTCTTCAATCGACTCACCTATTTCACGCGCTTGCTTAAAAAAATCCGTTGATGACGAGGTGGTAGTGAAAACGCCAACAGGTGAAAAAATTTGGTACATTAGTGATATTCAATATGAGCAATCATAGGGACAAATAATTCACTAGTTTAGTACTAAATACATAGTGGTTAAGTCACTCAATTTAGGGACGCGAGCTTAGCTTTCAAAGTATTATTGCATGTCATGCTAGGAGATTAGCCGTAGCCGAAGATAAATTCTGTAAAACTAAGCAATAAACTCAGTAATAAGCTCAGTAACTTTCCCGTATGGCTTGGTTAATCAAAGGAGGAAGAGCCATTGTTTCTTGATTAATAAAAATTTAAAAATCACCTTATAGATAAAAAAAGCCAAATCCGTTGGCTGGCTTTAAGCCCTACTGCTGCTACTCAAATGGCATAAGTAATGTTTTCATGGCGGGTCGAAGTGCTATTAATACGGTTTCTTCCGTGAGCTCTGGGTAAAGAACTTTTCTTAGTAATAACCCGGCCATCACCGAAAAAATAACATTTATACGGCTTTCAAGTTCTTGTTCAGAATGATCTTTTAACAGGCTTCTTTCACTGGTTAATAGTTGCCTCATGCGATTTCTTGCTTGTGCATCTGCGTCGCGCAATAGCGTTGCGACTTTATGGTTTCTGCCCGCTTCAGCCATCATATCTAAATCAACAACGCATGAACCGGTATCCATGTGCCTTTGCACACCAATATTTAAGCCATCTAACAGTGCGGTTAACACATCACTGGGATGGTCTTCAAACTGCTGAAAGATAGAGAACATTTCTTCCATATCTTTTTCAATAATGCTCTCTATAATAGCTTCTTTACTATCGAAATAATTATAAATATGCCCCGCACTCATTCCCGCTGTGCGAGATATTTCAGCCATGCCTGCACCGTGATAACCTTTACGGCGGAAACAATCGGCTGCAGCGCTAAGCACTTGTTCTCTGCGTGCTTGAGCAAGCGCAGGGTCTGTATGTCTTTTGGTTTTCATACGAAACTCCATTACCGGACTACCGGTACGAAAATAGTGTTAAATTAAGCGTTTTTATATTTCAAAAATGAATTTACCACTGGGTTTTATCAGGGTACATAGTAATTATGTACCCTGATAAAGTTACTCAGGTTGACCAGTTTTAGCACTTTGTTCCCAGCCACCGCCAACGACTTTGTACAAGTTAATTTGACTAGCAAGTAAAGCTTGTTGACCAACAATATTTTGCTGTTGAGCGCTGTACCAGGTTCTTTGTGCATCAAGTACTTGTAGGTAACTATCAACGCCATTGTCGTAACGAGCTTGAGATAAATCAAAGGTTGATTGACGACTTTGTAGCAACATATCAAGTGCGGTTAATTGCGCTTGATAACCTTCTCTATCGGCCAGTGTATCAGCCACCTCACGAAACGCTTGCTGAATTTTTTGCTGATAAGTCACCAAGGCAATTTCTTGCTCGGCTTTAGCAACATCTAACCCCGCTTGGTTACGACCCATATTAAAAATAGGTAAGCTAATCGAAGGTACAAAACTCCAAGAGCCAGAGCCTGAATCAAATAAGCTGTTTAAATCACTTGAAGCAGAGCCAGCATTTGCCGTTAAGCTAATACTTGGATAAAAGGCGGCACGCGCAATACCAATATTGGCATTTGCTGCTAATAATTGATGTTCTGCGGCTTTAATGTCTGGGCGCTGTGTTAATAAATCAGACGGTAGGCCAACCGGTATTTCTGGTAGGGTAAGTAATGAATGTAGTGACTTACTTGGCAGAGAATCACTCGCGACTGTTTTACCTACGAGTAAATCTAAGGCATTTTTATCTCGTTTTAATAAACGCTGATATTTTGCGATATCAACTTTTGCGGTAGCGACGGTACTTTTAAGTTGCTCAAGCGTAATTTTTGAGGCTGCACCTAAATCAAAGCTTTTTTGTGTCAGCGACAGAGACTCTTGCTGAGAAGTCAAGGTTTCTCTAGAAAGCGTTAATAATTGCTGATCGGCAGCATAGTTAAGCCAGGCATTAGCCAGTTCAGCCACTAACGACACTTGCGTGCTGTATTGGCTAAGCTCCGTAGAATATAAGGTTTGTAAGGCTTGTGCTGATTGGTTACGTACCTTACCCCAAATATCAAGCTCGTAGGAGGTTATGCCTACTGTGGCGCCATATTGAGAGCTTATTGTCGCGTTATTTCCTGCTGATAAATCAGCGGGTAAACGTTGGCGAGTACCCGAAGCATTAAAATCTAACGATGGATATAACGCTGAGTCTTCAATTTGATAAAGCCCACGTACACGCTGGACATTAAGCATGGCAATTTGCAGATTTTTATTATGCTCAAGGCTTAGTGTAATTAATGCTTGTAGGCTTTTGTCGTTAAAAAATTCTTGCCATTTTAGTGGCGTAACTTGTGCTTGATATGTACCTGATGCATAAGTATCAGGTACAGGTAGTGCAAGTTTATTTTGCTCAGGTGCTAATTGGCAAGCACTCAAAATAACTAACGTAATGGCACTTAAAGTCAGTGTTTTCAGCTGGCGCTTGTGGAAGTTACCAGCGTTCAAAGAACGATTTTTTAAATTCATTCTGCGCTCTCCTTGATAGAATCGTTAACTTTACCAGGGAAGATACGACGCACTAAGACAAAGAACATCGGGACAAATACCACCACCAAAATTGATGAGGCAAGTGTGCCGCCGATAATTGAAATACCTAAGGCGTTTTGCGCACCTGAGCCAGCGCTTGACGCAATAGCTAGTGGTAAAACACCACAAATAAAGGCCATCGATGTCATCAAGATAGGACGTAAACGAAGGCGTACTGCGGCGACAGCGGCATCAACTAGGCTTAAGCCCTCATCCATTTTATGAATGGCAAATTCAACAATTAATACCGCATTTTTAGAGGCTAAACCTATGGTAGTCAACAAGCCTACTTGTAAGTAAATATCGTTTGATAAACCGCCGAAAAAAGCCGCCATAATTGCACCAAATATACCCAAAGGCACAATTAACATGATAGCGAATGGAACCGACCAGCTTTCATATAATGCCGCTAAACATAAAAATACAAACAGTAATGAAAGACCATAAAGTAAAGGAGCTTGTCCACTACTTGAACGCTCTTGGAACGAGATACCTGTCCACTCAGATGCAATACCATTTGGCAGCTGTTTAACTAAACGCTCCATTTCATCCATTGCTTGACCCGTACTGTAGCCGGGCGCTGCACTACCTTGAATTTCCATTGCTGAAAAACCATTATAACGCTCTAAACGTGGTGAGCCGTAGGTCCAGTAAGTGCTAGAAAACGCCGAGAAAGGCACCATGTCACCATTATTGTTACGTACATACCATTTATTTAAATCTTCTGGCACCATACGAGATTTTGCATCACCTTGCATATACACTTTTTTCACGCGACCACGGTCAATAAAGTCATTTACATAACTACTACCCCATGCTGTTGAAAGTGTGCTGTTAATATTACTTTGCGAAACGCCAAGTGCTTCAGCTTTCGCTAAATCAGTATCAAGTTGTAACTCTGGCATGTCTTCTTGGCCGTTAGGACGAACACCCGCTAATATTGGGCTTTGACTTGCCAAGCCTAATAACTGATTTCGAGCGGCTAGCAGCGCGTCATGGCCAAGACCAACACGGTCTTGCAAAAAGATATTAAAGCCGTTGGCAGTACCTAGTTCCATAATCGCTGGCGGTGGGAAAGCAAAGACAAAGGCTTCTTTTATCGTAGAAAAATATCCCATCGCTTTACCCGCAACACCTTGTACCGATAAATCGTCACGTTGGCGTTCATCCCAATGCTTAAGATTAACAAAGGCAATCGCTGAGTTTTGCCCTGAACCGGCGAAACTAAAACCTGTTACCGTGAAAATACCATTAACGGCTTCAGATTGGTCGTTCAAGAAGTGATCTTCTACTTTCTTAACTACCTCTAACGTTTGTTGTGTTGTAGAGCCTGCGGGTAATGAAACTTGGTTGAACAAAATACCTTGGTCTTCATCAGGTAAAAATGCAGTCGGTAAGTTTGCAAACACGTAGACCATACCACCAACAATCACAGCATAAATAAGCAAGTAACGTTTAGATTTTTGGATCATTCGGCTAACAAAGCCTTGCGCACCGGCGTTAGTTTTATCAAAACCACGGTTAAAGCCAGAGAAAAATTTACCGATTAGTGAGCTGTTGTCGTGTACATGACTTGGTTTTAATAACGAGGCACACAGTGCCGGCGTTAAAATAAGTGCAACTAATACCGAAAGCCCCATCGCAGAGACTAGCGTAATTGAAAATTGACGATAAATAATACCGGTAGAACCACTAAAAAATGCCATCGGAATAAATACCGCTGAAAGCACCATAGCGATACCGACTAAGGCACCTTTTATTTCATCCATTGATTTACGTGTTGCTTCAACCGCCGATAGTTTTTCTTCGGTCATCAATCGTTCTACGTTCTCTACCACGACGATGGCGTCATCAACTAATAAACCGATAGCCAATACCATCGCGAACATGGTCATCGTATTTATTGAATAGCCAAAAGTATATAGAATACCGAACGTACCAAGCAGCACCACAGGTACCGCAATGGTTGGAATGAGTGTCGCCCGGAAGTTTTGTAAAAATAGATACATGACAATAAATACTAAAACAACGGCTTCAATTAAAGTGTGAATGACTTTTTCTATTGATAAAGAAATAAATGGTGTTGTGTCGTAAGGAACAACGGCTTCTAATCCTTCCGGAAAGAATTGTTCAAGCTCATTTATGGCGGCTTTAACACCATCAGCCGTATCAAGTGCGTTGGCGCCACTGGCGAGTTTAATACCTAGACCTGATGCAGGTTGACCATCATAACGGGCAACTACACGGTAGCTTTCACCACCGAGTTCGACACTCGCTACGTCTTTAAGGCGCACAACAGAGCCATCGCTACTGGTTTTAACTAAGATTTCTTCAAATTGTGCCGGTGTTTGTAATCGACTTTGTGCGGTTACTGTTGCATTGAGTTGTTGGCCAGCAATAGCGGGCATGCCACCTAATTGACCTGCTGATACTTGAGCATTTTGCTCTGATATAGAGGCACTAATATCGGTTGGTGTCAGTTTATAGCTTTCAAGTTTTGCTGGGTCTAACCAAATGCGCATGGCATATTGAGAGCCAAACAATTGCACTTCACCTACACCTTCTACGCGCGAGACAATATCTTGCACATTCGATGAAACATAATCACCAATATCAATATTGCTCATGCTGCCATCTTTCGA
This sequence comes from Colwellia sp. MB02u-10, assembly GCF_014077185.1. Lineage (NCBI taxonomy): Bacteria > Pseudomonadati > Pseudomonadota > Gammaproteobacteria > Alteromonadales > Colwelliaceae > Colwellia > Colwellia sp. MB02u-10. The sequence continues at coordinate 31,609 of NZ_JACGVK010000078.1, forward strand.
GACGAAAGCGTAAACCATTAAAAAGTTTCGAGCGGATTTAGCAACGACAACACCTTGTCTTTGCACTGCTTCTGGTAGCAATGGTGTTGCGGTTGCCAATTTATTTTGCACCTGAACCTGAGCAATATCAGGGTCAGTGTCGGCACTAAATGAAAGCGTTAATGTAGCAGAGCCACTAGACTCAGACGTTGACGACATATAAAGCAAGCCATCAAGCCCTTTCATTTTCTGCTCAATAACTTGTGTTACTGTATCTTCAAGCGTACGTGCTGAGGCGCCCGGGTAAGTTGCTGTAATACTAACAGCAGGTGGCGCGATCGATGGATACTGTGCGATAGGCAAATTTTGAATAGCTAAAATACCCGCAAGCATCACCACGATAGCAAGTACCCATGCAAATATAGGTCTATCAATAAAAAATCGTGACATTACAATGCTCCGTTATTGCGCTTTATTTACAGAAGATGCTGCAGCAGATGAACCAGCTTCAGATGGTGCCACTGGGGCACCGGGACGAATTTTTTGCAAACCTTCAACAATTAATTGGTCGCCATCAGCCAATCCACTTGTTACTAACCAATTTGAACCCACTGTTCTATCAACAGCTAAAATACGGCTTTCAACTTTATTGTCTTTACTGACCACCATTGCTGTTGGCTCGCCTTTACTATTTCGACTTACACCGCGCTGTGGCACTAATATCGCATTGGCTTTTACGCCTTCAACAATAGAAGCGCGGGCATACATGCCTGGCAACAATAATTTGTCAGGATTTGGAAATTTAGCGCGCAGCGTTACCGAGCCAGTGCTTGGGTCTACGGTTACTTCAGAGAACTGTAATATGCCTTTATGAGAATAAATTGAACCATCCTCCATGAAGAGTTCGACATCTGTTTGAGTCGTTGAGTCAACCGTCAAAGCACCTGAGGCTATCGCTTTTTTAAGCTTGGTTAATTCATTGCTTGATTGCGTTAAATCGACATAGATTGGGTCAAGCTGTGTCACTGTTGCAAGCGCAGTGGTTTGATTGGCACTGACTAAAGCACCGACAGTGACACTCGACTTACTGATTTGTCCGCTAATGGGTGACGAGACATGGCTATAATCAAGATTAATTTGCGCACTTTGTTGCTGTGCTTTAGCGGTTAGTAATTCAGCTTCCGCTTGTTTGTATGACGCATCTGCTGCATCAAAGTCTTGCTGACTTACGGCTTTAATTTTTAATAGCTCGCTATAGCGTGAAGCTTTAGCTTTACTGCTTGCAATGCTGGCTTGCGCTTTTGCAACCGCGGCTTCGCTAGCCGCTAGTTCAGCTTTAAATGTGGCAGGATTAATCTGATAAAGCGCTTGGCCTCGCTCCACTCGCTTGCCTTCAGTAAATAAACGCGATTGCAGGATACCACTTACCTGTGGACGAATATCAGCGATTTGAAAGGCACTAATGCGACCAGGTAATTCTTTTTTGAGCGTTAGCGCTTGGCTTTTTAATGTCACAACGCCGACAGGCACAGCTTTAGGCGCTGAAGCTTGTGACTGTTCGGCTGCGATATCACAACCTGTTAAAGCAACGATACCGACGAGGGTTGATAATACGAATAAAGCGATGCGGGAACGCTGCATGTTAAATACCTTTTTAATCTAGAGTGAACGATCATTCTAGATTAAAGTACTTTAACAATAAACCTTAATTAACTGAATTTACAAAAGATTACATAGGGTTACACTTACAAGCTCAACTGAGGTGTTAAGCGTTATTAAAATGAAAGGTTAAGTCATAAGGCTATAACCAACAGCACAAGCTAACAGATGAAAAGATATCGCAATAATAGCTGCCTAGTCACTCTGCAAGTACTAACGAGGTTTAGTTTTATTTAATGACAAAAAAACCAGCATCTAGCTGGCTTTGTTTTTCTATGGTTTGACTAATATTATTGCGCGATTTTCACACGAATTTTATTTTTTGCGATTTTGGTTTCATGTAGATTAGACAAGGCTAGTTTTGCTTCTTTTTCATCGGGCATTACAACAAAAGCAAAACCTTTTGATTTGGCCGTTTCTTGGTCTAAAACTAAGTTACATTCAGTGACAGTGCCATGAGCAGAAAATAAAATACGGAGTTCCTGTTCGGTTGTCGTACGAGAAAGGTTGCGAACTAAAAGTTTCATAATTGACCATAGGTATGTGATTGCGGCCGTAATTATCTCATAGTTTGGCAATAGACCAAGCTATTTTCTGCATTTGAGTAAAATAACTTAGCCACATAGCCGTGCTCAACGTTCAAAATCTGTCTATTAAAATGCAGCAGGTATAGGCGCCATGGTGTGGCAAAGTTATTGTGCAGCACCTTAAGTATTTCAATAGTCGCGGCTATTGCTCTAACAAATAGGTTAATACTCAGCTTATAAAATTAATTGCTGCAGTGACAAATCCTTACTTCTTTCGCTTAACTGCGCCAAAAGCAATTCAGCTGTTGCGATAGCGTCATTGAGTGCATTGTGGGCATAGTGCTCAGGCAGGTCGTACTTTTCGCGTAAGGCTAACAGTCTTAATTCAGAAGGGTCGTAGGCCACATCTCTTTTATCGAGTCTTCTTTTAGCGACCACTAAGGTGTCTATGATGGGAAATGGTGGCGCCATGCCATAGAGTTCAAGGCAGGCTTGTCGCAAAAACTGTCGTTCAATACGGGCAAAGTGTACTAACATCACTTTGCCTGCAAGGCGTTTAAGTAATTGTTCTATGACCTCGGCTAAAGGCTGGCCTTGGTCTTTTTGATCGTCAGTAATTTGATGAATAGTAACGTTATTGGCCTTTAAGCTGCCTTTAGCGTTAATAATCTGATGATAACTGCTACCAAGCTTTATTTGATTATAGTTCAATTCTACGCAACCGACGCTGAGTAACTTATCTTGCACCGCATCTAAACCTGTGGTTTCAAAATCTACCGCTAAAATTGGAATACAATTCAACGGCGTGTAAAGCGGTGGAAAGGGTACGCTGAGAAAATCACGTAATGGCCCTTTAGGCGCCTTTTTTAGCATACGTTTACGTTGTGCTTCGTAACCGAATAGCCAGCAAGTTAATGGATGATGGTTTAACATAATAAATGGCTATCGCTAATAGGTTGACTGACGGCTGTCTTGCATGGTTTTGATCACTTTAAAGGCATCTTTTAAGTGTTCACGCTCGAGTTTAGATATCTCTTTAGGTGACAAGTAGTTATTAGGCTGTTGTCCTTTTTGTAATTTGTTGGCTTGGTGCATCATGCGCAGCATACTTAAAAATTCATAGGCATCAATAAGGTTTGCTGCCGATGCTTTGGTTAATGACGGTGTTCCTGCGGCTTGCTTTAACCGCTCTATGGTATTGACCGAAGAAATCCCCTCAGATAATGCATAAATACGGGCCAGATCAACTATTGGGGCAATACCGTTGTGTTTTAAATCTAGTGTGGCTTTATTTTCGCCATCTTGAATTAAGACAAAATCACGAAAAAAGCCTAGTGGTGGCCTTAAATTTAAAGCATTACGTGATAAATGTGCAATAAATAGCGTGCTACTTTGGGTTTTTTTTAACATTTTCACTCGCACTTGCTCGAGTAAACTACTCTCGCCATAAACCGTGATTAAGTCAAAAAAAGTGCTGCAATGCATTAAGGCTTTTGGGTCTGGTGTGTTAATCCACTGGGCAAAATATTGTGACCATTTTTTTTGTGTTTGACACCACTGAGGATTTGTCGCCATGACATTGCCTGGGCAGTAAATAAAACCACAAGCAGCTAAGCCATCAGAAACAAAAGTAGCAAGATCTTTAAACCAGTAGCCATGCTGCGGTTGCATGTCGTTTGAAATGATCAAGGCGTTGTCTTGATCTGAGTGAGCAAATTGCTCTTGTCTTCCTTGCGAACCTGCGGCCAACCACGCGTAAGGCACAGGTGGTGGGCCTAATAATTTTTCCGCCATTTCAATTAATCGAATGGTAAACGCCATGGTAATGGCACTAATACTTTTACCAACATGGTCAGCGGTAGTGCCTAGTTTTGCCATCCGAATTTGCAGTTTGGGTATCATGCTACTGATTTCGATGAGTTCGTCGACCGATTTTGCTTTATGAATAATACTGGTAATGTTGATGGCATTTTGCCCTTCATTATTCATTAAATCAGTGACAGTGACCATGCCCTTGAGTTGGCTATCTGCAGTGACAGGTAAATGATGAATATGCTTTTGTGTCATCATCATTAACGCGTCATAGGCGGTACTTTTAATATCGATTGTCGCCATGTCATCGGTCATGATTACGCTAACCGGTTGCTCAATACCTAAGCCTTGCGCCACACAGCGCCGACGAATATCTTTGTCGGTGACTATACCGAGTAACTGATCATTTTGTACAATAACCAAACACGAAAAACCTTGTTCGGTCATCAAAATAGCCGCTTGTTGAATACTAGTGTCAGGACTTACGGTAAAAACAGGGTCATGACAAAAATGAGCGATTGAGCTATTAAGTAATGAAGAGTTTAAAATAGCGTCTTCATTAACTTGCAGCATTTTTTTATTGAGGCGTTGCTCAGATGTTTGCTGAAAAAATGCCAGCACATCGGGATATTCACTGACCAGCTGGTGAAAATTATGGTAATTAATGCTGTAAAGCAAAGTATCTTCATCAGAGGTAACTTTAGCCTTGTCATCATTATTTAGGCAAAAAGCGGTACAAATATCGCCTTCACTATATTTCCCCAATAACTCATCATTTTCAGTGACATAACTTAATGCACCTTTGCGTAATATGTAGAGGTTCGCTGCTACAATACCCTCTGGAGGTAGCGACTGCCCCCTACGCACATAACAAATACTGATCTCTTTAACGACTTGTTCGATGATATTACTCGGCAATAAATCCATCGGAGGAATCGCTTGTATAAATTCACTGATTTCGGTTAATGCTGAGTCCATGGCAATATCTCCAATAAGTATCCTTAGTGTATTTAGATGAATTGTAACCCTTAAGTCAACTTTTTCACCTGTGTTCTAGACTAAAGTTTAATATGAGAGTCGAAAAAAGATTGTTAGTGTGTAGCCTGGAGTAGGTTAAGTATTCATTTATCCAAGTTTGCTTGTGCTAGCTGGTCGAATTAATAGTCAACATTACTTTAAACAACGGGTATAAAGCGTATAAAAATCATAAAACGCTGTGCCTATTAAGCTAAACAGGTTTAATAGGAATAATTGCTAGGAGAGAATGATGGAAGGTAATGCAACATATTGGTCAGAGAATCTGCGCCTAATATTTATAAGTCTTGTTATTTGGTTCGTAGTTTCATTTGGTTTTGGTTTACTGCTTGTTGAACCATTAAATGAGATACGTCTAGGTGGGTATAAGCTAGGTTTCTGGTTTGCACAACAAGGTTCGATTTACACATTTGTTGGTTTAGTTTTTTGGTATACCAAAAAAATGAACGAACTTGATAAAAAATATAACGTGGAGGAATCATAATGGATGAGTTAAAACTTTATACTTACATTGCCGTGTTCGGTTCTTTCGCCGTTTACTTTGGTATTGCTTGGTGGGCGCGTGCGGCTTCAACGAGTGATTTCTATGTCGCTGGTGGTGGTATTACGCCAATGCAAAATGGTATGGCTATCGGTGCCGATTGGATGAGTGCTGCGTCATTCATTTCAATGGCGGGTATGATCTCATTCTTAGGTTATGGCGGTTCTGTTTTCCTAATGGGTTGGACGGGTGGTTATGTATTACTCGCCATGTTGCTTGCACCTTACATGCGTAAACACGGTAAATTTACTGTACCTGAGTTTATTTTTGATCGTTATTATTCAAAAACTGCACGTATTGTTGCGGTTGCTTGTTTAATCATCGCTTCATTAACTTACATCATAGGTCAAATGAAAGGTGTGGGTGTTGCTTTCTCTCGCTTCTTAGAAGTTGATTATGATTTAGGCCTTTACATCGGTATGTTCGTTGTTTGGGTTTATGCGGTACTCGGTGGTATGAAAGGTATTACTTATACGCAAATTGCTCAGTATTGTGTATTGATTTTTGCTTACACTATTCCAGCAGTATTTATTTCTTTACAGTTAACAGGTAACCCCATTCCACAACTAGGCTTAGGTTCTACCTTGGCAGATGGTAGTGGTGTTTACTTACTTGATAAGCTAGACATGGTAGTTACTGATCTTGGTTTTAAAGAATACACTACTGATAACATGGGTAGCTCAGTAAATATGTTCGCCTATACCTTATCACTGATGATTGGTACAGCAGGTTTACCTCACGTTATCATGCGCTTCTTCACTGTTCCTTCAGTAAAAGCAGCACGTCAATCAGCAGGTTATGCTTTAGTTTTTATCGCTTTATTGTACACAGTTGCTCCAGCAGTTGGCGCTATGGCTCGTTTGAACTTAATGAACACTATTGAGCCAGCAGCCGGTCAAAATATGGAATATGCTGAACGTCCTCAGTGGTTTAAAGACTGGGAAAAAACTGGTTTATTACAATTCGAAGATAAAAACGGCGATGGTAAAATACAATACAACGCTGATAAAACAACGAATGAAATGATTAAAGTTGACCGTGACATTATGGTACTGGCTAACCCTGCAATCGCAAACTTACCAAACTGGGTAATTGCATTAGTTGCCGCTGGTGGTTTGGCTGCCGCTTTATCTACTGCAGCCGGTTTACTGTTAGCAATATCCTCATCAATTTCCCATGATTTAATGAAAGGTATATTAACGCCCGATTTAACTGAGAAAAATGAGTTACTAGCAGGTCGAATTGTTATGACCATATCGGTTCTGGTCGCTGGCTGGTTGGGTTTAAATCCGCCTGGCTTTGCCGCAGGAACGGTGGCCCTAGCCTTTGGTTTAGCTGCATCGTCAATATTCCCAGCACTAATGATGGGCATATTCTCTAAGAAAATGAGTGGCACTGCAGCAGTATGGGGTATGTGTTCAGGTATCGGTGTAACTATGCTTTATGTGTTCCAACACAAAGGCCTTATGTTTATTCCAGGTACATCTTTCTTAGGTGATATGGGTCCTAACTGGTTCTTTGGTATTTCACCTAATGCCTTTGGTTCAGTCGGCGCATTTGTTAACTTTGCTGTAGCCTTTACGGTATTAAGATTTACAGGTCCAGCGCCAGCTCATATCCAACAATTGGTTGAAAACTTCCGTACACCACATGGTGGTGTTTCAACAGCACATGATCACTAATAGCGTGTGATGGTATTTAATACCAATTAAATAAAGGCTCCACTTGTGGAGCCTTTAGCTTTTATTGTTAAGGATGGCTTTAAGCTAGATAGTCAGCTGATGTAAGATACACAGTTGTAAAATAACCTTTAAATTTGAATACTAAAAAAATAAGGATAATCATGAATCGTCATACAAGAACAGCATTAATAGTGGCACCGTTTCTTATCTTGGGTGGCTACATTGCGTCAGATTTTTATATCGAAAATAAAGCAGATCAAGAAAGAGTATTTAATATGGTGCCATTTGGTCTTTGTGATGTGATCAATGAAAAGTGTGTGTTGAAATCAGGTACATTTGAGGTCAATGTTTATGATAAAGCAGGCACTACAACATTAAATTCGACTTTTCCGCTCGATAGTGCAACATTTTTTTTAGTTGATAGTAACAACCAAGCCAGTGCTTACCCTTTAGGCATGATTGATAGTGCCTATTACTGGCAGAGCCCAACACCTTTACGCAATAAGATTAGTAACAAGGGTGATAAGCAAAAATTACGCATTATTGCTAACATCAAAGGTGGTCAATATATTGCAGAGTTTTATACTCAAACATTAAATTAGCGTTGAACTTTAAGTTTAATGACATCTCTGAATAAATCAATATAATCAGATGATTAATATCAGTTATAGAGAAGTGTTATGTTTCCAAATTGGCAATTAGCAGGCTTAAGTTTTGCTTATATAGGTTTGCTGTTTTTTATTGCCTATATTGGAGATAAATACCGTCATAAATTATTACGCAAAAGCCAGGCGATAATTTATGCATTAACCCTAGGCGTTTACTGTACGTCGTGGAGTTTTTTAGGCACTACTGGACAAGCGTCGAGTAATTTCATTTCACATTTACCAATCTATTTAGGGCCTATACTGCTCTTTATATTCGCTTGGCCTTTCATTCAACGCATTATTAGCGTTAGTTTAAAATTAAATCTTACTTCGATCGCTGATTTACTAGCCGCTCGCTTTGGTAAATCACATAACTTAGCCATTTTAGTGACCATAGTCGCGTTAGTGGGCACCATGCCTTATATTGCGCTGCAATTAAAAGCCATTGTTTATACTTTTCAACAGCTGCAAGCAGAGCGGAGTTTAGCTAATTGGCATTTTGGTTTAATCGTTAGTTTAGTCTTAGCCGGCTTCACCATAGTATTTGGTGTGCGTAATATCGATGTAACTGAACGTCATCCGGGTGTTATGCTCGCGATAGCCTTTGAATCTTTAGTTAAGCTGTTTGCCTTCGCTGCCGTTGGTATTTTTGTTACCTACGTCCTCTTTGATTCGCCCATGGAAATTTGGCGTCAATCGTCAACTGTCCTAAATCTTGAGCAGCAACTGAACTTTCCCAATATTATGTCAATGTTCGCTATGCTAGTGATCACAATGGCGGCATTTTTATCATTACCACGGCAATTTCAAGTCATGGTAGTTGAACTTAAAGATGAAAAAGATACTTGGCTTAGTCGTCGGATTTTCCCACTTTACTTATTAATATTTGCAATTTTTGCGGTGCCGTTAGGACTAGCGGGACAGTTATTATTGGGTGACAGTGTTCCCTCTGATGCTTACGTATTATTCCTACCTTGGTATCAGCAACAACCTTGGTTAACCTTGTTATCCTTTTTGGGCGCAATATCTGCTGCCAGTTCTATGGTAATAATTTCTTCTATTGCTTTGAGTACTATGCTCAGTAATGAAATTGTTTTTCCTTGGTTATATCGAGCAAATAAACACCATGAAACAGATTACGATAATTTCCGTTTACGATTATTAACTATTCGTAAAATATTAATTTTATTTGTCATTTTATTAGGCTATGGCGTGTTTTTGATGACATCGCCAGACACCTTAAGTTCTTTAGGTGAAATAGCCTTTGGTGCTTTTGCTCAATTAACGCCCGCATTAGTCGCCGCTTTTTATTGGCGTAGAGCCACGTTAACTGCGGTTTATGGCGGAATTGTGATTGGTTTTGGTGCTTGGTTAACGCTCAACTTTCTGCCACAGTTTGGCCTTTATCCAAACCCCTTTGAAGGCGGCTTTTTACCCGCTAATGCAATGGCAAGTCTGTTGTCTTTATCCGCTAACATCATTGCCATGTGGTTACTTTCTCATGTCAGTCGTCAAAGTGTACAAGAGCGTATGCAAGTATCCTTGTTTATGGAATACAAAGCGCCAAAAGCTTTACAGTTACAACGTAATAAACAAATTAATTATCAAGAGCTTGAACTATTACTTTCGCGTTTTGTTGGTGAAGAAAAATCCAGCGCTAGTGTTATACAATTTCAGTGTTCAACAGACAAAACACAAATGAGCAATGTGGCATATAACCAAAAGTTATTGCAGCACACTGAAAATACTTTGGCGAGTGTTATGGGGGCATCGTCTGCCCGTTTAGTATTATCGTCGGCGTTAGATGGTCGTGATATTGCTTTAGACGAAGTGGCGGTATTAGTGGAAGAAGCGTCAAGCCAACGACAACAATATAGCCAAGATTTATTACAAAGTGCGATCGAAAATGCCAGTGAAGGGATTTCCATTGTTGATAGTGAGCTAAATCTTGTGGCCTGGAACAAAAAGTATGTTGATTTATTTAACTATCCCAGCGAGCTTATTTTTCAAGGTAGCCCCGTCAGTGATTTAATTCGCTTTAACATACGTCGAGGTTTATGCGGTGTGGGTAAGGTTGATGAGCAAGTCAGTAAGCGCCTAATGCATTTACGCAATGGCAGTCCGCATAGCTCTGAACGAGAAGATAGTGACGGTAGAGTCATACGCATTGAAGGTAATCCGCTACCGGGTGGTGGCTTTGTGATGCTATTTTCTGATATTACCGTCTATCGTCAAGCCGAAAGAGGTTTAATTGAAGCCAATGTGGATTTGGAAACACGGGTGCTTGAGCGAACACAAAAATTAGAGCAAACCAACGATGCTTTAGCTTTAGCCCGTGAAAAAGCGGAGCAGTCGCATATTAAAAAAAGCTTATATTTAAAAGCTTGTAGCCATGACTTAATGCAGCCATTAGAAGCGGCGCGGCTATTTACCTCAGCTTTAGCTAGCCAAGGTAATTTAACGGCAACACAACAACGACAGGTAGATAATATTGACCACTCTTTAAAGGTAGCCAATGACCTAGTAGCAGATTTGGCAGAAATTTCCCGGATTGAAAGTGGTAATATAAAACTCAATATTAGCTCTTTTTCATTGAAATCTTTATTTGATGATATTGCCAAAGAGTTTTCTGCCAGTGCTATGGAACATAAAGTGGAGTTTCGAGTACGCTGTAACTCAATGTGGTTACGTTCAGATCGAAGTTTATTACGCCGAATATTGCAAAATTTAATTGGTAACGCCTTTCGTTACGCCAGTCCAGGTAAGATATTGTTAGGGGCACGAGCGAAAGGAGATATGGTTGATATACAAGTGCTAGATAATGGTCCAGGTATTCCTGAAGAAAAACAAACCATGGTATTTGAGCAATTTACCCAATTAGATAATCAGCAGAGTTCATCAGCAGGAGGTTTAGGCTTAGGGCTAAACATTACCCAAAGCTTAGCTAAATTATTAGGTCACCCTTTAGCGCTGAGTTCGCAAGTGAATATGGGTTGTAAATTTACCGTTGGGGTTGAACGCACTCGAGCACAACGAGAATCAGTAGCCGCAAAACCTGTGGTTAATTTGGGTTTAAGCGATGTTACGGTAATGTGTATTGATAATGACCCTGATGTATTAAGTGGTATGGTTGAGCTATTATCAGTATGGGGTTGCAATGTATTGGCCGCGGATTCATATCATCAAGCACTGTCAATTTTTGCTGAGCAAAAAAACGATATTGAAATACTGTTAGTCGACTATCAACTCGATGGTGACTTTAACGGTATCGCGTTAATTACAGCGCTAAGAAAGTTGAGTCGACACTACGTACCTGCGGTGTTAATTACCGCCACTACAGATAGTAACCTAGAGGAAAAAGCCCTAGCAGCAGATATTGGTTTTATGCGTAAATTAATTAAACCTGCCGCGCTTAGAGCCATGATGAGTTCGATGTTAACGAAAAAAATGCAAGAAAAATATTTGCAATAATGAGTCGTGATACCCTTACTTATTTTCAACTTTAGTGATTCAAGTTCAGGTTACTACACACTAACTGTCTTGTAATTGCACATCAGAAATATCAAGTTGAGCAATAACGATAACAGCTTGTGTGCGGTTACGAACATCAAGTTTACGAAATATTGCCGTGGCATGCGCTTTGATGGTCGCCTCTGAGACATTTAAATCATAAGCAATTTGTTTATTAAGCATGCCTTGGGCGAACATCATTAAAATTCTATATTGTTGTTGAGTCAGGCTAGCAACACGCTCTGCGATATTATTATTGTCTTGCATCGGTGACGATTCACTGTACGCATCAGGTGTCCAAACATTACCTAATAAAACTTGTTGAATGGCATTATAAATATCTTCAACAGGGGTAGACTTTGGAATAAAGCCTGAAGCGCCATAGCCCATAGATTTATGTATAGTTTCGTGGTCTTCATGAGCCGATACCACTACAACCGGTATTTGTGGAAAATGATTACGTACATGTATCAAGGTATTAAAGCCATGGGCACCGGGAATATGCAAATCTAGTAATAGCAGATCACTGTCGTTATTGTCGCGCAGTTGCTGTTCTAGCTCAGCTATAGTTTGTGCTTCCAACCAATGTGTTTGGGTGAGTTTTAATTTTAATGTCCCTAATAATGCTTGTCTAAATAATGGATGATCGTCAGCTATTATAATTTTTTCTGGCTGAATCATATCGTTATTTCCTTTATAAAATTTATAGGATGCCAACCTTATTTTAGGTTGTTTACGTTTGGTTGTTCATTAGACTTTAGTCTAGCAAACATTTTGCAGATCTGATCTGAGTTTATCCAAATTAATCAAATAGTGATAAAACCGAGCATATGACAGTAGCAAATAAAAAATAAAAAATAAAATCGAATGATAGCGCACTAAAATAAAGCGCTACAGCATCACTTACGACTTTTCTGGAATATTGGCTAATACGGCTAACAATAACTGCCAATAGCGCTCAACGGTCGCTATTTGTACTTTCTCGTCTGGTGAGTGAGGGAATTTGATCGTTGCTTTGGCCGATACTACCGGTGATAAACCAATGGGTGTCGGCATCCGCAATGCTGCTGCTGTTGGTTATCACTGGCATATCACCAGCCTTGATTTCAATCGTATCAGTGATGTCATCAAGAGTATCAGTGATTTCACCTGTACCTATGTCATCCCTATTTGTCGCTGCCACGGTTGCTTCAGTAAACGCACCAATATTAACGAACACTTCATCCTCTGAACTGCTATCGGTTACCTTACCTGCGAGCTCATCGGTATCGCCGGTCAATAACACCTCGTTAGATGCCTAGATAGTTAGCGCAGTATCGTCTAACACATGCTCTGTCACGCTATCGGCAACTGTATCTGTCACAGGCTCGGTTACCTCAAGCACTGATGTTTCATTTTCGTTGATACTTGCCGCAGTCAATGTTGGCAAAACCGCCTCATCGCTAATTAAAGGAGCGGTCGCTGATTGCAAGAGCCCTTTTTCCTTGTAGACTCGTTTAGCTCACTGGATGATTTAGCATAAGATAAAGCTGTGCTGTATTGGCAGTAGTAGACTGCTCAATAAGCACAGCTAAACTTTATTGCTGGTAATATTTACCGTCGTGATTACTTATTCCTGCAGCTTGATCAACGCTGTAAATTGTCCATTTCATATCAGTAGCAGACTTATGACTCGAAAGCACTGCAATAATGCGGCGGTTACGAGCATGACTTTCCTCATCGTCACCTTCCACTATAAGTTTATTAGAGCTATAACCTATGGCAGTAATGCGAGCTTGCTCAATATTATACGTATTCACTAATATATTTTTGATGCTCTGTGCTCTATCTTGCGATAATATGTTATTGAACCAATTTGCGCCCTGTTTGCTAGTATGCCCCTCAATAGTCAAGTTAGCGCTAGGAAACTCATTCATAAAATCAGATAATTGCTTTATTTCAGGTAAAAATTCATTTCCAACAGCATAAGAACCATTGGTGAAATTTACTCGCAATGTACGGCTTTCTTTTTCTATGTGATCGAATCCACAGCCAAGATTACCAACTAAAGCACCTGATAAGCTATCTGAACAATCATCGCGGGCATTAATTACTCCATCGGCTTCGCTATCTGCTAAATCAAATTTTTGTACCGTCGGCTCAGGTGTCATATCTTTGACCTGCATTGAACAGGCTGAGATAGATAAAGCTAACATAATTGTCATTATATAATTCATTGTATCAATTCCCTCCGGAAATTTTGTTAACCTTGCCAAGATGTTGGACGCGTTACTTTTAATGAATCAAGTAATAGACCCATTGAATGCAAAACACGATATTGTGCGATGATTTCGCTCATCTCCGCAGTTAAGAAATCGATGCGCGACTGATACAGTTCATTTTCAGTATCAAGTAAATCTAACAGGCTGCGCTGCCCAATACGATATTGCTGTAGATAATCCAACTGTGTATCGTTTGCAGCTATGACATGTTTTTTAATATATTTTTTTTGTAGATTAAGTTGCTCAAAAGCATTCCAAGATAGCATAAAACCCTCTTCTACCTGGTGATAGGCACTGCGATTAAGGTCTTTTGCTTGATTCATTTTATAAGCAATCTCTTTGGCATAGGCTTTATCTTTTCCACCCGAAAAAATATTATATGAAAAGCGCACCATGGCCGAAACTTCATTCGATTCTCCATTAGGACCAAATGCATCACTATCAATACCATTTCGGTTATTATCATAGTTGGCATTAATAACAAGTGACACTTTTGGATAATAAGTCGATTTTGCAGATTTATATTGATAATTTGCAGCATTAATATCATTTGCTGCGGCTTTAATAACAGGGTTGTTTTCCAGCGCTGTTGTTAAACCTTCGTTTTTATATTCAGGTAAGAATGATGAATCAGGGTAAGGCACAACTAAATTATCTGGACGTTGGGCAATAACTCGATAAAACATAACGTCACTATCCAAATAATTATTCCTGGCGGCAATCAAACTTGAATGTGCCTTCGCAAGGCGGCTATTGATCTGTGATAGTTCAGCACTGCTACCTAAGCCTGACTCTGTGCGAGATTTTATCTGCTCATATATTTTTTGATGAGAGGCGAGGTTTTTTTCTGATAACTCCACCACTGTTTTAGCTTCAATTAGCGCAACATAAACTTTACTGACTTGTAGCGCCAAATCCTCAGCTTTACTATATAAACGCCACTGCTCTGCAGTTGCGTCAGAACGAGTTCGGCTAACTTCACTTCTAGTATGGAAACCAGCAAATAAATTTTGTGTAATACTAAGCCCTATTTCCCTGCGGTTCAAAGTTGGAGTATCCGCATTTAAACTTCGCGTATTTCGCGTACCAGGACTATCAGTATACTCATAGCCAATTCCCCCAGTTAAATCAACCGTTGGAAAATAGCCAGCTTCAGCTTGCTCCACTAGTTTTTCAAATACTTTAAACTGCGCATAAGCGACCCTAATGTCAGGGTCAGTATCTAACGAATAAGCAACCGCTTGCTCTAATGACTGCGCGTTAGACAATAGAGGAGCGAACATCGCTGCACATAGCAAACCGGTTGCTACTTTGTTTACCAATCTTAATTTATAACGTTTCATCACGACTCCATTTATATTTATATTTATATTTATTTATTTAT